>PWFH01000222.1 GCA_003553795.1 Egibacter sp. | reverse complement strand
GGCCTCCTCGGCCTCGATGACGACGGGGCCGTCGGGGGCGTCGATGTTCGTCTCGTCGACGAAGGCCTCGTCGGTCGCCTCGGGCGACGGGGAGGGCGAGGGCTCGGGTGAGGGCTCTGGTGCCGGCTGGGCCTGCGGGGAGGGCTCGGGTGAGGGCTCTGGTGCCGGCTGGGCTTGCGGGGAGGGCTCGGTGGAGGGCTCCGCCGTCGGCTCGCGCGTCTCGACGGCTGGGTCGAGGTCGGGGCCGAAGCGGGTGGCGGGGTCGGCGAGCGGCTCCGGCTCGGGGAGCGCGGTCGCGTCCTCGGCGTCGAGGCCCTCGGGCTCGGCGCTCACCGCGGCGGGGGCGAGCGCGTCGTCGAGGTCGGCATGGCCCCGTTCGCCGAGCGTCGCGCCCGCGACGCCGAGCACGACGACGACGGCGAGGCTGCCGCCGCCGCCGCGCAGCGCGTGGAGGCGGCGGCGCTGCGTGGCGTACTCCCCGAGTGCCTCGGTGAGCAGCTCGATGAGCTCCTCGCTGTCGAGCTCGAAGGCCTCGGCGAGGGCCCGGGCGTCGTCGGTGCGCAGCGTCGCGGGTGTGCGCATCGGCTGTTGCCGCAGGCGGTTGACGACGCCGACGTAGCGCTGGAGCGCCTCGGCCGGGTCGGCGTCGGCGGGCAGCGCGACGACCTCGCCGGCGACGTTGAGCTGCCCGGCGTCGAGGTCGATGACGACGACCTGGCGGCCGCGCTCGACGTCGGCGAGGTCGAGGCCGTAGAGGTCGGTGAGGCGCTCGACGTCGGCGACGCCCAGCCGGACCCCTCCGCGCTCGTAGGTGCCGAGGTCGCGGGCCGACAGCGTCGAGCCGGCGGTCGCCGCGAGCTGACGACGGCTGCGGCCCTGGGTGTGCCGCGCGCGGCGGAGCATGCGGCCGAAGCGGCGCGCGTAGTCGCTCGAGCCGACGTGGTCGAGGGTCTGGGGGGACTCGGCGCTGGGCGGCATGCTCGCCTCTCTCGTCACGGTCGTCGCGCCGCGGCGGCGACGTCGCGGGCTGACCTCAGTGTCGGCAGCACCGCGGCCCACCTGTAGCGCCGCGCCCCAGCTCGCCGGCCCGGGCCGAGACGCTCAGGCCTCGAGGCGCCACAGCGCGACGCGCGGGCCGTCCCCGCCGAGGCGCAGCCGACCATCGGCGGCCACGAGGTCCTCGCCGTCGAGGAGGGCGCTGGCGCGCTCGGCGCCGACGCCGCGCGCATCGAGGTCGACGGGCTCGTGGGCGCTGCGGGCGATGGCGACGAGCAGGCGCTCGGCGGGGTGCTCGCGGAGGAAGACGACGACGTCGGCGCCGACGTGGGCCCAGCGCAGCCCGCCGCGGCGCAGCGCGACGTGGGCGCGGCGCAGGCCGATGAGCTCGCGGTAGGTCGCGAGGGTGTCGTGGTCCCAGCGCCGCCGGTCCCACGGCATCGGCTGGCGCGCCTCCTCGTTGTCGCGTCCGGTCAGGCCGATCTCGTCGCCGGCGAAGACCGAGGGCACACCCGGCAGGGTCATGAGCAGGCCGAGCCCGACGCGCTGCCGTGCGCGGTCGCCGCCGACGACGGTGCGGAAGCGGGAGGTGTCGTGGGAGCCGAGGAGCGTGAGGTTGTGCCGGGCGCTGCGCCAGGGCATGGCCGCGCGCAGGGCGGTGAGCGACGCGACGAGCTGGCCGCCGTCGAAGCGCGGCAGGGGCAGTGGCGAGCCGAGGTAGTCGACCTCCCCGGTGGTGGCGAGCCACGACCACACCGGCCGGGTGAAGCCCGCGTAGTCCATCGTCCCGTGCCAGCCGTCGCCGGCGAGGTCGGCGGAGGCGTCGAAGGCGTGCTCGGCGATGAGCAGCGCCTCGGGGTCGGCGGCGCGCAGGGCCGCCCGCATGTCCCGCGCGACCTCGCGGGTGAGGTCGGTGGCGCCCTGCCGCCCGGTCATGTTCGCCACGTCGACGCGCCAACCGGAGAGGCCCGCGCGGACCCAGCGCGCGACGATGCCGTCGTCGGGGTCGAAGAGGCGCCGTCGCAGCTCGGGGTCGCGGTGGTCGAGCTTGGGCAGCGTCGGGACGCCGAGCCAGGTCGCGTAGCGGTCGGGGTGGCGCTCGAAGGTGAAGAAGCCGGCCTCGACGCTCCCGGCGTCGGCCTGGGCGGTGAGGAACCACGGGTGCGTCGAGCCGCAGTGGTTGGGGGTGAGGTCGCCGAGCACGCGGACGCCCCTGGCTGCGGCGGCGTCGAGCAGGCGGGCGAGGGCGGGGTCGCCGCCAAGGGCGGGGTCGACCTCGTCGAAGCTCGCAGCGTTGTAGCGGTGGTTCGACGGGGCCGGGAAGACCGGGTTGAGGTAGACGACGTCGGCGCCGAGGTCGGCGACGTGGTCGAGGCGGGCGGTGACGCCGTCGAGGTCTCCGCCATAGAGCTGGCGCATCGCCTCGGGCCCGCCGCGGCGCACCGGGTCCTCCCAGTCCGCCGGCAGCGCCCAGTCCGGCAGCGGCGCTTCCCCGGCGCGCGCGAAGCGGTCGGGGAAGACCTGGTAGCACACCGCGTCGCCGGCCCACGTCGGTGGCGGCTCGTGGGCGCTGAGGCGGAAGTCGGTCGCGTCGGCAGGGTCGAAGTCGACGACGCCGGCGGCGGTGAGCCAGCGGTAGCCCCCTGGCCCCTGGAGGAGGAAGCGGTAGGGGGTGAGGGGGTTGGCGACCTCCACACGCGCGCGCCACCACGTCACCCCGGGCTCGCGGGCGGCGACCTCGGCGGCGGCGTACTCGGGCTCGCCGTCGGCGACCCACCGCGTCGTGACCGCGTCGACCCCGGCGGCGTCGGGCACGCGCACCCTCACCTCGACGTGCTCGCCGAGGGCCGGGGCCTCGGTGGCGGCGTAGCGCGGGGAGCCGTCGTGGTGGGGCGCAGCCAGCGGCGTGGTCGGCCTCACCCCTTCACCGCGCCGAGGGTGAGCCCGGAGGTGATGTAGCGCTGGAGGAAGAGGAAGAGGATCGCCACCGGCACGCCGGCGAGCAGGGCCCCGGCGGCGAAGGGCCCCCAGCGGGCGCCGTAGTCCTCGGCGACGAAGAGGTAGAGCCCGACGGCGAGGGTGTACTGCTCCTCGCTGCGCAGCAGCACCGACTGCACGATGAAGTCGTTGAGCGCGACGATGAACGACAGGAGCATGATGACCGCGAGGATCGGCGTGACCAGCGGCATGATGATCCGCCAGAAGATCTGCGCGTGGCTCGCCCCGTCGACCGCGGCGGACTCGTCGAGGTCGGCGGGCACGGTGTCGAAGAAGCCCTTCATGAGCCAGGTGTTGAGCCCGAGCGCGCCGCCGAGGTAGATCGCGATGAGCCCCGCGAGGGTGTTGAGGCCGAACTCGGGGAAGTAGCGCCCGATCGAGGTCATCATGAGGAAGATCGCGATGATCGCGAGGAACTGCGGGAGCATCTGCAGCAGCAGCAGGCCCAGCAGCGACGTGCGCCGGCCGCTGAAGCGCATGCGGCTGAAGACGTAGGCCGACAGGGCGGTGAGCAGGACCGTGCCCGCGGCGCTGACGCCCGCGACGATCATCGAGTTGGCGAACCAGCGCCAGAAGGGCCGGGCGAAGAGCACCTCGAAGTTCACGACGCTCGGCTCGTCGGGGATGAGCTGCTGGGCGGCGATCGAGCCGGTGGGGTTGAAGGCCGCCGAGACCACCCAGACGACGGGGAAGAGCGCGAAGGCGAGCGCGGCCGCGAGCACGAGGTAGCGCCACCCGACCTCGGCGAACCAGCGCGACCAGCGAAAGCCCGTGCCGGGGTCCTTGCGCCGCGGCGGCGCCGGCCCGCGACGGGTGGTGTCGGTGTCGGGCGCGGCGCTCATCGGTGGACCTCCTCGAGCGGGCGGATGTAGCGGAAGGTGATCGCCGAGATGATCGCCACCATGAGGAAGGTCACGATCGCCACGACCGCCCCGAGGCCGTAGTCCTGCCCCCCGCCGGTCTCGAAGGCGATGCGGTAGGTGTAGCTGATGAGGATGTCGGAGTGCCCCACCGGGCTCGCCGCCCCTGACACCGGCGGGTTGCCCCCGGTGACGAGGTAGATGACGTTGAAGTTGTTGAAGTTGAAGGCGAAGGTCGCGAGCAGCACCGGCGCGGTCGACACGAGCAGCAGCGGCAGGGTGATGCGGCGGAAGCGGCCCCAGCCGGACGCGCCGTCGACCTGCGCGGCCTCGTAGAGGTCGCCGGGGATCGACTGCAGCGCCCCGGTGATGATGATGAACATGTAGGGGAAGCCGAACCAGAGGTTGACGAGCAGGACGCTGACCTTCGCCATCGTCGGGTCGACGAGCCAGGGGATCGGGTAGCCGATGAGGTCGTTGAGGACCCCGAAGCTGCGGTTCATCATCCCCCGCCAGATGAGGGCGGTGAGGAACGTCGGCAGCGCGTAGGGGATGATGATGAGCGCGCGCCACAGGCGCCGGCCCTTGACCCCCGGATGGTTGAGGACGAGCGCGAGCAGCAGCCCGAGGGCGAAGGTCCCCGCGGTCGATCCCAGCGCGAAGACGTAGGTCCAGACGAGCACGCCGAGGAAGGGGTCGCGGATCCGCTCGTCGGTGAAGGCGCGGGTGAAGTTGTCCCAGCCGACGACGACGCGCCAGCCGGGGGCGCCGGCCAGTCGCTGCCCGGTGTCGGGGTCGCGGTAGGCCCCCGCCTCGGGATCGGCGGGGTAGACCGTCCCGTCGAGCTGGTCGACGAGGGCGTCGGCCTCCTCGTCGTAGACGAAGCGCTGCTCGAGCTGGGTCGCCTGGGTCAGGCTCGTGAGCTCGATGACGCCCTCGTCGGGCAGCGGCACCTCGAGCTCGGCGAACTCGTCGATGCGGTCCTGCGCCTCGCCGAGGGAGAGCCGTTCGAAGCCCTCGACGGCGACGACCTCGTCGGCCTCGCGGACGACCTCGTCGGCCTCCTCGAGCGGCAGGAAGCCCTCCGCGGTGCCGAGGGCGAGGCTGCCGTCAGCCGCTTCGAGCAGCATCGCCGGGGTGCCGTCGTCGGCCATCGGGGTGACGCCGAAGCGCGGGGCGTCGGGCATGGCCTGCACCGAGCGCCGCTCGATGACGTCGCTGGCCTGCTCCTGGGTGAGCACCTGGCCCTGGCCGTAGTTCGTGAAGCCGATGTAGAAGGTGTAGACGAAGGGGTAGAGCTGGAAGACGATGAGGAAGATCGTCCCCGGCACGAGGTACTTCAAGGGGAGCTTGCGCTTGCCGAGGTAGACCCAGTTCAGCACGAGCGTCGCGAGGACCGTGAGCGTCAGTGCCCACCACGGCGCCTCGAGGGTCACCATCCGCAGGATCATCCACAGCGCCGCGGCATTCATCGCCGCGAGCGCGAGGAGCTTGGCGATCACCCCCGAGGTCGTCTCCCCGAAGCGCGCGAGGACGCCTGGCGGCTTCGGGGGACCGAGTGCCGGAGGGGGCCCCGGCTGGCCGGAGGCCTCGGTGTCGTCGACCGTTCCGGCCATGCCAGAGCCCCTCTCCATGTGTCGTTCGGTGTCCTACTCGATGAGCCCGCGGATCTGGTCCGCGGCCTGGGTGAAGGCCGTCTCGGGGTCCTCGGCGTCCTCCCAGACGAGCTCGTAGGCGTCGGTCCAGGACTCCCAGACCGAGTCCATCTCGGGGATGTTCGGCATCGGCTGACCGTCGAGGCCGCTCTCGCCGAAGCCCTCGATGTCGGGGTCCTCGGCGACCTCGTCGAAGGCCGAGAGCATCGCCGGCGGGCGGGGGTCGGCGTCGTAGAGGGCGAGCTGGGCGTCCTCGGTGGCCATGTAGTCGGTGAGGAAGGTCTGCGCGAGCAGCTCGTTCTCGGCGAAGGCCGAGAGCATGAAGCCCTGCACGCCGACGAACGGCTGCGGGGTGCCGCCATCGATCTCGGGGATCGGGGTGACCTCGTACTCGACGCCGGCCTCGTCGAAGTCCGGCAGGGTCCATGGCCCGCCGATCGTGAACGGCGCGTCGCCGCCCGCGAAGAGCTCGATCATGAGGTCGTAGGTGACGTCGACGTTGAGGATGCCCTCCTCGACCCAGTCACGGTAGGCCTGGGCCGCCTCGATCGAGCCCTCGCTGTCGATGCCGAGGTCGGTGGGGTCGTAGGAGCCGTCCTCGTCCTGGCCGAAGACGTAGCCGCCGTAGGCGGTGATGACGGGGTAGTTGTGGTAGGGGTCGGCCGGCTCGGTCGGCCACACGATGGCCTCCTCGGCCTCGCCGTCGTCGACGAGTCCCTCGCCGACGTCGATGAGCTCGTCCCAGGTCTCGGGAGCCTCGGGCACCATCTCGGCGTTGCGGATGAGCGCGACGTTCTCGGTGGCGTAGGGCAGGCCGTAGACCTGGCCCTCGAAGCTGAAGGCCTCGACGGCGACGTCGGCGAGCTCGTCGGCCACGTCGCCGAGGTCGATCGGCGCGATGACCCCGTTCTCGACGAGGCGGCCGGTCCAGTCGTGGGCGCCGATGATGACGTCGGGGCCCTCACCGGCCGGGCCGGCGGTGATGAGCTGGTCGTCGAGCTCGTCGAAGGGCAGCTCCTGGACGACGACCTCGACGTCGTTGTCCGCGCCGAACTCCTCGGCGAACGGCTCGAGGGCGGGGGTGCGCGTGTCGTCGGCCCAGATCACGAGGTCGGCGTCGGCCCGGGTGACGGGCTCCTCCTCGGGCTCCTCCTCGTCCGGCTCCTCCTCGTCGGGCTCCTCGTCGGGCTCCTCGACGTCGACGTCGTCGTCCTCGGGCTCGTCGACGGCCTCCTCGTCCTCCGCGCAGGCGGCGAGGACGAGGAGCGCGGCGAGCATGAGCGCAAGCAGTCTCATGGTGGGCTTCACAGCGACTCCTTCGGTTGCGTGGACGGCCCTCGTTGGGCGCCCCTGTGGCAGCGGGCCGCTGGCGGATCGTGCCGTTGACCCCATATGCCAGGTCGTTCAGTAACGGGAAGGTAACAAGGTCCTGCAAGGTTGCGCAAGGGCGACGCAAAGACTTTCTTTCGCCGGTTCACTCAGGTACGCTCCCGCCATGCGAACGACGTTGCGGGACGTCGCCCTGGCGGTGGGTGTGAGCGAGGCCACCGTCAGCCGCGTCGTCAACGGCAAGCCCGGGGTGGGGGAGCAGACCCGCGCCGCGGTCCTGCTCGCCCTGCGGGAGGCCGGCTACGAGGGCGTCGGCGCGGCGCGGCTGCCCGAGCGCGGCCTGCTGGGCGTGATCATCCCCGAGCTCGACAACCCGGCCTTCCCGCTCGTGGCCAAGGCCGTCGAGGCGCGCCTCGCGCGCGCCGGCCACGTCACCGTCATCGCGACCTCCACGCTCGATGGCACGAGCGAGCAGTCCTACGTCGAGGCCCTCCTGGCCCGCGGGGTCGGCGGCTTCGTCTTCGTCTCGGGCCAGCATGCCGACGCCCGCGGTGAGCGCGGCGCCTACGCCCTGCTCGTCCGCCACGGCGTGCCGGCGGTCTTCGTCAACGGGTTCATGCCCGAGGTCGACGCCCCGTTCCTCTCCACCGACGACGCGACCGCGACCGAGCGCGCCGTCGGCCACCTCGCCGCGCTCGGGCACGAGCGCATCGCGCTCATCGTCGGCCCCTCGCGCTACCAGCCCTCGCACCGCAAGGTCATCGGCTTCCACCGCGGGCTCGAGGACCGTCTCGGCGCGGCGGCGGCCGCGGCCCATGAGGGCCTCGTCGTCGAGACCTCCTACACCGTCGAGGGCGGGCAGGCGGCGATGGGCCCGCTGCTCGAGCAGGGCGTCACCGGCGTGGTGTGCGGCAGCGACTTCATCGCCCTGGGAGCGGTCCGCGCGGTCCGTGCACGGGGCCTCGACGTCCCCGGCGACGTGTCGGTCGTCGGCTTCGACGACACCCCGCTCATGGCCCTCGTCGACCCGCCGCTGACGAGCATGCGCCAACCCATCGCCGCGCTCGGCACGGCCGCGGCCGACGCGCTGCTCGCCGAGCTCGCCGGGGAGGGCGCCCCGCACCGCGGGGAGCACCTCTTCCGCGCCGAGCTCATCGCGCGAGGCTCGACCGGCCCGCTGCGTCAGCCCGCGGCGTCCGCCCCCTGAGCGGCGCCCCGCGGCTCAGCGGTCGGCGGCGCGGGTGCCGTGCACCTCGAGCAGCCGGGCGCTGTCGAGGACGGTGAGGTAGGGCAGGACGTCGTCGACGTGCTCGCAGGCGAACTCGGTCAGCTGGTCGCGCACGACCGCGCGCAGCTCCTCGGGGTCCCACGGCTTGGCGACGTAGCGGTCGAGGTCGGCGCGGTTGACGGCCTTGACGGTGTCGTCGAGCCCGGCCTGGCCGGTGAGCAGGACCTTCTTCGCGCGCGCGGTCGCCTCGCCCTCGTGTAGCTCGACGAGGAAGTCCACGCCGGTCGTGCCCGGCAGGAGGTGGTCGGCGAGGACGAGCCCGAGGCGGTCGCGGCCCTCGGTGATCTCGGCGATGGCCTCGCGCGCGTCGTCGGCGCTCTCGGCGGTCTCGGTGACCACGGCCGGCTCGAAGGGCGCGAGGTCACGGACGATGGCATCGCGCACGTCGGGCTCGTCCTCGACGCAGAGGACGACGAGGCGTGGCGTGGTCATGAGGGCTCCTCCTGGCTGGGTGCGGGCCCCTCGCTCGCGGGCCCGGTGCTGGGATCGGGTGACGCCGCCTCGTCGGGCTCGGACGCCTCCTCGGCGGAGGGCGACCCTGCGCCGTCGGGCTGGCGCACCGGCAGGGTGACGACGACCTCCGCGCCCGCGCCCTCCTCGGCGGGCTGCAGGGCGATCTCGCCGCCGTGACGCTCGACGATGCGGCGGGTGATCGACAGGCCGAGGCCGAGACCGTAGGCCACCCGACCGTCCTTCGTCGTGAAGTGCGGCTCGAAGGCCCGGTCGAGGTCGACGTCGTCGACGCCGGGGCCGGAGTCGGCGACGCGCACGCGCACGGCCTCATCCTGCGCGCCCACCTCGACGATGAGGCGGCCCTCGTCCTCCATCGCGTCGAGCGCGTTGGCGATGATGTTCGTCCAGGCCTGGCTGAGCTCGCCGGGCTGGGCGGTGATCGTCGGCACGTCGTCGTAGGCGCGGACGACGTCGACCGCGCCGAGCCGGTGGTTGAGCAGGCGCAGCGTGTCCTCGAGGCCCTCGCGCACGTCGATGCCGGGCTGGAGGTCCGAGCCCGCCCTGGCGTAGGAGCGCAGGCTCGAGACGAGTTCGGAGACCCGCCCGGCGGCGCCGCGGAGGTTGCGCACCGCGTCGCCGAGACGGCGCAGCCGCTCGAGCTCGTCGAGCAGCGCCTCGCGGTCGGTGAGGCCGGCCTCGGCGAGCAGCCGCTCGGCGTCGGCGGGCTCCTCGACCCCGGCGGCGACGAGCCGCTCGGCGAGCCGGCGGTCCCCGACCTCGGCGGCGAGCTCGCGGCGGCGCCGGCGGTGCTCGGCGGTCGAGCGTGCGGGCGCGCGGATCGCGCGCTCGAGCACCGTCTGCCGCCAGGTGCTCTGCGCGCAGTCGGTGACGAGCTCGGTGGCGTCCTCGGCGATGTGCTCCGCAGCCCGGGTCAGCGCGGCCACGGGGTTGTTGAGCTCGTGGGCGAGCCCGGCGGCCATCTCCCCGAGCGTGGCCATGCGCGCGGACTGCACGACCTGCGCCTGGGCGTCCTCGAGCTGGGCGAGGGCGTCACGGAGCTGGTCGCGTTCCTCCTCGAGGGAGCGCGCGAGCTGGGTGTTCTCGACCTGGAGCTCGACGGCGCGGCGGTGGCGGCGCGCCAGCGAGCGGATGAGGACGTTGACGAAGTGCTGGGACAGCTCGGGGTCGGCGCGCAGGGCGCGGTCGAGCTGCGGCAGGGCGATCGGCAGGAGCGTGAGGTTGGTCGCCGCGCGCACGGTGAAGGAGGCCTTGCGGGCCCTCGTGAGCGAGGCGAGGCCGATGATCCGCCCGGTCGACTCGCCGTGGACGACGACGTGGCCCTCGTCGGTCGAGCGCGTGAGCTCGACGCGGCCGTCGAGCAGGACGGCGATCCGGTCGACGACCTGGCCCTCCCACAACAGGATCGTGCCGGCGGGCACCTCCTCGCGCGGCGGCCCGTCGAGCGCCCGGTCGAGCTCGGCGATCATCATCGACTCGAGCTTGTCGTCGTCGACGTCGGGCAGCAGCGCGCCGCCCATGAGGCCCTGGGGCTCCTCCTCGCTCATCATCGACGCCCCGCTACATCCCGGCGATGCCGAGGAGGTTCCACCACAGCGGCGCCACGGCGAGGAAGAGGACGAGGCCGATCGCGCCGACGAGGAGCCCGACGACGGCGAGGTCCTTCGTCCGCACCGCGCCCGTGGCGTAGGCGATGGCGTTGGGCGGGGTCGAGATCGGCAGGGCCATCGCGAGCGAGCAGCCCACGGCGATGATGATCCCCGCGAGCAGCGGGTCGACGGCCACGGCGTCGCTCATCGCGAGGGTGAGGCCGATGGGCACGAGGAGGTTGGCCGTCGCGGAGTTCGAGATCGTCGTCGACAGGGCGAGCGAGATCACCGCGAGGACGACGAGCAGGAGCGCGACGGGCAGGTTCTCCCAGGCGACGAGGGCGACGAGCCACTCGTCGACGCCGGCAGCGGCCATGCCCGTGGCGAGCGCGATGCCGCCGCCGACGAGCCAGAGGACGTCCCAGCGGACGTTCTGCAGCTCGGTGACGCCGAAGACCTGCGTCGACAGGAGCACGACGACGGGCAGGAATCCCACGACGGTGGCAGGGACGCCGTGGAGGGGCTCGGTGAGCCACAGCGCGATCGTCAGCGCGAAGACGCCGTAGAACAGGATCGCCGGGCGGCTCATGTCGAACTCGCCCTCCATCTCCAGCTTGAGCTCCTTGGTCTCGGAGCGGTGCAGTCGGCCGAGCAGCCACCAGGCGGCGACCAGGATGAGGATGACGAACGGCAGCGTCGCGAGCATCCACTCGAGGAAGCTGATCGAGATGCCCCGCTCGGTGAGGCCGGCGAGGGCGATGGCGTTGGGCGGGGTGCCGACCGGGGTGGCGATCCCGCCGACGTTCGCGGCGATGGGGATCGACAGCGCGAGGCTCGTGCGCAACCGGTCACCCGGCGGCAGGGTCGCGGTCACCGACAGCACGACCGCGGTCATCGTCGCGGCGGTCGCGGTGTTGCTCATGAACATCGAGAGCGCCGCGGTGATGAGCATGAGCCCGAGCATGATCCCGGTCGGCGAGGTCCCGAAGGGCCGCAGCAGCACCCGCGCGAGGTTGCGGTCGAGGCGGTACTTCGCCGCGCCCTCGGCGAGGAAGAACCCGCCGAGGAAGAGCATGAGCACGGGGTTGGCGAGCGCCGAGTAGAAGTCGTCGATCGGCGGGGCCTCGAAGCCCTCCGGCAGCGGCATCACCGAGGCCTCGGAGATGAAGAGGATCTCCCCGAAGATGATGAGGACCGCGGTGGCGTAGAGCGGCACCGCCTCGGTGATCCACAGGACGATCGCGGCGAGGAAGATGCCGAACATCCGGTGGCCCGCCGCGTCGAGCCCGTCGGGCTGCAGCACGATCGGCAGCAGGAAGGCCACGACGGCCAAGGGCAGGCCGAGCCGCTGGAGGAGGGTGCGTTCCTGTTCTTCGCTCATGTGGTGACCTGGCGTGGCAAGCGGGGTGGCCCGCGCGGACGGGACGGGGGGACGACCAAGCACGGATTCTGCACATCATCGCCGCGAGCGCGAACCCGTCCTCCCCGCGTCCGACGGACAGGGCGACGCGGCTTCGACTCCGCGGGCCAGCGGGGCTACCCTTCGACGGCGATCCGGCGGTGACGCCCGCGAAGGCGCGCGGGGACCACCGCACGGCACCGCGGCCACGACGACCGACCCAGCATCCTCCCAGGAGTTCCGCGTGATCAAGGCTCTGCGCACCTTCCGCATCCAGCCGTCCCTGCCCGACGAGCTCGCCGGCCTCAACGAGCTCGCCGGCAACCTCCGTTGGGCGTGGGACCGTCCCACGCGGGAGCTGTTCCGCTGGGCCGACCCCGAGGCCTGGGAGGCCAGCGGGGAGAACCCGGTCGAGCTGCTCGGGCGGCTCACCACGGACCGCCTCGCCGAGCTCGCCGACGACGAGGCCTTCCGCGCCGAGCTCGCGCGCCGCCAGGAGGACCTGCGGGAGTACCTCACCGGCGACCGCTGGGCGCAGGTCGAGGAGGTCGCCCCGCCACGTGTGGCCTACTTCTCCCCGGAGTTCGGCATCACCCACGTCATGCAGACCTACTCCGGCGGCCTCGGCGTGCTCGCCGGCGACCACCTCAAGGCCGCGAGCGACCTCGGCCTCGACCTCGTCGGCGTCGGGCTGCTCTACCGCCACGGCTACTTCCGCCAGCTCCTCGACAGCGAGGGCTGGCAGCGCGAGTCCTACCCCGACCTCAACCCCCACGGGCTGCCGCTGACCCGCCTCGAGGTCGACGGCCAGCCGCGCAAGGTCATGGTGCGCCTCGCCGACCACCACGTCGCCTGCCAGATCTGGCGCGCCGATGTCGGGCGCATCCCGCTGCTCCTGCTCGACACCGACCTGCCGGAGAACACCCCCGAGGACCGCCAGGTCACCGACAAGCTCTACGGCGGGGACAACGAGCACCGCCTGCGCCAGGAGATCGTCCTCGGCATCGGCGGGATGCGCGCCCTCGACGTCGCCCTCGAGGCCGGTGAGATCCCCGCCGCGCCGACGGTCTACCACTCCAACGAGGGCCACGCGGGCTTCCTCGGGCTCGAGCGCGTCCGCCGGCTCATCACCGCCGAGGGGCTGTCGTGGGACGAGGCGATCGAGGCCTCCCGCGCCTCGGTGCTCTTCACCACCCACACCCCGGTGCCCGCCGGGATCGACGTCTTCCCGCGCCATCTCATCGAGCGCTACTTCACGCGGTTCACCGGCGACTGCGGCATCGACATGGACACGCTCATGGCCCTCGGCCAGCCGCGGCCCGGCCCGGGCGAGCACGACTTCAACATGGCGGTCATGGGCCTGCGCCTCTCCGCGCGCGCCAACGGGGTGTCCCAGCTCCACGGCAAGGTCGCCCGGGCGATGTTCGCCGGCCTCTGGCCCGACCTCGCCGTCTCCGAGGTGCCGATCGACGCGGTGACCAACGGCGTGCACGCGGCGACCTGGGTGGGGCCCGAGGCCTCGGCGACCTTCAACCGCCACCTGCCCGCCGACTGGGCCATCGACCCCGAGGCCTGGCGCGAGGTCGATGCCATCGGCGACGACGAGCTGTGGCGGCTGCGCGAGCGCGCGCGGGAGCGCCTCGTCGTCGAGCTGCGCAAGTGGGTGCGCGCGCAGCGCGAGCGACGCGGCGAGCCCTCGAGCGGTCTCGGCTGGACGAACGAGGTCTTCGACCCCACCGCGCTGACGATCGGCTTCGCCCGACGGTTCGCGGAGTACAAGCGCGGCACGCTCCTGCTGCAGCAGCCCGAGCGCCTGCGGGCGATGCTGCTGTCGACCGACCGCCCGGTGCAGTTCGTCTTCAGCGGCAAGGCCCACCCGCGCGACGAGCGCGGCAAGGACCTCATCCGCCAGCTCGTCCACTTCTCCGCCGATCCCGAGATCCGCACGCGCCT
This sequence comes from Egibacter sp., assembly GCA_003553795.1. Classification (GTDB taxonomy): domain Bacteria; phylum Actinomycetota; class Nitriliruptoria; order Euzebyales; family Egibacteraceae; genus T1Sed10-49. The sequence goes on along the minus strand of PWFH01000222.1, from coordinate 22,353 downwards.
GGTCTTCCTCGAGGACTACGACATGGATCTCGCCCGGACGCTCTACGCCGGCGTCGACGTGTGGCTCAACAACCCGCGCCGGCCCCACGAGGCCTGCGGGACGAGCGGGGAGAAGGCCGTGCTCAACGGTGCGCTGCACTGCTCGACCCTCGACGGGTGGTGGGACGAGCTCTTCGACGGTGCCAACGGCTTCGCGATCGGCGCCGGCGAGGAGCTCGCCGACACCGCCCAGCAGGACGCCGCGGACTGCCAGGCGCTCTACGAGTTGCTCGAGCAGGTCCTCGTGCCGTCGTTCTACGACCGCAGCGAGGGGCCCTTCCCGCGGCGCTGGCTGCGCACGGTGCGGCGGTCGCTGTCGACCCTCGGCGGGCCGGTGCTCGCCACGCGCATGGTCCAGGACTACGCCCGTGACTTCTACGTGCCGATCGCCGAGCGCTCCGAGCGGCTCCAGGCGCGATCGCGGCGGCCCGCCCGGGATCTCGCCCGCTGGCGCGGCGAGCTCGAGGAGCGCTGGCCCTCGGTGGCCATCGCCGACGTCGACGTCGACGACGCGGTGGGCTCGCTCGGTGAGTGCCGGGACGCCCGCGTGACCGTCGACCTCGGGGAGCTCACGACCGACGACGTGCGCGTCGAGCTGCTCCACGGACCCGTCGACGCCGACGGGGCGCTCACCGACCGCACGACCGTCGAGCTCGAGCTCGAGGCCGCGCCGAAGGGCGCCCCTGCGGTCTACCGCGGCCAGCTCTGCGCGGCCTCGGCCGGCGAGTACGGCCTCGCCGTCCGCGTCGTGCCGGGCCACCCCGACCTCACGACCTCCCTCGAGCTCGGCCGGGCGGTGTGGGCGGTCGGCAACGGCGACGGCGCATGAGCGAGGCCACGCGGCGCTGGTGGTCGGGTCGCGTCGGCTACGAGGTCTACCTGCGCTCGTTCGCCGACGGCAACGGCGACGGCGTCGGCGACCTCCTCGGTCTCGCCGAGCGGCTCGAGTACCTCGCCTGGCTCGGTGTGGACCTCCTCTGGATCACCCCGTGCTTCCCCTCGCCGCTCGCCGACCACGGCTACGACGTCGCCGACTACCGCCGCGTGGCCGAGGAGTACGGCGGCGACGCGGCGCTGGCGCGCGTGCTCGACGAGGCCCACGCCCGCGACATGCGCGTGCTCCTCGACCTCGTGCCCAACCACACCTCCTCGGAGCATCCCTGGTTCCGGGCCTCGCGCTCGTCGCGCTCGGACCCCAAGCGTGACTGGTACCTCTGGCGCGACTCCGCGCCCGACGGCGGCCCGCCGAACAACTGGGTGAGCCACTTCGGCGGACCCGCGTGGACCTACGACGAGGCCACCGGGCAGTGGTGGTGCCACCTCTTCCTGCCCGAGCAGCCCGACCTCAACTGGGCCAACCCCGAGGTCGCCGAGGCCTTCGAGGGGCTCATCGCCGACTGGCTCGACCGCGGGGTCGACGGCTTCCGCATCGACGTCGCCCACGCCCTCGTCAAGCACCCCGACCTGCCGGACCTGCCGCCGGCGGCAAGCCCCGCCGAGGCCGCCCCCGGCGACCTGCTCAGCGTCTTCGACCGGTTCGAGCACGTCTACGACACGAACCGCCCCGGCGTCCTGGAGGTCTACCGGCGCTGGCGCGCGGTCGCCGAGCCACGTGACGGCCTCCTGCTCGGCGAGGTCTACCTCACCGACGTCGCGACGCTCGCCCCCTACGTCGTCGACCAGGACGGCCTGCACCTCGCCTTCTGGTTCGCCCCGCTCGACGTCGCCTGGGAGGCCTCCGCGGTCCGCGAGGTGCTCGCCGCCGGGGCAGGCATCGCCGAGGGCGCGGTCGCGTGGATCACCTCGAGCCACGACGTCTCCCGCGCGGCCACCCGCCTCGGCGGCCCCCACCGCGCCCTCGTCCTCGCGACCTTGCAGCACGGCCTGCCCGGCGTGCCCTTCCTCTACCAGGGCGAGGAGCTCGGGCTCGCCGACGTCGTCGTCGACCCGTCGCAGGCCGAGGATCCGATCGCCGTGCGCGCCGGTGCGTACCACCGCAGCCGCGACGTCTGCCGCACCCCGCTGCCATGGGAGCCGGGCCCTGGGCTGGGCTTCACGAGCGCCGAGCGGCCCTGGCTGCCGATGGGGCCGCGCGGCGAGGCCGACACCGTCGCCGTCCAGCGCGACGACCCCGGCTCGTGGCTGCAGCGCTACCGCGCGCTCGTCGCGCTGCGCAAGGCCGAGCCCGACCTCGTCGACGCCCCGCTGGCGTGGATCGACGACGTCGCCGACGGCGTCGTCGCCTACCGCCGTGGCACGCTGCTCGTCGCCGCGAACCTCGGCGCGAGCGGTGCCACCGTCGACGTCCCCGGCGCGGTCGAGGTCGCCTTCGCCAGCGACGGCGGGACCGTGCTCGAGGGTCGGGCCCTCGCGCTGCCCTCCGACGCCGCCGCCGTCGTGCGCCTGGGCCCGTGACGCCCGCGCGCCGGCCGCGGCGGGCCCGAGCCGAGAGGCCCGCCGCGGCCGGGCGAGCGGTGGTCGCGAAGGGGGCGCCGCCCTCGGGCGGTGCCCCGGCGAGCGCGACCGACCGGGCAGTACCGTAGCGACGCGATGTGGCGCGCAGGTGAGGACGACGTTGCCAGGCCGTAACGTCGGGGTGGCAGGCTCCGGCGGCGGGGAGAAAGGCGCACGTGATGGACGACGGCTACCAGCTGCTGCCCGACGAGCCCGTGGCGGACCTCGACGCCTACGTCGCCATGGGCGGGGGAGCGGGCCTCGCCCGGGCGCAGGAGATCGGCACCGACGCGGTCATCGCCGAGGTCCGCGCGTCGGGCCTGCGCGGCCGCGGCGGCGCGGGGTTCCCCACGGGGATCAAGTGGCGCGGCGTCGCCGACGCGGCGACCGCTGACGGCCGGGCCTACGTCGCCTGCAACGCCGCCGAGGGCGAGCCGGGGACGTACAAGGACCGCCCGCTCATGGCGAAGAACCCCTTCCAGCTCCTCGAGGGGATGTGCATCGCGCTCGTGACGATCGGGGCCGAGCGCGGCTACGTCGCGACGAAGGAGCGCTTCACCCACGAGTTCGGCCGCCTCGTCGGGGCGCGTGACGCCATGGCCGACGCCGGCTGGGCGCGCGCCGCCGACATCGAGATCGTCCCGGGGCCCGACTCCTACCTCTTCGGAGAGGAGAAGGCCCTGCTCGAGGTCGTCGAGGGCAAGCTGCCGATGCCGCGCCTCGTGCCGCCCTTCCAGGTGGGGCTCTGGGCTGACACCGCCAACCCCAACCCGACCTGCGTGAACAACGCCGAGACGCTCTCCCACATCCCCTGGATCCTCGCCCGTGGGGCGGAGGCCTTCCGCCAGCAGGGCACCGAGGAGAGCCCCGGCACGATGATCTTCACCGTCTCGGGCGACGTGGCCAACGGCGGGTTCTTCGAGCTGCCGCTCGGCACGTCGCTGCGCACCCTCGTCTGTGACATCGGCGGGATCGACGCCGAGGACGTCCAGGCGATCTGGTCGGGGGTCTCGAACAGCGTCATCACCCCCGACCTCCTCGACCTGCCGATGGACTTCGAGTCGATGAAGGAGGCCGGCCTCGGGCTCGGCTCCGGCGGCTTCGTCGTCTACGACCGCAGCCGCTGCATGGTGCAGGTCACCGCCCAGCTCGAGCGCTTCCTCGCCAACGAGTCCTGCGGGCAGTGCAACGCCTGCAAGCTCGGCAACCTCTTCATGGCCGAGGTGCTCGACCGCTTCGTCCGCGGCGAGGCCGAGCGCAGCGACCTCGAGGACCTCCGCAAGCGCACCGAGATCGTCACCGACCAGAACCGCTGCTACCTGCCGGTCGGCGGCGCCCTCGTCGTGCGCTCCACCCTCGACACCTTCCCGGAGGCCTTCGAGGCCCGCCTCGCGAGCCCCACCCCCGAGGACGTCAAGGTGCTCTGCCCGAAGATCATCGACGTCGACGAGGACGCCGGCGAGGTGGTCTTCGACCCCGAGTACCACCGCAAGCGGCCCGACTGGTCCTACGTCGCGCCGGAGGACGTCGCCGTGGCCGAGCCCTGGCCGGCCTACTGATCGCCGATGGCCAAGCACCTCCTCCACGCCGAGCCGCCGGTCGCCACCGGCCTGCTCGCCCCCGCGGTCGTCGTCGGTGCGGCGATGCTCTTCGCGCACCTCGTCGCCGGCGCGATGCTCAGCGCGATCGCCGTGACGTTCTCACCCGGTCCCGGGACCGCCGGTGGGGCCTACGACGTCGCGGTCTGGTTGCTCGCCGTGGCCGTCGCCGCCGTGGCCGCCCGGCCGATCCTCCGCCGCGTCGGCCGGCCGGTCGCCGTCGGCGCCCTCGGCGGGGTCCTCGTCGCCGCGGCGTACAGCGCGATCGCCACCGGCTTCACCGAGCCTGACGCGGTCACCGGCTACCTGCCCGCGCGCGCGGGCAGCCTCGCGCTCGCCGGCCTCGCCGTCGGGGTGGCCACCTGGCGCTGGCCCGGCGGCGGCGGTCCCGACGAGGAGGTCGACGCCTCCGGGCGTCCCGGGTAGGACCCCGCCGCCGCGCTCAGGGCGTCGCGCCGGCCTCGTCGCCGGCCTTGGCCGGGTCGAGCGTCGGGTAGGCGATCCGCGGGTGGTAGACGCCGACGAGTGCCTCGATGAAGGACTCCTCGACGATCGTGAGCTCGGCGAAGGTGAGGTTGGCCTCGTCGAGCTGGCCGTCGTCGATCCGGTCGCCGATGAGCCCGCGCACGATGCGCTCGAGATCCTCGCGGGTGAGGTTGCGGTCGTGCTGCGCGGCCGCGCGCGCCGCGCCCTCGCAGCAGTCGGCGAGCATGAGCACGGCGAGCTCCTTCGTCGACGGCTTGCGCCCCTTGTAGCGGTACGTCGCCTCGTCGACCTCCTCGCCGTCGGCGGCGGAGTTCACCGCCTGGCGGTAGAAGTACGTCACGAGGGTCGTGCCGTGGTGGGTGGCGATGCCGTCGACGATCTCGGCGGGCAGCCGTGAGCTGCGCGCCATCTCGATGCCGTCGGTGACGTGGCGCTGGATGATCTCCGCGGAGGTCTCCGGCGGGAGGTCGTCGTGGGGGTTGCCGACGCCGAACTGGTTCTCGACGAAGAAGTAGGGGCGGCGGACCTTGCCGATGTCGTGGTAGAGCGCCGCGACGCTGCCGAGCAGGGAGTCCGCCCCGATCGCCCGGCACGCGCGCTCGACCATCGTCGCGACCTGGATCGAGTGGTTGTAGCTGCCGAGGGCCTTCTGCTCGAGCTCGCGCAGCAGCGGGTGGTTGCGGTCCTGCAGGTCGAGCAGGCTCGTGGCCGTGAGGACGCCGAACACCGACTCGAGGAACGGCAGGCTGCCATTGACGATGATCGCCCCGCCGACCCCCCCGAGCAGCCCCGCCGCGGCGGCGACGGCCCACGGGCCCTCGAAGACCGCGGCGAGGGCGGTGGCGAGGGCGACGTAGAGCAGCGTCGAGCGCAGGGCGGCCTTGCGCAGGTCCCCACGGGCGGACAGCCGGCTCACGAGGGGCACGCTCGCCACCGCCGAGAGGGCCGTGAAGACGATGACCCCCGGCTCGCCCGGCGCGATGAAGGCCACGACCGCGGTCATCGGCAGCGCCGACAGCACCCCGACCGGTGGGTCGAAGAGGATCGTCGCGAGCATCGCCACCGCCCCGGCGGGCACGAGGTAGAGCCAGCCGCCGGTCGGGGCGGGCGCGAGCAGCGCGATCGCCTCGACGATGCCGGTGAAGGCGGTGAGCAGCACGGCGAGCAGGAGGACCTTGCGCGCCGAGCCCCACACCCGCTGGCGGTAGGAGCGCAGGTAGAAGCCGACGGCGAGTGCCGCCGCGCCGGCGAGGCCGAGCGCGCGCAGCATCCACTGCCACGGCTCGGCGCCCTCGAGGCCCCGGGCGCGCAGCGCCTCCATCTGGATCTCGTCGACGACCTCGCCGGCGGTGACGATCGGGGTGCCCCCGACGAAGGTGCGGACGACCTCGCCGACCTCGTCGGCGGCCGCCTCGCGGCGCTCGGCGGTGGCCGCGTCGTCGACCATGACCGTTGGGCGCGCCGCATCGCGGATGAGCGGTTCGACGACCTCCTCGGCGATCCGCTCGGGAAGGGCGCGCACGACGAGCTCACCGCGCAGCTGGGCGTCGAGGGCCTCGTCGGTCTCGCCCTCGCGGATCTCCTGGCGGGCGAGCTGCTGGACCATCTCGACGGTGTCGTCACGCACCGCGTCGAGCTCGCCGTCGTCGAGGGAGACGAGCAGGTCGACGCCCTCCTCGTCGAGCGCGTCGAGACGGTCGGCGAGCGCCTCGCGCTGCTCCTCGGGGCTCGGCTCGTCGTCGCCCTCGGCCGCGCGCGCATCGCGCACCCGTGCGAAGGCGTCGCGCACCTCCTGGACCATCTCGCGCCTGGCCTCATCGTCGTCGACGAGGACCTCGTCGACGGCGTCGGCGGCGGCCCGGCGCTCGCGCTCGGTGGCCTCGGGGTCGGGGATGCGGATGAGGTCGGGGCTGATGACCGTCCTCGGCGAGGGCTCGCCCTCCCGGATCGGCGTGTCCTGCAGGAACGCCGCCACGCTCAAGATCCCGGGCACGACGAGCAGGACGAGCACGAGCGCGCCGAGGCGCTGCGCTCGCTCCGAGCCGCTGAGAGGGGCCAAGGCGTCGCACTCCGGTTCGCGAGGCGGGGACGGCGCAGCGGGCGCGCTGGCACCACCTCGACGGTACACCGTGGCCCGGCGCGCCGCGCCGGGGACGCCGCGACCGCTACATGCCCATCCCGGTCATCCACGCCCGGGCGGTGAGCCCGAACAGGACGAGCCCGGCCACGGCGAAGGCGAGGTGCGGGTTGACCCGGCCGGCGCCGCTGAGCCGGTGGGCCACGACGAGGACGACGACGGGGAAGACGAAGCCGTAGAGCACGTGGAAGACGTTGTCGAACCAGTCCTGGCCCGCGGGCAGGCGGCCGAGGGCGAGCAGGACCGTGCCGACGAGCAGCTGGAGGGCGAGGCCGACCTGGGCGAGGGTGACGACCCGCCAGAACATCGGGGTCTCCTCGTAGGGCAGGAGGCGCAGGGCCAGGCCCCAGCCGGTCACGACCGCCCAGATCCCGACGATGCCGTAGCCGACCCAGGAGTGCAGGAGCGTCAGCGTCATGGCGCAACGGTAGCGCCGGGACGGGCGCTAGGCTCACGGGTGATGCTCACGCTCACCGGCGTCGGCGCGTCGTTCGGCCTCGACGTGCTCTTCGACGACGTCAGCCTGCAGATCACGCCCGGCCGGCGGATCGGCCTCGTGGGACCCAACGGGGCCGGCAAGACGACGCTGCTGAAGATCCTCATGGGCGAGCGCGACCCCGACGGGGGCGAGGTCAGCCGCGCGAAGGGCGTCGAGGTCGGCCACCTGCGCCAGGACGTCGCCGAGACCCGGGGGCGCAGCGCGCTCGAGGAGGTCATCGCCGCCGCCGGCGACGTCACCGCCCTCGCCTCCCGCCTCGCCGAGCTCGAGGCGGCCGTGGGGGCGCGTGGCGACGACCCCGAGCTGCTCGAGGAGTACGGCCGCGTCCTCGAGCGCTTCGAGGCCCTCGACGGCTACACCCTCGAGGCGCGCGCCCGCAAGACCCTCGCCGGGCTCGGCTTCGGCGAGGAGGAGATGGGCCGCGACGTCGCGACCTTCAGCGGCGGGTGGATGATGCGCATCGCGCTGGCCCGTCTCCTGCTGCGTGCCCCCGATGTGCTCCTCCTCGACGAGCCCACCAACCACCTCGACCTCGACAGCATCGCCTGGTTCGAGGGGGTGCTCGCCGAGTACGCCGGCGCGGTGCTCATCGTCAGCCACGACCGCGACTTCCTCGACGCGACCTGCAACCGCATCGCCGAGCTCGACGGCGGCACGCTCACCGAGTACGCCGGCACCTACACCGACTACGTCGCCCAGCGCGAGCAGCGGCGGGCGCAGCAGGCCGCCGCCGCGGCGAACCAGGAGCGCTGGATCGCCCAGCAGGAGCGCTTCATCGAGCGCTTCCGGGCGAAGAACACGAAGGCGACGCAGGTGCAGTCCCGCGTGAAGATGCTCGAGCGCACCGAGCGCATCGGCACCCCCGAGGGCGACCGCAAGACGATGCGCCTGCGCTTCCCCGAGCCGCCGCGCTCCGGGCGCGACGTCGTCGCCCTCGAGGGGGTGCGCAAGGGCTTCGGTGGCCACCTCGTCTACGACGGCCTCGACCTCGTCGTCGAGCGCGGGCAGAAGGCCGTCCTCGTCGGACCCAACGGCGCGGGCAAGTCGACGCTGCTCAAGCTCCTCGCCGGCGTGCTCGACCCCGACACCGGCACCCGGCGCTACGGCCACCACGTCGAGGTCGCCTACTACGCCCAGCACGCCCTCGACCGCCTCGACCCCGAGCGCACCGCCCTCGAGGAGATCGCCGCCCGCGTCGACACCTCCCGGGTCAACCCCCGCAGCGTCCTCGGCGCGTTCCGCTTCCCCGGCGAGGAGGCCGACAAGCGCGTCGCGGTCCTCTCCGGCGGTGAGCGCGCCCGCCTCGCGCTCGCCACGCTCATGGCCGACCCCGCCAACCTCCTGTGCATGGACGAGCCGACCAACCACCTCGACGTCGCGAGCCGCGACGTGGTCGAGGAGGCCCTCGCGGCCTACCCCGGCACCGTCGTGCTCATCACCCACGACCGCCACCTCATCCGCGCGGTGGCCGACACCGTCATCGCCGTCGGCGACGGGGGCGCGACGCTGCACCCCACCGGCTACGAGGACTACCTCGCCCGGCACGCCGCCGAGGCCACGCGCACCGACGCCGGGCTCGTCGCCGGGCACGCCACCGGCACCGCCCCGGCGGCTCCGCGGCGCTCGAAGGCCGACGCCGCGGAGCGCCGCCGGGCCGAGGCCGACGAGCGCCAGCGCCGCTACGCCGCCACGAAGGACCTGCGGGCCGAGCTCGCCGAGGTCGAGGCGGAGCTCGAGGCCGCCGAGGAGGAGGAGCGCCGACTCGAGGCTGCCCTCGCCGACCCCGAGGCCTACGAGGACGCCGGGCGGGTCCGTGAGCTCGTGAGCGCCCACGGCCTCGCCGAGGAGCGCGTCGCCCGCCTCACCGAGCGCTGGGAGGGCCTCGTCGACGCCGTCGACCAGGCGGAGGCCGCCGTCGCGCGCGACCGCGGCTGAGGCGCGGCATGCTGGCCGCCATGAGGAGGATCAGGCCGCGGGCGATGCCCGCATGATGGGCTCGCCGATGGGCTCGCCCCGGCTCGGTGGCGGCAGCGGGATGATGCCCGGCACCGGCCGCGTGCGGCAGGGCCTCGAGGTCGGCAAGGGCACGCGCCTGCCCAAGGGGCTCGTGGGGCGGGTCTGGCGGGAGTTCGCCCGCCCCTACCGCGGGCGGCTCGCCCTCCTCGTCGTCGCCATCGCCGGCGCGAGCACGCTCACGGTGCTGCCGGCCCGGGTGATCGGCGAGATCGTCGACGTGATCGAGGGCGCCGGGGGGCTCACCGGCGCTGCCCGCGACGCCTTCGCCGCGCAGGCCACCGGCCGCCTCGACCTCCTCGTCGGCCTGCTCGTCCTCATCGCCCTCGGCGCCGCGGGCTTCAGCCTGTGGCAGCGCTACCTGTCGGCGTCGATCGGCGAGCACCTCATCTACGACCTGCGGCGCGCGACGTTCGACCACGTCCAGCGCCTGCCGATGGCGTTCTTCACGCGCACCCAGACCGGGGCGCTCATCAGCCGGCTCAACAACGACGTCATCGGCGCACAGCGCGCGCTCACCGGCACCTTCGGCACGCTCGTCGCCAACGTCGTGCAGACCGCCGTCGCGGTGGCGCTCATGCTGCGCATCAGCCCGCTGCTCACCGCGCTCGTGCTCGGGGTGCTGCCGGTGTTCGTCGTCGTCGCCCGCCTCGTCGGACGGCGCCTGCAGGCGCTCACCCGCGAGTCGATGGCGCTCAACGCCGAGATGAACACGCAGATGACCGAGCGCCTCAACGTCGCCGGCGCCCAGCTCGTCAAGCTCTTCGGCAAGCCCGACCGCGAGTCGGAGGTCTTCGCCGAGGACGCGCGCGACGTCGCCGACATCGGCGTGCGCACCGCCGTGGTCGGCCGGCTCTTCTTCGTCACGCTCACCCTGGTCGGCGCCCTCGGCACCGCGCTGGCCTACTGGGTCGGTGGTCGCGGGGTCCTCGACGGCACCTTCACCGCCGGGCAGGTCGTCGAGTTCGGGATCCTCGTCACCCAGGCCTATGGCCCGCTCGCGGCCCTGTCCAACGCCCCCGTCGAGATCCTCACCGCCCTCGTCTCCTTCGACCGGGTCTTCGAGGTCCTCGACCTGCGCCGGCCCATCGACGACGCCGACGACGCCCGACCGCTCGACGCCGATGGCCCGGTGGCCGGGCGGGTGGAGTTCGACGGGGTGAGCTTCCGCTACCCCTCGGCGGCGGACTCCTCGCTGGCCTCCCTCGAGCGCGGCTTCGCGGGCGTCCTCGACGCCACCCCCGGGCCGCAGGTCCTCGCCGACATCAGCTTCGTCGCCGAGCCGGGCCAGCGCATCGCCCTCGTCGGCCCCTCCGGCGCGGGCAAGACGACGATCTGCCATCTCGTGCCGCGGCTCTACGACGTCGAGGACGGCGCGGTGCGCATCGACGGGCGCGACGTGCGCGAGGTCACCCTCGGCTCGCTCGCCGACGCCGTCGGGGTCGTCACCCAGGACGCCCATCTCTTCCACGACACCGTGCGGGAGAACCTGCGCTACGCCCGGGAGGACGCCAGCGACGTGGACATCGAGCGGGCCTGCCGCGCCGCCCAGATCCACGCGGTCATCGCCGCCCTGCCCGAGGGCTACGACACCCTCGTCGGCGAGCGGGGCTACCGCATGTCCGGCGGCGAGAAGCAGCGCATCGCCCTGGCCCGCGTCCTGCTCAAGGATCCCGCGATCGTCGTCCTCGACGAGGCGACCGCCCACCTCGACAGCGAGTCGGAGGCCGCGGTGCAGGCGGCGCTCGAGACCGCCCTCGAGGGGCGGACCTCGCTCATCATCGCCCACCGGCTGTCCACCGTCGTCGACGCCGACGAGATCCTCGTCCTCGACGGCGGCGAGATCGTCCAGCGCGGCACCCACCGCGACCTCCTCGCCGCCGGCGGGCCCTACGCTGAGCTCTTCCGCACCCAGTTCGCCGAGGCCTGAGTCCCGAGGAGGCCCACCATGCGCCCGTCCGCGACGATCCCCGAGCGCGACGCGTGCGGCATCGGCTTCGTCGCCCACGCCGGCGGGCAGGCGAGCCGGGGCATCGTCGACGCTGCGCTCGAGGGGCTGCGCGGGGTGCGCCACCGCGGCGCGGTCGCCGCCGACGAGCGCTCCGGCGACGGCGCGGGGCTGCTCCTGCCGTTGCCGCGGCGCTTCCTCGCCGAGGAGGCCGCCGCGGTGGGGGCGGCGGTGGACCCTGAGCGCCTCGGGGCGGTCATGGCCTTCCTCGACCACGACGACGCCTGCCGCGCCGCGGCGCGCGGGCAGGTCGAGGCGGCGCTGGCCACCCACGGGCTGCGGCTGCTCGCCTGGCGCGAGGTGCCCGTCGAGCCGGCCGCGCTCGGTGACCTCGCGCGGCGCACGCAGCCGGTGGTCGACCAGGCCCTCTACACCTGGGACGACCCGCCCGGGGCCGACCCCTCCGGCGAGGCGGTCGAGCGGCGCGCCTACCTCGCGCGACGCGAGGCGCGCGCGGCCTGCGACGCCGCGGGGCTGCGCGCGTACTTCGCCTCGTGGAGCGCGCGCACGATCACCTACAAGGCGCTGTCGGCGGCCGACCAGCTCCCGGCGTTCTACGCCGACCTGCGCGACGAGCGCGTCGAGGCGTGGTTCGGGATCTTCCACCAGCGCTACGCGACGAACACCCTGCCGACGTGGGAGCGCGCCCAGCCCTTCCGCCACCTCTGCCACAACGGCGAGATCAACACCATCCAGGGCAACGAGAACCTCATGCGGGCGCGCACCGGGCGCCTCGGCGCCGACTGGCCCGAGCTCGGTGAGGCGGGCGAGGCCCTGCTCGAGCCGCTCATCGACGCGGGCGCGTCGGACTCCGCGAAGCTCGACAACGTCGTCGAGGTGCTCCTGCGCGGCGGCCGCGGGCTCGACCACGCGATGGCGATGCTCGTCCCGCAGGTCTGGGAGGGCCGACGCGACCTGCCCGCCGAGGTGCGCGACTTCCTGCGCTACCACGCCGCGCTCGTCGAGCCCTGGGACGGCCCCGCCGGCCTCGTCTCCACCGACGGGCGGCGGGTCGTGGCGAGCCTCGACCGCAACGGGCTGCGCCCGCTGCGCTACGCGGTCTGCGCCGACGGCCTCGTCGTGGCCTCGAGCGAGGTCGGGGCGGTGCGCACCGTCGGGCACGGCACGGTGCGACGCTCCCGCCTGGGACCGGGCGAGATGCTCCTCGTCGACCCCGCCGCCGGAGGCGTCGTCGACGACGCCACCGTGAAGCGGCGTCTCGGTGCCCGCCAGCCCTACGGGCGCTGGCTCGCCGAGCACCAGCGACGGATCGAGCGTGGTCGACCGGTCGGCGCCGAGGCCGAGGCCGAGCTCACCGCTCGACAGATCTGCGCCGGCTTCAGCAAGGAGGAGCAGACGGCGATCCTGCGGCCGCTCGCCAACGACGCCAAGGAGCCGGTCTCCTCGATGGGCGACGACACGCCGCTCGCGGCGCTGTCGTCGCTGCGTCGGCCGGTGCACCACTACCTCAAGCAGCGCTTCGCCCAGGTCACGAACCCGCCGATCGACCACCTGCGCGAGTGGCAGGTCATGAGCCTGCGCACGCAGCTCGGGCCCCGCTCGCCGTTGCTGCGCGAGGACCCCGAGGCCGCGCGGCTCCTCGAGCTCGACGGCTTCCTGCTCTACCCCCAGGGCCTGCAGCAGCTCGTCGTCGACCCGCCGATCCCCTTCGCCGCGGCCGGGCTCGACGCGACGTTCCCCGTCGAGGCGGGGCCTGAGGGCCTCGCCGCCCGCCTCGCCGAGCTCGGTGACGAGGCCGTCGCCGCCGTCGCCGACGGCGCAGCGCTCCTCGTCGTCTCCGACCGGGGCCTCGGCGCTGAGCGCGCCCCGGTGCCGGCCGTGCTCGCCGTCGGGGCGATCCACCACCGTCTCGTCGCCGAGGGCCGACGCACCGAGGCGAGCCTCATCTGCGAGGCCGACGACGCGCGCGAGACCCACGCCTTCGCGCTCCTGCTCGGCTACGGCGCCGACGCGATCTGCCCGCGCCTGGCCCTCGAGACCATCGCCGACCTCGCCGACCGCGGCCGCCTCGGGCGCGACGCCGGCTCGGCGGGCACCGCGCAGGCGGCGTTCTGCGACGCCGTCGCCGACGGCGTCCTCAAGATCATGTCGAAGATGGGCATCTCCACCCTCGACAGCTACCGCTCCGCGCAGGTCTTCGAGGCGATCGGCCTCGGTGAGGACGTCATCGCCACCTGCCTCGCGGGCACGCCCTCCGAGCTCGGCGGCCTCGGCCTCGTCGACCTCGGCGCCGACGTCCTCGCGCGCCACGCCCTCGCCTTCGGGCCGTCGCCGGCGCTGTCCAGCCCCGGGCTCTTCAAGTTCCGCCAGGGCGGGGAGCACCACACGAACAACCCCGAGACGATCGGGGCACTGCACGCCACCGTGGGCCTCGAGGGCGACCTCGACCCCCTCGGTGAGCCCCGCGGGGGCCCGCGCGCCGGTGACGGCCTCACCGGCCGTGGGCCGCGCGTCGACCTCACGGCCGCCCACCTCCTCGCCGAGGCGACCGCCGAGGGCCGCTTCGAGCGTTACCTCGCCTTCGCCGGCCTCGTCAACGGCCGTCCCCCCAGCGCCCCGCGTGATCTCCTCACGCCGGTCGCCGACCAGGAGCCCGTGGCCCTCGGCGAGGTCGAGCCGGCGACGTCGATCGCCCAGCGCTTCTTCACCGGGGCGATGTCGCTCGGCGCGCTCTCACCGGAGGCCCACGAGGACCTCGCGATCGCGATGAACCTCGTCGGGGGGATCTCCAACACCGGTGAAGGCGGGGAGGACCCGCGGCGCTTCGCGACCCGCGGGACCGCCCGTGACCGCGACTCCCGTGCCAAGCAGGTCGCCTCCGGGCGCTTCGGGGTGACCCCGCAGTACCTCGCCCAGGCCGACGAGCTGCAGATCAAGATCGCCCAGGGCTCGAAGCCCGGCGAGGGCGGGCACCTGCCCGGGCACAAGGTCAGCGAGCTCATCGCCCGACTGCGCCACACCCAGCCGGGGGTCGCGCTCATCAGCCCGCCGCCGCACCACGACATCTACTCGATCGAGGACCTCGCGCAGCTCATCTACGACCTCAAGCAGGTCAACCCCTTCGCGAGCGTCGGCGTCAAGCTCGTCGCCTCCGACGGGGTCGGGGTCGTCGCCGCCGGCGTCGTGAAGGGCCTCGCCGACGCCGTGCAGATCGCCGGCGCCGACGGCGGCACCGGCGCGAGCCCGCTGTCGTCGATCAAGCACGCCGGCCTGCCGTGGGAGCTCGGCCTCGCCGACGCGCAGCGCACGCTCGTGGCCAGCGGGCTGCGCAGCCGCGTGCGGCTCCAGGTCGACGGCGGCATGCGCACGGGGCGCGACGTCCTCACCGCCGCGCTCCTGGGCGCCGACGAGTACGGCTTCGGCACGATCGCGCTCATCGCCGAGGGCTGCGTCATGGCCCGGGCGTGCCACCGCGACACCTGCCCGGTCGGCATCGCCACCCAGCGTGAGGACCTGCGGGCGAAGTACGCCGGCACCCCGGAGATGGTCGCCGCCTACCTCCTCTTCGTCGCCGAGGAGGTGCGCCGCGGGCTCGCCGCGCTCGGCCTGCGCTCGGTCGACGAGGCCGTCGGGCGGGTCGAGCTCCTCGAGCCCCGCGCTGACGTCGACGCCGACGGGCTCGAGGCCTCCCGCCTGCTCGCCGCCCCCGCGGTGCCCGCGGGCGGGGACGACACCCGGCGCTACGTCGGGCACGTCGCCCTGCAGTCGCCGCGCTCGGCGCTCGGCGACCGCGTCTTCGACGAGGCCTTCCCCGCGCTCTTCGACGGCACGATGCAGGGTCTGCGCTACGACATCCGCAACGCCGACCGCACCGTCGGGGCCCGGCTCGGCGGCGCCGTCGGCCTCGAGTTCGGCGACGCCGAGGGGCACGCCCGTCCCCTCGGCACGGTCTCGGCGCGGTTCGAGGGCGAGGCGGGGCAGTCCTTCGCGGCGTTCCTCACCGACGGCGTCGAGTTCGTCCTCACCGGTGAGGCCAACGACTACGTCGGCAAGGGCATGGGCGGGGGGCGCGTCGTCATCCGCCCGCCCGACGACGACGCCGGCGACCCCGTGCTGCTCGGCAACACCGTGCTCTACGGCGCGACCGGCGGCACGCTGTTCGCCGCCGGGCGCGCCGGCGAGCGCTTCGCGGTCCGCAACTCCGGCGCCGACGCGGTCGTCGAGGGCGTCGGCGACCACGCCTGCGAGTACATGACCGGTGGCACCGTCGTCGTGCTCGGCCCCACCGGCGTCAACCTCGGTGCGGGCATGACCGGTGGTGAGTGCTTCGTCCTCGACGCGACCGCGGAGATCCTCGGACGGGTCAACACCCAGCTCGTCGAGGCCCGCCGGCCCGAGAGCGCCGAGCTCGCCCGGGTCCACGACCTGCTCGCCGAGCATGTCGAGCGCACCGGCTCGGCGAGGGCGACCGCGCTGCTCGAGGAATGGCCCGAGCACCGGGCGCAACTCTGGCGCGTCGCCCCACGTACGGCGATCTCGCGCATGGAGACGACGGGCCAGAGCGCCGTCGGCGCGCCGCAGTGAGCGCCTCGTCCGCGCCGGCGGGGCCGCCCGGGCCGTCGCGCCCGGCGCGCGCCCGCGGGACGCAGGCCACCACCGGCCCCGAGGTCGTCCTCGAGGCCGCCGGCCTGCGGCGGGCCTTCGGTGACCTCACCGCCGTCGACGGCGTCGACGTGCGCATCGCCCCCGGCGAGGCCTACGGTCTGCTCGGCCCCAACGGCGCGGGCAAGACGACGACGATCTCGATGCTCTGCGGGCTGCTCGAGCCCGATGACGGCGCGGTGCGCGTCGCGGGACACGACCTCGCCCGCGAGCCCGCCGCGGCGAAGTCGGCGATCGGCTACGTGCCGCAGGAGATCGCGCTCTACCCCGACCTCACCGCGCGGGAGAACCTCGCGTTCTTCGGCCGCCTCTACGGGCTGCGCGGACGAGCCCTCGCCGGGCGCATCGACGCCGTCCTCGACATCATCGGCCTCGCCCCACGCGCCGACGACCGCGTCGGGACGTACTCGGGGGGCATGAAGCGCCGGGTGAACATCGGCGCCGGACTGCTGCACGAGCCCCGCCTCGTCGTCCTCGACGAGCCGACCGTCGGCGTCGATCCGCAGAGCCGCCATGCGATCCTCGAGAGCGTCGCGGCGCTGTCGGCGGAGGGCACGGCGATCCTCTACACCAGCCACTACATGGAGGAGGTCGAGCGGCTCTGCGACCGCGTCGGGATCATCGACCACGGGCGCATGATCGCCGAGGGCACGCGCCGTGAGCTCCTCGCCGAGCTCGGGGAGGCCGACCGCCTCGACCTCGTCGTCGACGGTGACGCCGGGGACGTCGCCGAGGCCTGCCGCGGGATCGCCGGGGTCGTCGACGCCGCGGCGGCGGACCGGGAGGTGACGCTGCTCGTGCGCCACGGCCGGGCCCGCCTCGCCGAGGTCGTCGCCACGGTCGCCTCCGCGGGGGCCACGCTCACGAGCGTGGAGCTCGTCGAGCCCGACCTCGAGGCGGTCTTCCTCGCCCTGACCGGCCGGGCGCTGCGCGACGATGGCTGAGGGCCTGCGCGCCGCGGCGACGATCGCGCGGCGCGACCTCCGCTCCCGGCTGCGCGACCGCTCGGCCCTCGTCACCGCGTTCGCCGCGCCGCTCGTCCTCGCGGTCATCCTCTCGGTGGCCCTCGGGGGCCCCGACGAGGGCTTCGAGACGACGATCGCCCTCGCCGACGAGGACGGCGGGTCCCTCGGTGAGGGGCTGCGCGAGGCGCTCGCCGGCGGCGAGCTCGCGGAGATCGTCGACGTCGTCGAGGTCGCCGACGCCGGGGCCGCACGCCGTGCGCTCGCCGACGGGAGCGCGCTGGCGGCCCTCGTCGTGCCCGAGGGCCTCAGCGAGTCGCTCGCGTCCGAGGCAGGTGGCGACCTCCTCGTCCTGCGCGACCCCGACGCCGGGCTCTCCGGCGACCTCGCCACCGCGATCGCCCAGGGCGCGGCCAACGAGATCGAGCGCGGCCGGCTGGCCGTGGAGCTCGCGGTGGCCGCCGGGGCCCTGCCGCCGGGGCAGGGCGAGGGCGTCGCCGCCGCCGCCCGTGCCCGGCCGGCAGCCCTCGCGCTCGTCGACGACGACGTCGAGGGCGGGCTGTCGGGGGCGGCGAGCTACTTCGGGCCCGCGATGGCGGTCTTCTTCGTCTTCTTCGTCGTCGGGGCGGGCCCGCAGAGCCTGCTGCGGCAGCGTCGTGAGGGCAGCCTCGCCCGACTCGCTGCCGCACCGATCCCGCGCGGCGCGATCGCGCTCGGCACCGCCGCGTCGGTCGGCGCGCTCGCGTTCCTCTCGATCGCGACGCTGTGGCTCGTGATGAGCCTCGGCTTCGGCGCGCGCTGGGGCGAGCCGCTCGGCGTCCTCGCGCTGGCGGCCGGCGTCACCGCCGCGGCGATGGCGTTGACGACCTTCGTGGCGACGCTCGCGCGCACCGAGGAGCAGGTCTCGGGGTGGACCTCGATCATCGTCTTCACGCTCGCGCTGCTCGGCGGCTCCTTCGGTGCCCTGCCGCCCGCCCTCGAGCCGCTGTCGCTGGCCACGCCCAACGGCCTCGCGCTGCGCGGCTTCGTCGACCTCGCCGCCGGCGGCGGGCTCGAGGTCGTCGTCGTCCCCGTCGCCGGCAACCTCGCCTTCGCCGCGGCCGCCGCCGCCCTGGCCGCACCGCGACTCCACCGCCTCGTCGCGCCATGACGTCGCCGACCCCTGCCGCCTCGGCGCTGCGCACGGTCCCCGCGATCGTCCTCACCGCGCTGCGCCTCGTCGTCCGCGACCGCCTCGGGCTCTTCTTCATCGTCGTGCTGCCGTTCATCATCATCCTGCTCTTCGGGGTCGGTGGCGCCGGCATCGCCACCGCCGCCATCGGTCTCGCGGTCGACGACGGTCCCGAGGCCTCCGCCCTCGCCGAGGCGCTCGAGGCCGACGCGGCGCTCAGCGTCGAGCGCTACGCGGAGGCCTCCGCGCTGCGCAGGGCGGTACGGCGCGGTGACCTCGTCGGCGGCCTCGTCGTCGACGACCTCGAGGCCGACCTCGCGGCGGGGCGCACCGCCGAGGTCCGCTGGCTCGCCGACCCTGCCTCGACGCGCGCGGTGGCCACCGAGGTCGCCGTGCGCGCCGTGCTCGGCGAGCTCGACGCCCGGCTCACCGCGGTCGCCGTGGCCGTCGATGATCTCGGCGTCCCCCGGGCCGACGCCGTGGCAGCGGCCGCGGAGACCCCCGAGGGCCGCCTCCTCGGAGTCGAGGAGGAGGCCCTCGGCGACGCCCGCTTCGCCTGGGGCGTCGACGAGGTCGCCCAGCAGAACGCCGTGCTCTTCATCTTCATCACCGGCCTCACCGGCGGGGTCGCGCTCATCGAGTCGCGCCGGCGGGGCACCGCCCGCCGGATGCTCGCGAGCCCGTCGTCGGCCACGACGATCCTGCTCGGCGAGGGCACGGCGCGCTTCGCGCTGTGCGCGCTGCAGGCCGCGCTCATCGTCGGGGGCGCGGCGCTGCTCTTCGGGGTCGCCTGGGGGACCCCCACCGTCGTCGTCGCCATCGTGGGGCTCTTCTGCCTCGTGGCCACCGGCGCCTCGATGCTCTTCGGCGCGAGCCTGTCCAACCCCGAGCAGGCCTGGGCGATCGCCCCGCCCGCCGGCATCGCCCTCGGCATGCTCGGCGGGGCGCTCTGGCCCCTCGAGATCGTCGGGCCGACGATGCAGGCCATCGGGCGCCTCACGCCGCACGCCTGGGCCATCGACGGCCTGCGGGCCGCCCGTGCCGGTGAGGGCCTCGGCGACGTCACCTCCGCGCTCGCGGTCCTCGCGGCGTGGGCGGGCGCCCTGCTCGTCGTCGCGACGTGGCGCCTGCGCCGCAGCCTCACCGCCTGAGCCCGCCGCCCGCGCTTCGGCGCCGGTGGCGGGACGCTAGCGTGGCGGCGCGACCCGCCCGCGGCCACCGCATGCCCGGGCGCCGCCGGACCGAGGAGCGCCCGTGCCCACCGTCACGCTCTACTGGCGGCCGCTGTGCCCCTTCTCCATGGCGCTCAAGCGCGACCTCCGCCGTGCCGGCCTCGCCCATGAGCAGGTGAACATCTGGCGCGACCGGCGAGGCAACGCCACGGTGCGCGCTGCCAACGGCGGCGACGCGCTCGTGCCCACGGTGCGGGTCGGCGCGCGCATGCTCGCCAACCCCAGCCTCACCGAGGTGCTCGCCGCGGTCGACGCCGCGGACGCCGCCGACCCTGCGGACGAGGCGTCGTGAGCGAGCGGGCGCGCCAGCGCACCGGTGTCGGCGTCGCCGCCCTCGTCCTCGCCACCGTCGGCTTCTCCACCGGCTTCCCGATCGTCAAGGGCATCGACCTGCCGGCCTCGGCGATCGCCTTCTGGCGCCTCGGCCTCGGCGTGGTGATCCTCGGGCTCGCCGCCCTCGCGCTGCGCACGCCGCTGCCACGGGCCCGTGGACCCGTCATCGTGGCCGGCCTCGCCTTCGCCGGTCACCAGCTCGTCTTCATCGAGGCGACGAAGCTCACGGCGATCGCGGTCGTGACCTTCGTCGTCGCGCTGCAGCCGCTCGTCGTCACCCTCGTCAGCCGCCGTGCCGTCGGCGAGCGGGTGCCCCCGGCCCTGCTCGGCTGGGCCCTCGTCGCGATCGCCGGCATCGGCGTCGTCCTCTACGGCACGGCCGGCGACGACAGCCGCAACCTGCTCGGCGACGCCCTGGCGCTGCTCAACCTCGGCCTGTTCACCGCCTACTTCCTCGCGGCCAAGCGCGCGCGCTCCGCGGGTGCGCCGACGCTGACCCTCACGCTCGGCTTCCTCGGCGTCGCCTGGCTGGCCCTCCTGCCGGTCGCGCTGCTCGTCGGCGACCTCGCCCCACCGAGTGCGCTCGACGCGACGTGGCTCGTCGTGCTCGCGCTCGTGCCCGGCAACGGCCACCTGCTCCTCAACTGGGCCCACGCGAGGGTGAGCGCCGCGCTCGCCTCGATCGTGCTCGCCGGCGTGCCGCTGCTCGCCGCGCTGTGGGGGCGGCTCTTCTTCGACGAGCCCTTCGGCTGGCCGCACGTCGTCGGTCTGATCGCCGTCGTCGTCGCCATCGAGGGCGGCCGTCGCACCGAGCGGCGTCAACGCCTGGTGGACGAGACCGGCCTCGGGCGCACGCTCACCGAGCGGCGCTGAGCCGGCTCAACGCCGGGCGGTGCGGGTGGCCGAGGCCTGGTCGGTCGGCAGGAGGAGCATCTCGGCGACCTGGACGTGCCCGGGCCGCTCGGCGACCCAGCGCACGGCGTCGGCGACGTCCTCGGCGCGCAGCGGCGTGAGCCCCTCATAGACCTTGCCCGCGCGCTCGGTGTCGCCGTCGAAGCGCACGATCGAGAACTCCGTCTCGACGAGGCCGGGGTCGATCGTGGAGACCCTCACGCCGCTGCCGAGCACGTCCATGCGCAAGCCCTCGGTGAGCCGGTCGACCGCGGCCTTCGACGCGCAGTACACCGCGCCCCCGGGGTAGGTCTCCTGCCCGGCGATCGAGCCGATGGTGATGACGTGACCACGGCCCCGCGCGACCATGCCCCGCACGACCGGACGGGTGACGTTGAGCACCCCGCGGACGTTCGTGTCGAGCATGCGGTCCCAGTGGTCGACGTCGCCCTCCGGGAGCGGGTCGAGCCCGGCGGCGAGCCCGGCGTTGTTCACGAGGACGTCGAGGTCGTCGAAGGGGGGAGTGAGGCCCGCGAGGGCCTCCTCGACCGCCGCCCGGTCGCGCACGTCGAGGGGCAGCACGACACTGTCGGCCGCGAGCGCGGCCTGGAGCGCCTCGAGCCGGTCACGGCGGCGGGCCGCGAGCACGAGCCGCGCGCCGCGTTCGGCGAACGCCCGCGCGCAGGCCTCGCCGATGCCGCTCGACGCGCCGGTGATGAGGACCGTGGGGTGCTGGCGCATGCCGCGTCGCCCTTCCTGTCGTCGTCAACGGCTCGCGTCGCGCTGCGCTCCGAGTCTCGCACGCTGCGCTAGCCTGCCCCGGCATGGAGGTCCTCCTGCTCGGTCACCCCAAGTCGCAGGCCACGCGCAAGGCGTCCCGGTGGTTCGCCGAACGGCGCATCGACGTCCACGAGCGTGACCTGCGCAAGCGTCCCGCCTCGCCCAAGGAGCTGCGGCGGTGGGCCGACCGCCTCGGGGCGGAGGCGCTCGTCGACGAGGCCTCGAAGCCCTTTCAGGACGGCGGCTTGGCCTACCTCGCGCTCGACGACGACGGCTGGCTGGAGCGCCTCGCCGACGACCCGCGGCTGCTGCGTTTGCCCCTCGTGCGCTGCGGCAACGTGCTCGCGGTGGGGGAGGACCCGGAGGCCTGGCAGGCGGTCGCCGACGCGGCGCACGACGCCGGCTAGCGCGCCACCTGAGGGCGACTCGGCCGATCGTCGGGGTCGTGGGTGCTTGCAGTGCGACGGCAAAGCGGGCAACGTAGCGCCCGACGTCGTGGGTCGCGGCACCGGGACGACGGTCGCCGGCCATGCGAGCGAGAGACGAGAACGCGACGACCAGACCCCGACGCTGACGACCAACCACCTGAACGAGGAGTCCATCGTGAACAAGTCCGAGCTCGTCGAAGCCGCCGCCGACAAGGCGGAGCTCTCGAAGAAGGACGTCGCCGCCGCCCTCGACGCGGTGCTTGACACCATCACCGAGACCGTTGCCCGCGGCGACAAGGTCGCCCTCTCCGGCTTCGGCACGTTCGACCGCCGTGAGCGCGCCGCCCGCACCGCCCGCAACCCCCAGACGGGCGAGGAGATGCGCGTCGAGGCCTCGAAGAACCCCGGCTTCAAGCCTGGCACCGCCTTCAAGGAGGCCGTGAACAAGTAGCGCACTGCCACCGCAGCATCGGGCCCCGCCGGCGACGGCGGGGCTTCGTTCGTCTTTGGGCCCCGAGCTGCGCAGGTCGTCGGCGTGCGCCACGAGGACGACGCTCCCTGGCAAACAGCGAAGACCCGTGGTTGTCCCCAGGTGGGGTGAGGGACCTTGGGGTGATGTCGGAGGGGTCTGGCATGATGCGGGTATGTCGAACATGCGTTCTACCACAGGGCAGGGTGCGGGTGGCGGCGAGCCCGCCG
>PWFH01000151.1 GCA_003553795.1 Egibacter sp. | reverse complement strand
GGGCCGAGGTGAGCTCGACGCGGCCGCCGGCGGCGCGCACGGCGCTGTCGACGCTGACGAGGCCGAGGCCGACGCCGCCGCGGTCGGGCTTGGTCGTGAAGAGCGGCTCGAAGGCCCGGCGGCGCGCCTCGGGGCCCATGCCCTCACCGTCGTCGGCGACGACGAGCTCGACCCAGTCCGCGAGGGGGCGCTCGCCCTCGTGGACCGCGTCGTAGCGCGGGGCGACGACCTGGGCGGCGGAGGCGTGACGGGCCCGGATCGCCACGGTGCCGCCGTCGGGCATCGCCTCGACGGCGTTGGCGACAAGGCTGACGAGCGCACGCTCGAGCTCGGCGGCGTCGATGGCCGCGGACGGCAGCTCCTCGGGCACGTCGAGGACGAGCCCGAGCGCGTCGTCGAGCAGCCGCTCGAGCCGGGGCGAGGCCGCCTGGACCACCCGGGCGACCGGCACCGCGCTCGCCGCAGCGGCCTCGCGGCCTTCGCTGCCGCGCCCGAGGCGTGCGGTCAGCGTCCCGCCACGCTCGGCGAGGGCGACGATCTCGCGCAGCAGCGCCCGGGTCTGCTCGGTCTCGGCCGCCTGGAGGCCGAGCTCGGCGTAGCCGCGGACCCCGGTGAGGAGATTGGCCATGTCGTGGGCGACGCCACCGGCCCAGACGGCGAGGTCGTCGTGACGTGCGGCGGCGCGCGCCCGCTCGACGGTGTCGGCCTCCGGGGTGAGGTCGCGCAGCGTGGACAGGTGACGGTCCGGCGCGACCCAGGCGCTCGCGCGGAACGCGACGTCGACGACGCGGCCGTCGGGGCGCACGAGCGCGTAGGCCCCCCGCAGCTCGCCCTGCTCGCGCAGCGCGCGCAGGAGCGGCTCGGGGTCGATCTCGGCGGGGGTGAGGTCGCCGACGCGCAGGCCGCGCACCTCCTCGCGGGGGCGGCCGAGCAGCCGGCAGGCCGCGGGGTTGGCGTCGAGGTAGCGCCCGGCGTCGTCGAAGACGAGCTGCGCCTCCTCGGAGGCCTCGAAGATCCCCGCGAAGGTCGCGTTCCAGGTCTCGGCCCGCTGGGTGGCGACGGCGTGCCCCCTGCCAACGGGATCCCCGCGCGTGCCGGACGGTCCCGTGGGCCCGGGGTCAGCGGGACGGGTGTCTCCGAGGAGCGTGCCGTGGGCCTCCTCCACGTGGGCGAGTGCCGCAGCGCCCCCGTCCCCGGCGAAGGCGCTCGAGGGGTAGGCGCAGCACAGCCCGAAGTCGCGGACGACCATCGCGGCGTTCCAGATGCGCTCGAGGTCGACCGCGCCTGCGAGGTCGCCCTCCTCGGCGAGCAGCGCCACGAGCTCGCCGAAGACCCGCCCGCTGCCGTCGGCCGGCAGCTCGGCGAGCCAGGGGCCGACGACCTCGCCGAAGGCCGCGGCGTCGATGGGGCCGTCGGCCCGCAGCTCCGCGAGGACCGTCGCGGCGTCGAGCTCCACGAGGCTGCCCCCCTGGCGTGCCCCGGCGACGTCGACGCCGCGCTCGGCCAGCGCCGCGAGGATCGCCGCGTGGTGGGGCGCGGTGGCCACGACGATCGCGCTCGAGCCCTCGACGAGCGCGGGCGCGAGGAAGCCGGCGATGTCCGACGCGGGGTAGCCCTCCGGCGGGTAGACCACGAGGGCGTGCAGCTCCGAGGGCTGGGGGACCTGTGCCTCCGGCGGTGCGAGGCACGTGGCGGACACCGGGTCGGGGCGTCGCATCATCGTGCCTCTCCCTCCCACACCTGTGACCTGCGCCCCCTTACGCGGCCGATACGCGGAGCGTTCACTGGGGCGTTGCCCCACGGTGCGTCCGTGGAGTGAGGCTGCAGTGTGATCGCCGGGGACGGCGATATCCCGGGCCGGTCGTCCCACCACGAAAGGGACGATCGGGGTGCGTGCTCGCCGCGCGGCCCTCAGACCGACGCGTCGGTGCGCTCCTGCTCCCCCTCGTCGACGAGGTGCTCGCTGACGTCGCGCATCCCCAGGCCGATGAGCACGAAGAGCAGCCCGATCGCGCCGGCCATCCCCGCGACGCCGAACGACACGACCGAGGTGAACAGCGACGCCTGCAGGAACGAGGCGTCCATCGCCGTTTCGCGGCGCGGGTCCTCGCGGTCGAGCTCGGCGTAGGTCTGCCCGTCGGTGATCTCGAGGGCGTGGTCCTGGATGACCATCGCCTGGCAGTAGGCGGTGAACGGCCCGGTGACGTCGCGGCCGGGCAGGCAGGCGTCATCGGGGGTCGTGATCCGCTGCTCGGCGAGGGTGCTGCTCACCATCGTCCAGGTGCCGATGCCACCGAGGATGAGGATGACGCCGAGGGTGATCGCAGCGATCGAGGCGAGCCTGCGCTTCTCCATGAGTGAACCTCCCAACGTAGGTGACCGCACCCTACGTGGCGCCACCCCGCGGTGTCTCGTCGGAGAGGGCGATTTGGACCCGACACGCCGTTGCCACTCGGCCCCCTTGGCCAGGGCCTTCCGACCCTGCGCGAAGCGCCTGTGCGTGTGCCCAGGGGCAACGCCCCTCCAACTTCCGGATCGCGCAGCCGAGTGGAGCTCAGGCCGGGGCGTCGCCGTGCTTCGCGCGCTTGGCCGCACGCCCCCGCGTGACGGCCGAGAGCTCGACCTTGCGCAGCCTGACCGAGGAGGGCGTGACCTCGACGGCCTCGTCCTCGCGGATGAACTCGAGGGCCTGGTCGAGGGAGAGCTGCCGGGCGGGGGCGAGGCGCACGAGCTCGTCGGCGGTGGCCGAGCGCACGTTCGTGAGCTTCTTCTCCTTCGTGGGGTTGACGTCGAGGTCGTCGGCGCGGGCGTTCTCGCCGATGATCATCCCCTCGTAGACCTCGGTGCCGGGGGCGATGAAGAGCTGGCCGCGGTCCTGCAGCCCGAGGAGGGCGAACTGCGTCGCGCTGCCGGAGCGGTCGGCGACGAGCGAGCCGTTGGGCCGCGTGCGCAGCTCCCCCTGCCAGGGCTCGTAGCCGTCGAAGACGTGGTGGAGGATCGCCGTGCCGCGGGTCTCGGTGAGCAGCTCGGTGCGGAAGCCGATGAGCGCGCGTGCGGGCACCCGGAACTCCAGGCGCGTCCAGCCGGCGTCGTGGTTGACCATCTGCTGGAGTCGGCCCTTGCGCAGCCCCAGCAGCTGGGTGACGACGCCGAGGTAGTCCTGCGGCACGTCGATGGACACGTGCTCGAACGGCTCGTGGACCTCGCCGTCGACGCGACGGGTCACGACCCGGGGCTTGCCGACGGTGAGCTCGAAGCCCTCCCGGCGCAGGGTCTCGACGAGCACGGCGAGCTGGAGCTCGCCCCGGCCCTGCACCTCCCAGGTGTCGGGTCGCTCGGTGGGCAGCACCCGCAGGCTCACGTTGCCGACGAGCTCGGCGCGCAGCCGCGCGTCGATGAGCCGCGCGGTGACCTTGTCGCCGTCGCGTCCGGCCAGCGGCGAGGTGTTGACCCCCAGGGTCATGCCGAGGCTCGGCTCGTCGACGGTCAGCAGCGGCAGCGGGCGGGGGTCGGTGGCGTCGGCGAGGGTCTCGCCGATCGTGACCTCCTCGATGCCCGCGATGGCGATGAGGTCGCCCGGGCCGGCCGCGTCGGCGGTGACCCGGTCGAGGGCCTCGGTGAGGTAGAGCTCGGTGAGGCGCATCCGCTCGACGCTGCCGTCGCGCCGGCACCACGCGATGGTGTCGCCGCGCTCGACCCGGCCGTGCTGCACCCGGCACAGGGCGATGCGCCCGAGGTAGGGCGAGGCGTCGAGGTTGGTCACGAGCGCCTGGAAGGGGTGCGCGGGGTCGTGCTCCGGCGCGGGCACGTGGTCGAGCAGCGCGGCGAAGAGCGGGCCGAGGTCGCTGCCGGGCTCGTCGGGGTCGAGCGTGGCGGTGCCGTCCTTGGCGTTGGTGTAGAGCACCGGCAGGTCGATCTGGGCGTCGTCGGCGCCGAGGTCGATGAGCAGGTCGTAGGTCGTGTCGACGACCTCGCCGATGCGCGCGTCGGGACGGTCGATCTTGTTGACCGCGACGAGCACCGGCAGACCCCGCTCGAGGGCCTTGCGCAGGACGAAGCGGGTCTGCGGCAGCGGCCCCTCGGAGGCGTCGACGAGGAGCAGGGCCCCGTCGACCATCGCGAGCGCGCGCTCGACCTCGCCGCCGAAGTCGGCGTGACCGGGGGTGTCGACGACGTTGACGGTGACCGTGCCCTGCTCCGAGGGCACCTCCACGGCGGTGTTCTTCGCGAGGATCGTGATGCCGCGCTCGCGCTCGAGGTCACCGGAGTCCATGACGCGCTCGGCGACGTCCTCGTTGGCGCGGAACGTGCCCGATTGCCACAGCATCGCGTCGACGAGCGTGGTCTTGCCGTGGTCGACGTGGGCGATGATCGCGACGTTGCGCAGGTCGGAGCGGCGGGCCAAGGGAGCCTCCGGGAGGGCGGGGCCGGGGGCTCGGCTCGCCCGCCAGCGGTGCGTCCGCCACTCTACGGCGGTCGCGGGCGTCCTCGCCGCCGCGCTCCCCGTCGGCTCCCCGACCCGGGTCGTTCGGCCGTGGCCGTGGCCGAGGCCGCGCGGGAAAGGTAGGGGATGCGCACCCATCGGTCGGGGGAATCCCGGGAGCGCGCGGCCCCGAGACGGCGGCTCGTCTGGAGCCTTGCGCTCATCGTCGTCGCGCTCATCGGCTCTGCCGCCCTGTCCCTGACGCTCCTCGACGCCGTCCAGCAACAGGACAGCCTCCGCCACGAGGCGGACCTCGCCCAGCTCGAACGGCTCTCCGGCATCGCCGACGCCTACACCCTCACCGTCGCGCGGACGGTCGCCGACGCCGAGCGGGGACGGCTCACCCCCGAGCAGGCCGCCGAGGACATCGCGCTGGCCCAGGCCGACGCCGGCGCGCGGTGGCGGGACTTCCGCGAGGACCTCGAGCCCTCGCGCGAGGGCCCGCTCGTCGAGGAGATCGACGCGCGCCTCGCCGCGACCGACGCCTGGCTCGACGACCTGCGCGCCCTCGCGCAGCAGGGCGGTCCGGCCGCCTTCGTCGACGGCGCCGACACGCTCGCCGACGAGCTCGCCCCCCTTGGCACCGCGCTCGCGCAGCTGCGCGGCGCCTACCGCGCGGAGGCGGGTGCGCAGGCGCGTGAGGCCTCCGCGGCCTTCGACCGCCTCGAGACCGCCGCCGTCGGGCTCGTCGCCGCGCTCGGGGTGGTCGTCCTCGTCCTCGTCGCGCGGCTCGAGCGCGCCAGGAGGATCTCGGCCCGGCGGGCGCAACGCCTGAAGGCCCTGCTCGACGACTCCCCCGACCTCGTCGCCCGCTTCGACGCCGGGCTGCGCCACCGCTACGTCAACGAGGCGGTCGTCGCCGTGACCGGTCGGAGCCGCGCGGAGCTGCTCGGGCACACGATCACCGAGCAGGAGCTGCCGCCGGCCCTCACCACGCGCTGGCAGGAGGCGCTCGCCGACGTCCTCGCCACCGGCGAGCCCCGCACCCTCGAGGTCGAGTTGCCCACCGTCGGGGGACCGCGAGCGCTGCAGACCCGCCTCGTCGCCGAGCGCGACACCCGCGGGGCGCCCGTCGGGGTCCTCGCGGTGACCCGCGACGTCACGGCACTGCGCTCTGCCCGTGAGGCGCTGCAATCGGGGCTCGATCAGCAGCGGCGCCTCGCCGACCTCGCCGCCATCGGCGTCGCGATCGACGCGCTCGACCCGCTGCTCGAGGACGCCGTGGCCCTGCTCACCGACACCCTCGAGATCGCCGGCGCCGCCGTCGTTACGACTGCCGACGGCAACGCCCTGCACGTGCGGGCGCGGCGGGGCTGGGCCGCAGAGGCGGTGCCCGGCGAGGTCCTCGACGCCGGCCGGGCCGCGCTGCACGGCACCGGCGAGGGGGCCGACCGCGAGCCCACCGCGACGGAGCCTGCCTCGGCGATGGCGGGCACGCCGATCCGCACACCACACGGCGCCTACGGCGCGCTCGTCGTCGGGCTCATGCCCCCGCGGGCGCTCAACGGCGAGGACCGCCTCCTCCTCGAGGCCGTCGCCGACGTGCTCGGCGCGACCGCGGGGCGCCTCGAGGCCCAGGCGTCGCTGCGCGAGCGCTCGCTGCGCGACCCGCTCACCGGTCTCGCCAACCGCACGCTCCTGCTCGACCGGACCCAGCTCGCGCTCGACAGGCTCAGCCGGGTGGAGGGCCGTGTGGCGGTGGCCTTCCTCGACGTCGACGACTTCAAGCTCATCAACGACGGCCTCGGTCACGACGTCGGCGACGCCCTGCTCGTCGAGGTCGCCGCCCGCCTCGCCTCGATCGTCCGTCCGGGCGACACGATCGCCCGCTTCGGCGGCGACGAGTTCGTCGTGCTCTGCGAGGGCCTCGACGCCCACGACGACGCCACCCGCCTGGCGTCGCGCCTCCTCGAGTCCATGCGCGGCACCTTCAGCCTCGACGGGCACCTCGTGCGCGTCACGGTGAGCATCGGCCTCGCGGTGGTGACCGACCGGGTGGCGGCCGGCGAGCTGCTGCGCTGGGCCGACACGGCCATGTACCGGGCGAAGGCGCGGGGCCGCGCCCGCATCGAGGTCTTCGACGACACGCTGCGCGACGACGTCGAGCGCCGCCTCGGCCTGCGCAGCGGGCTCGAGCGCGCCCTCGAGCGGGGCGAGCTCCGCCTCGCCTACCAGCCCCAGGTCGCCATCGCCGACGGGCAGGTGCTCGGCGCCGAGGCCCTGCTGCGCTGGCAGCACCCCGACCACGGCGAGCTCGAGCCGGCCGCCTTCCTCGCCGTCGCCGAGGACAGCGGGCTCATCAGCGCGATCGGCCGGTGGGTCCGACGCGAGGCGATCGCCCAGGCCGTGCGCTGGCAGCCACTCGGCGCCCCGCAGCTCTCCCTCAACCTCTCCTCGCGCGACCTCGAGGACGAGGGCCTCGTCGACGAGCTCGCCGGGCTGCTCGCCGAGCACGGCCTCGCGCCACCGCAGCTCTGCCTCGAGGTCACCGAGAACGCCGTGCTGCGCGACCTCGCCTCGGCGCAGCGGGCGCTCGAGGCGCTCGCTGAGCTCGGCGTCGTCATCGCGCTCGACGACTTCGGCACCGGGTACTCCTCGCTGCGCCACCTCCACGAGCTGCCCGTCGCGCTCGTGAAGATCGACAGCACCTTCGTGCAGCGCCTCGACGCGACGGGCCGCCACGACCCGCTCGTCGCCGGGGCGTTCGCGCTGCTGTCGAGGATGGGGCTGCGCACCGTCGCCGAGGGGGTGGAGACCCGCGCGCAACTCGACGCGCTCGCCGACCTCGGCTGCACGATCGTGCAGGGCTTCCTGTTCTCCCCGCCGGTGAGCCCCGAGGCGATGGGCGCCATCCTCGCCGACCCGCGCGGGCTGGCGCCGACGAGCCCGCCGTCATCCGGCGCGGAGGGATCGTCACGCGGCGCTGAGGAGCCGCCGCCCGGGGCCGACCCGCAGCCGAGCCCCGAGTGAGCCCGGTCGGCTAGCGCTGCCCCGCGTCGTGCGCGCACCTTCGGGGCCGGCCGCGCCGCCCGTGCCCTCAGCGCCGCCGCGAGCTCGGCCGCCGGTCGGCGAGGCGGTCGCGACGCGCCCGGCGCTCCTCGCCTCGCGCGGCCGCCGCGGCGTCGGCGGCGGCGTCGGCCCGGGCGGCGCCGAGGCCGCCGGCGGCGTCGACGTCGACGCGCAGCCGCCGCCCCGGCTCGGCCAGGTCTCCGAGCGTCGACGCCGGCACGACGACCTCCCGCTCGTCCTCGCCGACGAGCAGGACGGCCAGTGCCACCCCGCGCGCGTCGTCGACGACACGGTCGACGACGGCGGGCTCCTCGGCCTCAGCGGTCATCGCGGTCCTCCTCCTCGCCGGGCCTCAGGCGTCATCGCCGTCCTCCTGCTCGTCCTCCTGCTCTCCCGGGCGGACCTCGCCGTCGCGCTCGGTGGCCACCGACCAGCCGTCGGCGTCGTGGCGCACGGTGACCGTGCCGTGCGCGCCGGTGCCGTAGAGGGCGACGCCTGCGGCCTCGAGCCGCTCGACCACCTCGGCGTGGGGATGGTGGTAGGCGTTGCTGAGGCCGTAGCTCGCGACGGCGACCTCGGGGTCGACGGCGGCGAGGAGCTCAGGGCTCGTCGACGTCGCCGAGCCGTGGTGGCCGACCTGGTAGAGGTCGGCGTCGAGCCAGGCGGCGTGCGGCCCGTCGACGAGCCGGCGCTCGGTGGCCTCCTCGACGTCGCCGGTGAAGAGCACCGAGGCAGCCCCGGCGCGCGCCCGCAGGACGAGGCCGCTGTCGTGGAGGTCACCGGGGTCGGCGCCGGCGTCGGGCCCGAGGACCTCGACGACGACGTCGCCGACGTCGTAGACCTCCCCGGCTGAGGGCTCGGCGTAGGCGACGTCGGCAGCCTCGAGGGCGTCGAGGGCCCGCTCGAAGGTCAGGGTGTCATGGTCGGCGGGGCTGAACCACACCTCGTCGACGTCGAGGCCCTCGAGGACTGTGGCGAACTGCCCGAGGTGGTCGGCGTGGGGGTGGGTGACGGCGACGACGTCGATCGCGGTGACCTCCCGCTCGTCGAGCAGCCCCGGCAGGTCGCTGCGATCGTGCCGGCCGGTGTCGACGAGCAGCGTCGCCTCGTCGGTGCGCACGAGCGTGGCGTCGCCCTGCCCGACGTCGAGGAACGCGACCTCGAGCGCCCCGGCGGGCTCGGCCTCGCCGGCGTCGTCGGCCTCGGCATCCCCGGGCTTCTCCCCCTCGTCGGTCTGGGCATCGTCGGTGAGCCCGCTGGGGGCGGCCGAGGCCGCGGGCGCGGGCACCTCACCCGAGCCCACCGCCGCGGAACCGGCGGGGTCGCAGGCGGCGAGGGCGACGACGAGCAGCGCGGCAGCGAGCGGACGGAGCACGGTCGGGGCGGCCTCCCTGAGGGCGTCGGGGTCGCCCTCCGAGTCTCGCGCAGCCGAGCTTCGGCGCAGCGCAGGCTCGCCTGCGAGGCTGCCCGCAGGCGACGAGGTGACAGGAGCGGCGATGGCGACCGGGCGCACGTGGATGAGCTGGAGCGGCGGCAAGGACGGCGCGCTCGCGCTGCACCGGCTGCGCGGGCAGGAAGGCGTCGAGGTCACGGGGCTGCTCACGACGGTCAGCGCCGAGCGCGGCCGCGTGCCGCTGCAGGAGGTCCGCGCCGGGCTCATCGCCGCGCAGGCCGAGCGGCTGGGCCTGCCGCTGCACCGCATCGACCTGCCCGAGCCCTGCCCCAACGACCTCTACGAGGAGGCGGTGGGTGCCGCGCTGGCCGCCGCCGCCCGCCGGGGCGTCGAGCACATCGCCTTCGGCGACCTCGCCCTCGCCGACGTCCGCGCCTACCGCGAGGCGCTCGTCGCCCGCACCGGGCTCACCCCCCTCTTCCCGCTGTGGGGCGAGGCCACCGACGACCTCGCTCACGAGCTGCTCGAGGCCGGCATCACCGCAACGCTGACCTGCGTCGACACCGCCCAGGCCCCCGCGGCCCTCGCCGGGCGCGCCTTCGACGCCGCGCTGCTCACCGACCTGCCCGCCGGCGTCGACCCGTGCGGGGAGCACGGGGAGTTCCACACCTTCGTCACCGACGCGCCGGGCTTCACCTCCCCGATCGCCGTCGAGCACGGCGGCGTCACCGAGCGCGGCGGCTACGCGGTCTGCGACCTCCTGCCGGCGCGCTGAGCACGGTCAGTCCGCGAGGCGCTCGGCGACGAACCGCCCGTCGGGGTCGAGGCGGCTCGAGGCGAAGTCGGCGTCGAACTCCGCGGAGAGGTCGGCCTGCCCGCTGCGGTTCTTCTCGACGGTGAGCACGACGGTGTCGCGGAACCCGCGGGCCCGCACCGGGTCGAAGTCGCGGTGCGCGGCGTCGACGGCCCGGGACTTGTCGTTGAGCAGCACCGCGACGTCGCACTCGTAGGCCAGCGCCTCGGCGCCGTGCAGGTGGTGCAGCCGGGTGCGTGCGGCGAGCAGCCCGTCGTGGCCGCAGGAGCTCACCGCGACGACGGCGAGGCGCTGGCGCAGCGCGAGGTCCTTGAGCCCAGAGACCGCGGCGGTGTGGCGTGCGAGCTCGCTCTCCCCGGCGGTGGGCACCTTCTGGAGGTAGTCGACGACGAGCGCGTCGGCGTCGTCGGCGAGCGCGGAGAGCTCGGTGAGCCCCGTCGAGAGGCTCGACGCGGCGACGAGGCGCAGGCGCTCGGCCCACGCCGCGGCCTGCTCGATCGCCACGCGCAGCGGCAGGCTCTCCGCAGCGAGGTCGTCGAGCCGCTCGGTGCCGGCGGCGACCCGCCGCAGCGCCGCGCGGGCCTCGCGGATGTCCTCACCACCGCGCTGCCCCGCCGCCGCGCCGACCTCGGCGGCGAGCAGCCGGGCGAGCAGGGCCGTCTCGTCGTGCTCGTAGCAGGCGTAGACGACCCGGTGGCCGGCCGCGGCGAACGAGCGCGCCCACTGCAGCGTGGCGAGGGTCTTGCCGACCCCCGGCGCGCCCCCGACGACGGTGAGGTCGCCGGGGCGCAGCCCGCCCTCGAGGACGGTGTCGAGCGGCTCGAAGCCCGT
>PWFH01000033.1 GCA_003553795.1 Egibacter sp. | reverse complement strand
GACTGCCAGTGGCTGCTCGTCGAGGAGGGCGTCGTGCTCGCCGCCGGGCACGCCGTGCCCTTCCACTACGACGGGACGCTGTCCGAGCGCGGCTGGGACTGGGTGCTCGCCCGCGCGGTGCGCGACCACGACGCCGGCCGCTGGCCCAACGCCGTCTCGGCGATCGAGATCAGCGTCGACCTCGCCTACCGGGGCCGCGGGCTCAGCCACCGCATGGTCCGCGAGCTGCGGGCGATCGCCCGGCGCCGGCGCGCCGCCCACCTCGTCGCGCCGGTGCGGCCCGCCGGCAAGGCGGCCTACCCGCTCGCGCCGATGGAGCGCTACGCCGCGTGGACCCGCGAGGACGGCCTGCCGTTCGATCCCTGGCTGCGCGTCCACGCCCGACAGGGCGCGAGGCGCGTCGGCGTCGCGCCGGCCTCGATGGAGATCACCGGCAGCCTCGACGACTGGCAGGCCTGGACCGGCATGGCCTTCCCCGACTCCGGGCCCTACATCGTGCCCGGGGCGCTGTGCCCCGTCGACATCGACGTCGAGGCCGACCGCGGCGTCTACCGCGAGCCCAACGTGTGGATGCGCCACCACGTCAACACCTGAGGTCGGTGCCGCAGCGCCGCGCGGGCGCCTGCCGCGCGAGGCCACCCCTCCCCCGCGGCAGCCCGCCTCCTCGATGCACCCCATCCCCGCGAATGGCGGACCAGTGCACTCTGAGCGCAGGAATCCGCCACTCAGCGCCGGCGACTCGCCGCGGAGCGCAGCGGCTGAGCGCCCCACACCCGCGAATGGCGGATGGCTGCGCCCTCAGCGCAGGAATCCGCCACTCGCCGCGCTGAGGCGCGCGAGCGGGAGGCGCGCGGGCGGGCAGGCGGGCGGGCGGCCAACGCGCAGAACGGGCTCAGCGGCGGAGGGCCTCGGCGGCCGCGGCGGCCATCGCCTCGCGGGGCGCGTCGAGGCCGGTCCAGCGCTCGAAGGCGAGGGCGGCCTGCTCGACGAGCATGCCGAGCCCGTCGTGGGCGGCGGCGCCGGCGGTCCGCGCCGCAGCGAGGAACGGCGTGTCGGCCGGCCCGTAGACGAGGTCGAGCGCGGTCTGGCCCGGCGCGAGATCCATGAACCGGTCGGGCAGGGCCTCGCCGGCCAGCCCGAGCGGGGTGGCGTTGACGACGAGCGTTGGCGCGGCGAGGCGCTCGGCCGGCCGGCCGCCCGCACGCGAGAGCAGGTCGGCGACCTCGGCGGCGGGACCGGCGCGGCGGGCGGTGACCTCGACCTCGGCGCCGAGGCGCCCGAGCGCCACCGCCGCGGCCCTCGCCGCGCCGCCGGCGCCGAAGAGCACGACCGGCGCGCCGCGCGGGAGGCCAACGTCGTCGAGGAGGACCCGCTCGAGGCCGGAGGCGTCGGTGTTGTCGACGGCGAGCTCACCGTCGGACCACCACAGGGTGTTCGCCGCGCCGACGAGCTCGGCCTCGGGGCTGCGCCGGGCGGCGGCCTCCCAGACCGCGCGCTTGTGGGGCACCGTCGCGTTGGCGCCGAGCGCGCCGAGGGCGGCGAGGCCCTCGAGCGCGGCGGGCAGCCGATCGGGGGCGACGTCGAAGGCGAGGTAGGCGGCGTCGAGGCCGGCGGCGGCGAAGGCCGCCGTGTGGATCGCGGGGGAGGCGGAGTGCCCGACGGGGTGGCCGAGCAGGCCGACGAGGCGCGTGGCCGCGGTGGTCATCGGCGCGCCACCGCCGGGGCCGGCGCTGAGGCCAGGCCGGCTACGGGTGCTGTGCTGGGCGACGCGGCCGAGCGGGCAGCACGGGTCGGACCCACCGGGGCGGGCGACGCGGCCGGGCGAGCAGCGCGGGTCGGACCCACCGGGGCGGGCGGCGCGGCCGGGCGGGGCGGGGTCAGTCCTCGCACACCCGGCCGCCCTCGTCCTGGATCTCGCGGTAGCGCGCGACGTTGGCGTTGTGCCCCTCGGTGGTCTCGGCGAACTCGTGCTCGCCGGTGGCGGTGTCGCAGACGACGTAGAAGCGGTAGTCGGTGTCGGCGGGGTTGGCGGCCGCCTCGATCGCCGGGCGGCCGGGCGCGGCGATCGGCGTCGGCGGCAGGCCGTCGGACTCGTAGGTGTTCCACGCCGAGTCGATGCGGAGGTCCTCGAAGAGCAGCTGGCCCTGGTGCTCACCCTGGGCGTACTGCACCGAGGCGTCGATCTGCAGGCGCATGCCGTCCTCGAGGCGGTTGGCGATGACCGAGCTCACGAGCTCGCGCTCGCCGTCGACGCGGACCTCCCGCTCGATGAGCGACGCGATGGTGAGGATCTCGTAGCGGGTCCGGTCCTCGGGGACCTCGACGCCGTCGAGCGCCTCGCCGGTCGCCGCGAGCATCTCGGCGAGGACCTGTTGGGCGTCGACGTCGACGAAGTGCTCGTAGGTCGCCGGGTAGAGCAGGCCCTCGTAGAGCTGCGCGCCCTCGGGCATCTCCTCGGTCGGCACCCACTCGGGCAGGGGCACACCGACGAGCGCCTCCTCGAGCTCGCCGACCTCGAAGGGGCTGTCCTCGGCCGAGGCGATGCGCTCGAGGGTCCCCTCGACGGTGAGACCCTCGGGGACCGTCACCCGGAAGCTGTCGGGCAGCGGCGGGCCACTCGCGAGCACGTCGAGGAGCTCGCCGGTGCTCGCGCCCGGCTCGAGCTCGTACTCGCCGGGGCGGATCTGCCCGCCGCGGCCGTCGATGCGGGCCATGAGCGAGAACTGCCACGCGCGGTCGATGACGCCGGCCTCGGCGAGGGTGTCGGCGACGTCCGCGGCGCTCGAGCCCTCGGCGATCTCGACGGCGACGGGCTCGCCGCCGGCCGACTCGGCCGTCTCCTCGGCACCGGTGAGCAGCGCCCAGACCGCCCCGCCGATCGCCGCGAGGACGAAGGCGATGACGATGAGGGTGATCTTCGAGGCAAGGCTCATGCCCATTGCCGCAGCGTTCCTCCTCGGGCGCCGGTGGCGCCATCGTCCGGCGCGACGCCGTCAGGCGCCGCCCTGCGCGTCGAGCCAGCCTTGCAGGATGAGCGTCGCCGCGACGGCGTCGCGCTCACCGCGGCGCTGCTCACGGCGCCGTCCCGCGCCGATGAGCAGCCGCTCGGCCTCGGCCGAGCTCAGCCGCTCGTCCCACAGCGCGACGGCCCACCCGACGCGCTCGAGCGCCCTCGCGACCTCCCGCGCCGAGCGCGTCGACGCGGTGTCGCGGCCTGACATGGCCAGGGGCAACCCGATGACCACAGTCTCGCACGCGTGCTCGGCGGCGACGTCGGCCAACCGGTCGGCGAGGCGCTCGGCCCAGTCCTCGGCGCGGGCGTCGCCGGCGTCGAGCGTCGGCAGCGCCGTGGCGACGGTGCGGGCGGGGTCGCTGACGGCGAGGCCGACGCGGCGGCTGCCGACGTCGACGCCGAGGACCCGGCTCACGCCATCGACCGTCTCGGCGCCGCCGCCGAGGCCGGGGAGGCCGGCGGCGGGCAGGACGACGCCGGACCCGGCGCGGCGGGGCTCACCGGGCGTCGCGGACGCGCTCGCGCGCGGCGGCGCGCGCGGCCTCGATGGCCTCGCCGAGCTTGGCGCCGTCGCGGCCGCCGGCCTGGGCGGTGTCGCCCTTGCCGCCCGCTCCCCCGCCGACGGCCTTGGCGGCCGGGGCGAGGACCTCGCTGGCGGCCAGGCCCGTCTCGGCGAGGTCGGCGGTGACCGCGGCGAAGAGCTGGGCCTTGCCGTCGGCGGTCGGCGCGCCGAGCACGACGACGCCGGAGTCGAGGCGGTTGCGCAGGTCGGCGGCCAGGGCCTTGAGGCCGTCGCGGTCGGCGCCGTCGACGACCGAGGCGATGACCGTCGCGCCGTCGAGGTCCTCGCCCTCGGCGAGCAGGCGGTCGGCGGCGGCGAGCACGGCCTCCTGGCGAACCCGGGCGGCCTCCTTCTCCGCGGCGCGCACACGCTCGAGCAGCGACTCGACGCGCTCGACGACCTCGTCGGTGCCGACCTTGAGCAGCTGGGCGACCTGCTGGGCGACGAGGCGCTCGGTCGAGAGGTAGTGGAAGGCCTCCGGGCCGGTGACCGCCTCGATGCGCCGGAGGTTCGCCGCCACCGAGCCCTCCGAGAGGATCGTGAAGAGCCCGACCTCGGGCGTGCGCCCGACGTGGGTGCCGCCGCAGAGCTCCTTGGAGAAGTCGCCGATCCGCACGACCCGGACCTCGTCGCCGTACTGCTCGCCGAAGAGGGCGACCGCGCCCATCGCGCGGGCCTGCTCCTGGCTCGTCTCGACGACCTCGATGTCGGGGTCGGCGGCGATGCGCTCGTTGACGAGCCCCTCGACCTCGGCGAGCTCGTCGCGGCCGACGGCGTCGAAGTGGGGGAAGTCGAAGCGGAAGCGTCCGGCGTCGATCGCCGAGCCGGCCTGCGAGGCGTGCTCGCCGACGACCTCCTTCAAGGTGGCGTGGAGGATGTGGGTGGCGGTGTGCCCGCGGGTGATCGAGGCGCGGCGGTCGGCGTCGATCGCCGCGTGGGCCTCCTGGCCGGCGGCGACCTCCCCGGCGGCCACCCGCGCCTTGTGCACGGTGAGCCCCTCGACGGGCTCGACGGTGTCGACGACCTCGAGCCGGCCGGTCGGCGTCTCGATGACGCCGTGGTCGCCGAGCTGGCCGCCGCCCTCGGCGTAGAAGGGGGTGCGCGGCAGGACGACCTCGACGTAGCCGCCCTCCTCGGCGCGCTCGACGACCCCGGAGGGTGAGAGCAGCGCGGCGAGCGAGGCGTCGGCCTCGGTGTCGGTGTAGCCGAGGAACGTCGTCTTGCCGACGCTGCCGGCGGCGCGCTTGTAGGCCTCGAGGGGGACCTCCTGCCCGCCGCGACCGCCGGCGGAGGCGACCCGCGAGCGGGCGCGCTGGGCCTCCATGTGCTCGGCGAAGGCGTCGCGGTCGAGGCTGAGGCCGGCCTCCTCGGCGATCTCGATCGTGAGGTCGACGGGGAAGCCGTAGGTGTCGTGGAGGGTGAACGCCGTGGCCGCGGGCACCTCGCCGCGCCCCGCAGACCGCGCCTCGCCGATCGCCTCGTCGAGCATCGCGATGCCGTGGCTCAGCGTCCTGGCGAAGCCCGACTCCTCGCTCGCGGTGATGCGGTCGACGAGCTCGGACTGCTCGACGAGCTCGGGCCAGGCCGCACCGAGGGTCTCGCGCACCGCGGCGGTCATCGCCGGCATCACCGGACCGTCGAAGCCGAGCAGGCGCGTGTGGCGCACCGCACGGCGCAGCAGCCGGCGCAGGATGTAGCCGCGGCCCTCGTTGCCGGGCAGGACGCCGTCGGCGATGAGGAACGACGCCGAGCGGGTGTGCTCGGCGAGCACGCGCAGGTGGACGTCGGCGTCCTCATCCTCGCCGTAGGTCACGCCGGTCGTCGCGCTCGCCTCGTCGAGGATGGGCCGCAGGACGTCGGTCTCGAAGACGTTGGGCACGTCCTGGAGCAGCATCGCCATGCGCTCGAAGCCCATGCCGGTGTCGACGTTCTGCTCGGGCAGCTCGCCGGTGATCCCGCCCTGGGCGTCCTGCTCGAACTGCATGAAGACGAGGTTCCAGAACTCCATGAAGCGGCTCTCGTCGACGACCGGTCCGCCGTCGGGGCCGTGGTCGGGGCCGCGGTCGTAGAAGAGCTCGCTGCAGGGCCCGCACGGCCCCGCGCCGCCCGTCGACCAGTAGTTGTCCTCCTTGCCGCGCCGCTGGAGGTGGGAGGGGTCGAGGTCGGTCTCGGAGAGCCAGAGCTCGGCGGCCTCGTCGTCCTCCTCGTAGACCGTCGCCCAGATGCGGGCGGGGTCGAAGCCGTAGCCGCCGTCCTCGGGCGCGTTCGTCGACAGCTCCCACGCCCAGCGGATCGCCTCGGCCTTGAAGTAGTCGCCGAAGCTGAAGTTGCCGAGCATCTCGAAGAACGTGAGGTGGCGGGTGGTGTAGCCCACGTTCTCGATGTCGACGGTGCGCGCGCACTTCTGCAGGCTCGCCGCCCGCGGGTGCTCCGGGCGGGCCTCGCCGAGGAAGTACGGCTTGAACGGCACCATGCCGGCGACGGTCAGCAGCAGGGTGGGGTCCTGCGGGATGAGCGAGGCCGACGGGCGGATGCGGTGATCGCGCTCGCGGAAGAACTCGAGGAAGGTCGAGCGGATGCGGCTGGCGTCCACAGTCAGCGGTCCTCCGTGGAGCGGTAGACGGCCCTGAGCTCGGACTCGCGCTCGGCGGCGGCCTCGCGGCCGACGGTGTAGGCCTCCGACAGGCGGGAGCCGACCGCGGCGGCGCGGCCCTGCGCGGAGCGCGCGAGCTCGTCGGGGGTGAGCTTGCGCTGGGCCTCGTCGAGGCGGCGCATCGCCCAGACCCCAATCGTGACACCGGCGCCGAGGCCGAGCATGGCGAAGAACGCGCGCTTGAACATCAGTCCTCCTTGCGGCCGCGCGCACTGCGGGCAGCCGCTCCCGCGCCCGAGGCGAACGCGATGACCTTGATGAGCGGGTTGGTGATCGCGGTGTGGAGCACGTCGGCGATCTGCTCGGCGCGCCCGGAGACGTGCTGGGCGCTCGCGACGATGGAGTCGACGCGGGCGAGCTCGGTGTTGACCCCCGAGATCGTCTCGTTGACCCCGCTGAGCAGCGGCAGCGTCTCCTCGGTGACCGACTCGACGGTGCGGGTGAGCTGCTGGACGGTGCCGACGAGGCTCACGAGCACGCTCATGAGCCCGACCATCGCCGCGCCGAAGGCGACGGCGCCGAGGATCGCGGCGACCCCGAGGAAGTTCTCCTCGAAGACGAAGCCGAGGACGACGAAGCCGAGAGCGACGAGCAACGTCACCACGACCGATGCGAGCACAGCCTTTGAGCGCATTTCCTCCCTTTCCTGCACACGACGGCGGGCCGCCTGCGACGCGGCAGGCCGAGCCTAGAGGCTCGGGCGCGCCGGGTGCGAGCGCGGGCCCCTACAGCTGGCGGGTCAGCACGACCCACAGCGTGCGCCCGAGGATCTGCAGGTCGAGCACCGGCGACCAGTTCACGAGGTACTGCAGGTCGTAGCCGAGCTTGTAGGCGGGGTCGGTGTGGTAGCGGCCGTAGGTCTGCGCGAGCCCGGTCAGCCCCGGCGGCACCTCGTGGCGCTTGGCGTAGCCGGGGATGAGCACCTCGAACTCCGCGGTGTTCTCCGGGCGCTCCGGCCGCGGGCCCACGAGCGACATCTCGCCCTTGACGACGTGCCAGAGCTGCGGGAGCTCGTCGAGGCGGGTCGTGCGCAGCCAGCCGCAGCCGCGCACGATCCGCGGGTCGTGGCGGGTGGCGACGACGACCTCCCCCTCGCGCTCGGCGTCGGGGCGCATCGTGCGGAACTTGCGCATGTCGAAGACGACGCCGCGGCGGCCGACCCGCGCCTGGCGGAACAGCACCGGCCGCCCGGCGACGAGGAGCACGTAGAGCGCGGTCAGCGCCGTCAGCGGCAGCGCCACCGGGGCGATGAGCAGCAGGATCAGCAGCTCGAGGGAGCGCTTGGCCCGGGCGCGCGAGGGCGGCAGCGTCTGGGTGCGCACCCGCGTGAACGGCATCCCCCCGACCTCGACGACCGACTGGAGCCCGAGGAGGGTGTCGCGGGCGCTCACCCGGTGGAGCACGCCGACGCCGACCTCCTCGAAGGTCATGAGCGGCTCGGGGTAGAGGCTGCCGATGCCGTCGCCGCTCACGAGCAGGACGTCGGTGGCCCCGGTGGCCTCGACGGCCTTGGCGAGCCCGTCGGCGCTGGCGTGGGTACCGACGATGACGGCGGGGTGCTCGGCGTCCTCGAGGTGGCGCCGGGCGAGGTCGACGTCGTCGGGCCCGCCGACGATCAGGACCTGCGGCGGGCCCTCCCGCCGGCGGCGGATCCGCGCGGACAGCGCGCGACCGCCGGTCACGCCGGCGGCGGCGAGCAGGAGCACGAACGGCAGGTTGCCGCGGGGCACGAGGTAGACCCCGGACAGCAGCGAGACGAGCGAGACGATGAGGATCGCCACCGTCGCGCTGCGGGCGATCCCGGGCAGCTCGCGGCGGGCGCCGAGGCGGGGCGTGCGCTCGTAGAGCCCGCCGAAGTACAGGGCGAGGAGGTGCACCGCGACGATGCTCGCGTAGCCGACGGCGTAGGTCGTCGGGCTGTAGGAGGGCCACGACAGCCCGTGGCGCACGAGCATCGGCACGACGAGCGCCCCGGCGATCGCCGCGGCGTCGGCGAGCATGATGAGACGGAAGCCGCGCTGGTTGAGCCGTCCCAGCAGCGACTCCGACGGGTCAGCGGCCCTGCGCCGCTCCAGCGATGACTGCGCCATGACCGCTCCAGTATCGCGCGTCGGCGGTCCGCCGCGACGCTCAGTGGCCGAGGTCGGCGGCACGCTCGAGCAGCGCGCGGCCGAGTGCGCGCGGCCCCTGCCGCACGAAGTGCTCCCCGGCCTCGGCGAGGACCTCCGGGGTGTGCGGGGCGATCGTCACCGCAGCACGGTAGGCCTGCCCGGCGGTCGCCTCCTGCCCCGTCGCCGCGGCGATGCGGGCGCGGGAGAGGTGCGCGGCGAGCGCGTGGGGGTCGGCGGCCACCGCGGCGTCGTACGCCGCGAGGGCGCCGGCCGCGTCGCCGGCGGCGAGGCGGCGGGCGCCGTCGGCGGAGGCGTAGGACGGCTCGTAGGGCGCGAGGCGCCGGGCCCGGGCGGCTGCGGCCGCGGCGTCCTCCGACGACGCCTCCTGCCGTTCCGCGGTCTCGGCGACGCCGGCGGCGAGGTCGGCGCGCAGCGGCAGCGTCGCGGCCACCGCGGCCACGGCGAGCGCGACGGCGAGCGCGGCGGCGGCGAGCGCTGCAGGCCAGCGCCTGACGAGGGCGACCTCGCGCAGTGACTCCGGGGCGGCCAGGCCCAGCGTCGCGCCGGCGGCCACGGCGCCGAGCGCGGCCAGCGGGGCGACGTCGAGGCTCACGGCCCCTTGGGTGAGGTAGGCCAGCCACGCCCCGCCGACCGCGCCGAGGGCGAGCAGGCGCTCGCCGTCGAGGCGGCGCCAGCCGCTGGCGAGGGCGAGGGCGACGAGGGCGAGCAGCGCCGCCCAGGTCGCCAGCAGCGGCCACCCCCCGCTCGTGAGCTGGGCCAGCGCGAGGTTGTGGGGGCTGTCGAGGCTGCGCTCGAGCCCACGGGCGGCCGCGGCCGCGGGCGCCTCGTAGCGCCACGCCAGCCCCTCGAAGCCCTCGAGGCCCGCCCCGGCCAGCGGCCGGTCGGCGGCCATGCGCCAGGCGGTCTGCCAGTGGGTCAGCCGCGAGGACAGCGAGGCCGACGCCGAGGTGGCGAGCTCGGCCCAGCGCAGCACCGTCACGGCCACGGCGGCCCCACCGGCGGCGAGCACGACACCGCGGGCGCCGCGGCTGCGCGGCGCCCCGCGCCACCACGCCAGGGCGAGGGCCACGAGCCCGACCGCGCCGGCGGCCAGGCCCTGCAGCGAGCCGGAGGCCGCCGCGGCGGCGAGCAGCGCGGCGGTGAGGCCACCGGCGAGGGCCCGCCACGGCCGCGCCCAGCGCTGCTCGAGCGCCCCCCAGGCGGCCAGCGGCGCGGCGATGCCGCACCACGCCGAGAGGAAGCTCGCGTTGCCGAGGGTGGAGAAGACCGCGGGGCCGCCCTCGACGAGCGCCCAGGCCAGCGGGTCGGCGCCGGCGGCCTGCAGGAGCGCGTAGCCGGCGATCGGACCCGCCGCGGCGAGCACCGCGACGCGCAGCGCCCAGGCCGGGCGGTCGCGGAAGGCCCACGCCGCGGCGGCGGCGAGCACGAGCGCGGCCAGGGCCGTGGCCGCGCCGGTGTGCCGCCCGGCGCGGCCGGCCAGCGACAGCGCCGGGACGTGGGCCGCGGCGAGCGCCGCGGAGGTGTTCCCCGTCGACGCGCACGCAAGCGCCCCGACGCCGAGCTCCTTGGCAACGCGGACGCCAACGGTCATTCCGCGGTCCTTGAACGAGCCGGTGGGGTTCATCCCCTCGTGTTTGATCCGGAGCGCCTCGACGCCGACGGCCTCCTCGACCCGGGGGACGCGGTGAAGCGGCGTGTCGCCTTCGGGGAGTGTGACGCCGAGATCGAACGGGAGCGCCTCGCGGTAGCGCCACACGCCGCGATCGGGTCCCTCGCTCTCCGCGCCGTCCCCGAAGTCCTCGAACGTCGGCGGGTCGGCGTATCGAACCTCCAGCAGGCCGTCACACTCGTCGCAGGTGTAGCGGACGCTCTCGAACGGAGCGAACGTCTCCCCGCACTCGATGCAGGTGAGCCACGTCCCGTCGTCGGCGCATTCGGGCGCTGCCGGCGTCGGATCGTCGATGGCGAGACTCATCGTCCTCACTCGGTTCCCATCGCCCTTAAGCCGGGCGATGCGTCCGACGTGCACGGCGGTCACGCCGGGCGTCGCGAGCGTCAAAACTCCGGCCGTTTATGAATACGGACCCCCAAGCGGAGCCATGGCCTCCGAGCCGTGTCACGTCTGTGAACGCAACGTCCGGATCGCCGGCGGCATCGGCGACCTCTGGAACTTCGCGTTCGAGTCGACTCAGGGAATGACCCTGGTGTTGAGCGACGACTCGGAGTTCTTCCTCTGTTTCGAGTGCATGGAGCAGCTCCCGGACGATCACGAGCCGACCGCCGTCGACGTCGCCGACCTCAAGGAACGAACCGAGCCCGTCGAGGAGGACGGGAACTCCTTCTGGCACTGGGGATGACGACGTTCCCGTGATCGCACGCCCGTAGCCTCGACACCTCACGGACTCAGCAGTCCGGAGCCTCACCAATCGAT
>PWFH01000163.1 GCA_003553795.1 Egibacter sp. | reverse complement strand
CGTCGAGTCGCTCAGGCACGACCGCAAGAACCTCCAGGGGGCGTACCGTCACGCGAGCGCCGAGCGCGATCGCTTCCGGACCGCGCTCGAGCGCATCGCCAGCGACGGCGTCGGGGGCGCGGAGGCGGCGGAGATCGCCAGGGGTGCCCTCGATGGGTGAGGCCCACCGGCCCTCCCGCGCCGCGCCGTGGCCGTCCCGCGCCGCGCCGGGGCCCGCGGCGACGCTGAGGGGTGCTGCGGGGCGGCCGCCGCTACCGGCGCCGCGCGGGGCGTGGGTGGGCGGTGCAGGTCTCGAACCTGCGACCTCCGGCTTGTCGAGCCGGCGCTCTCCCAGCTGAGCTAACCGCCCTGGGCGGAGGAGAGTGTAACGCGTCCGCCCCGGCCGGGCGACCTC
Organism: Egibacter sp.; assembly: GCA_003553795.1. Taxonomy (GTDB): domain Bacteria; phylum Actinomycetota; class Nitriliruptoria; order Euzebyales; family Egibacteraceae; genus T1Sed10-49. The sequence goes on along the minus strand of PWFH01000163.1, from coordinate 10,418 downwards.
GCCGACGCTCGCGGGCGGTGGGACGCCTCGGCGCGTCGGTACGCGTGGCGGGCGACGCTCGCTGGCGGCTCGCGACCGCGGTAGCGTCCTGAGCCGCCAGCGGTGACGCGGCCCGGGCCGCAAGCCTCCCGGCGCGGCCGGCCCGCCGCGCCGGCGCCATCGCACGTCACGGAGGGAGCCGCCCGTGGGCAGCCAGCGACCGCCCGCCGCCGAGGAGCTGCTCGCCGACCTCGCCGAGCCGGGCTGCCCGGCCTGCCGCATCGCTCGCCGGTCCGGCGACTGGGTCCTCGGGCGTCTCCTCGGCGAGGCCAACACCGACCCCGACACCCGGATCCGGCTGCGCGAGGGCGGCGGGGTCTGCCCCGAGCACGCCCAGCGCGCCGAGGAGGTCACCGAGCGCCGCGGCGACGGTGGTCCGCTGGCCACCCTCGCCGGCGACCTCCTCGGGCGCGTCGACGACGAGGCGGCGGCCTGGGCCTGGCGCTCCCCGCCGAGGCTCGCCGGCTGCCAGGTCTGCGAGGCCGTCGCGCCCCGCGTCGACGCCTACCTCGACCTGCTCGCCGAGTCGGCCGCCGACAGCGAGATCGGGCAGGCCGCCCGGCGCCCCGACCGCGGGGTGTGCAGCGCCCATCTGCGACGAGGCCTGCGGCGGCGCCGCGGCCGCGCCGGCGCCCGCCGCCTCGCCGACCTGCATCGTCAGGTCGCCGAGCCGCTGCGTGCCGAGCTCGAGTCCTACCGGCGGGCGCTGCGCGACCCCGCGCTCGACCTCGACGAGCGCCTCGTGGCCTCGTGGCGCCGCGCCTGGGCGTGGGTCCACGGCTCGGCCCCGCCGCGCTGAGCCCTCGCGGATCGGCGGCGAGCCGTTAGGGTCGGCGCACCACGAAAGGGAGGGACCATGGACACGACGTACCTGGGTCGCAGCGGGCTCGTCGTCAGCGAGCTCTGCCTCGGCACGATGACCTTCGGCGGCGCCGCCGACAAGGACGAGTCCTACGAGATCGTCGACGCGTTCCGCGAGGCGGGGGGCACGTTCTTCGACACCGCCGACGTCTACACCGGCGGCGCGAGCGAGCGCATCCTCGGGGAGATCGTCGGGGGCTACCGCGACGAGGTCGTCATCGCGACGAAGGCCTACGGCGGCACCGGCGCAGGGCCCAACGACCGCTCGGCGAGCCGGCGCCATCTCGTGAAGGCCATCGAGGACAGCCTGCGCCGGCTCGCCACCGACTACGTCGACCTCTACCAGGTCCACGCCTTCGACCCGACGACGCCGCTGGAGGAGACCCTCGCGACCCTCGAGGACCTCGTGCGGCAGGGCAAGGTCCTGCACGTCGGCGTGTCGAACTTCGCGGGCTGGCAGATCGAGCGGGCCTGCCGGATCCAGGAGCGCCGCGGCTTCGACGGCCTCGTGAGCCTGCAGCCGCAGTACTCCCTCGTCGAGCGCCAGATCGAGTTCGAGACGCTGCCCGCAGCCCGCGCCAACGGTCTCGGCGTCCTCGCCTGGTCGCCGCTGGCCGCAGGGTTCCTCACCGGCAAGTACGAGCGCGGCGACGTGGCCGAGGGCAAGGGCCGCTTCGCGCAGTTCATCGACGCGATGAGCGAGCGGGGGTGGGCCACCCTCGAGGTCGTGCGGGAGCTCGCCGAGGCCCACGGCGTCGCGCCCGCCTCCATCGCCCTGGCCTGGCTGAGACGCGACGAGGACGTCGTGCCGATCATCGGCGCGACGCGCGTCGACCAGCTCGACGCGAGCCTCGCCGCGACCGAGGTCGCGCTCTCCGCCGACGAGCTCGAGCGGCTCGCCGCGGCCAGCGAGCCCGACCGTGGCTACCCCTGGGACTTCGGCACCGTCGGTGGGCGGCCACCCCGGACGCTGCGCCACCCGTAGCGCGGCCGCGGATCAGTCGCCGAGGGCCTGCACCTGAGCCGGTGAGAGCCACAGGCCGAGGTCGCCGACGTGCAGCGCCGCCCAGGTGGCCTCGTCCCACGCGGTCCCGAGCACGCTCGCCTGCACGGCGATGTAGGGCTGGCCGTCGGGTAGCGCGTGGGCGAGGTCGTCCTCGTCGGTGAAGACCGGCACGACGCGGTGCCCGTCGTGCTCGAGCGCCAGCGGGGTGCGGGTCTCGCCCTCGCTGCGCTCGACGGGCACGTAGAGCCGGGTGGCGGCGAGGGCGTCGAGGGCCTCGCCGAGCCGGGAGGCGTCGTCGCGGGCGGCCCGCAGCAGCCTTGCGAGGTCGGTGGGCATCAGACGTTGAAGCGGACGTGGAGGACGTCGCCGTCGGCGACGACGTAGTCCTTGCCCTCGACGCGCAGCTTGCCCGCGTCGCGGGCGCCGGCCTCGCCGCCGTGGGCGACGTAGTCCTCGTAGGCGACGACCTCGGCGCGGATGAACCCGCGCTGCATGTCGGTGTGGACCCGCCCGGCGGCCTGTGGGGCGGTCTGCCCGGCGCGGATCGTCCAGGCGCGCGCCTCGGTCGGCCCGGCGGTGAAGAACGTCCGCAGGCCGAGCAGGCGGTAGGCGCTCGTGACGAGGCGGTCGAGCCCGGAGCGCTCGAGGCCGAGCGCGTCGAGGAACTCCGCGCGCTCTCCGGCGTCGAGCTCGGCGATCTGCGCCTCGGCCTCCGCGGCGAGGACGACGACCTCGGCGCCCTCGGCGGCGGCGGCCTCGCGCACCGGCGCGATGAGCCCGGGGTCGCCGCCGGGGAGGTCGGCCTCGGCGACGTTGGCGACGTAGAGCGTCGGCTTGGCGGTGAGCAGCCCGAGCTCGGCGCTCACCTGGGCGACCTCGGGGTCGGTGCTCGGCAGCGCGCGCGCCGGCTGCCCGGCGTCGACGTGGGCGCGGAGCTCAGCGAGGATGTCGGCGCGCGACTTCGCCTCCCGGTCGCCGGTGCGCGCCGCGCGGCTCGCCCGGTCCGCGGCGCGCTCGAGCGTCTCGGCGTCCTTGAGCAGGAGCTCGGTGGCCACGACCTCGAGGTCGCGTGCCGGGTCGACGTCACCGTCGACGTGGACGACGTCGGGGTCGTGGAAGCAGCGCACGACGTGGCACACCGCGTCGACCTCCCGGATGTGGGAGAGGAAGCGGTTGCCGAGGCCCTCCCCGCGACTCGCCCCGGCGACGAGCCCGGCGATGTCGTGGAGCTCCAGCGAGGTCGGGGTGACCTTGCGCGAGCCGGCGAGGCGGGCGACCTCGTCGAGCCGGGGGTCGGCGATGGGCACGACCCCGACGTTGGGCTCGATCGTCGCGAAGGGGTAGTTCGCGGCCTCCGCGCCCACGGCGGAGACCGCGGTGAAGAGCGTGGACTTGCCGACGTTGGGCAGCCCGACGATGCCGACCTCAAGGCTCACGGGACGTCGTTCCTCGTTCGAGAGTTGTGCAGGCAGACCTCCGAGGATGCCCTCTCGCCCCGCGCGTCGCCAACACCGCCCCGGCAGGGCCTCGCCGCCGGTCGCGCGCTAGGGTCGCGGGTGCATGCACACCGAGATCGAGGGTCCCGAGGCCGCGCCCGACGTCGTCTGCCTGCACGGCGGCATCGGCACCGGGCGCTACCACTGGTCGCGTCAGATCGACGCCCTCGCCGCCGAGCACCGCGTGCACCTGCCCGACCTGCCCGGCCACGGGCACACCCCGGTGCCCGAGGGCGTGGTCTACGACCGCGACGTCCTCGCCGACGCGCTCGAGACCTACCTCAGCAAGCTCGACCGCACCCCGCACGTCGTGGGCTTCTCGATGGGCGGGCACACCGCCCTGCACCTCGCGGCGCGCCGGCCCGACCTCTTCGCCTCGTTGGCCCTCGTCGGGGTCGCCACCGCCGATCACGACGGACTGCGCCGCTGGCGCGAGCGCTTCGACCCCAACCGCCTCGAGGCCGCCTACCCGGTGTGGACGAAGGCGCTCGCGCGCCTGCACGCCCCGCTGGGGCCCGAGGCCTGGCGGGAGGTCTGCCGCCGGGACGCCGGCGGCGCGCTCGACGTCACCGCCGACCTCGAGGCCCTCGCGGGGCTGGACTGCCCCACCCTGCTCGTGCGCGGCGACCGCGACCCGGTCGTCACCGCCGAGCAGTACGCCGCGCTGCGCCGTGTGTGGCCGCACGCCGACGAGCTCGTCGTGCCCGCCGGTGGCCACGACGTCCAGCTCACGCGCCACACGCTCGTGCGCCCCGCCCTGCTCGACTTCCTCGATCGCGCCCAGCGCTCCCGCCCGAAGGAGGCCTAGCCGTGGACGTCGTCCGCTACACGCAGGCTGCCCCGTTGCTGCGCCGCCCCGTGCTCATCGCGGCGTTCCAGGGCTGGAACGACGCGGGGGAATGCGCCTCGGCGGCGCTCGACGCACTCGCCGTCGAGCTCGAGGCGGCGCCGTTCGCCGAGATCGACGGCGAGGAGTTCTTCGACTTCCAGGTCGCCCGCCCGACGATCCACCAAGGGCCCGATGGCGCGCGTGTGCTCGACTGGCCCGAGAACCGGCTGCGCTGGGCGGGCCTGCCGGGCACCGACCGCGACGTCGTCCTGCTCAACGGCACCGAGCCGAACCTGCGCTGGCGGACCTTCTCCCGCGCGGTCCTCGAGGTCGCCGACCGCCTCGGCATCGAGCTCGTCGTCACCGTCGGGGCGTTGCAGGTCGACGTGCCGCACACCCGTCCGACGCCGCTGACGGGCTCGGCCACCGACCCGGCGCTGCTCGAGCGCATCGGCGTGGCCACGAGCGACTACGAGGGTCCGACGGGGATCACCGGCGTGCTGCACCAGGCCGTCGCCGACGCCGGCCTCGCGGGACTGTCGCTGTGGGCGGGGGTGCCGCACTACCTCGCGGGGGCGAGCTTCGCCACGGGCACCCTCGCGCTCGCCGAGGCCCTCGTCGGCCTCTTCGACGCCGACGTCTCCCTCGACGAGCTCGCGCGGGACGCGATCACCCAGCGCGAGGAGATCGGCGAGCTCGTCGCCGACGACGAGGAGCTCGCGAGCTACGTCAGCGAGCTCGAGGAGCGCATCGACGCGGCTGCCGACGCGCTCGGCTCCACCGACACCGCGGAGCTGCCCGACTCGAGCGTCTCCGGTGACGAGCTCGCCGCGGAGCTCGAGCGCTACCTGCGCGATCGCGACCGCTGAGGACGCCGGCGGGGCTCAGCCGCCGAGGCGCGTGCGGACGAGGGCGTTGACGGCCTTGCCGTCGGCCTTGCCCTTGACGCGCGGCATGACCGCGCCCATGACCTTGCCGATGTCGCTGGGTCCCACGGCCCCGGTCTCGGCGATGACCTCGTCGACGATCCCGCCGAGCTCGTCGGCGTCGAGCTGCGCGGGCAGGTAGGACCGCAGGACCTCGAGCTCGCGGCGCTCCTTTCCCGCGAGGTCCTCGCGGCCGGCCTCGTCGTAGGCCTCGGCGGCCTCGGCGCGACGCTTGGCCTCGCGCCCGAGGAGCTCGACCATCTCCTCGTCGGTGAGCTCGGCGCCGTGACCGGCCTCCGCGCGGAGGTTCTTCATCGCTGCGAGGACGAGGCGCAGCGTCGCCGTCGTCTCGGCATCGCGGGCCTTCATCGCGGCCTTGAGGTCGGTCTCGATCTGCGTTGCGAGGCTCATGACCGCCAGGGTACTGCCTCGTCGGGACCGACCTGCCGGCGCTGGGCCGCGAGCCCTCAGCGCCACGTCCAGCGGAAGTTCACCGAGAAGTTCACGAGGGCGCCGCAGGCGATCCCGGCGAGCTGGGCGAGCCGGTAGTCGACGAGGCGCTCGGCGCCGGTGGCCACCGCGACGGTGACGAGCAGGCCGGCGAGCGCGACGAGGTTGAACTGGGCGAAGCGCCGCAGCGACAGGCGCCGGATGTGGAAGGTCCACAGCTCGTTGCCGAGGTAGTTCGCGACGATCGCGGCCTCGGTCGCCAGCGCCGAGGCCAGCGCGAAGAGGACCCCGAGCTGGCCGTGGACGACCTCGAGGACGGCGAGGTTAACGAGGACGCCGAGGCCGCCGACGACGGCGAAGCGCAGGCCTGCGGCCCGCCACGGCGGCTTCGCGCGCGGTGGCCTCGCGGCCCCGTCGGGCTCGTCGGCCACCGTGGGTCCGTCGCCGGTCAGGAGGCGGCGACCGGGGCGAGCAGCGCGTCGAAGCGCTCGAGCGCCCCCGGGTCGACCTCGAGGTCGGCGGCGGCGACGTTGTCGTCGACGTGGGCGGTCCTCGTCGCGCCGACGATGACGCTCGACACACCGGGCTGGCGCAGGCACCACCGCAGGGCGAGCTGGCTGAGGCTCACGCCGGCCTCGTCGGCGACCGCCTTGGCCTCGGCGACGGCGTCGAGGACCTCCTGGGTGAAGTAGCGGCGCATGAACGTGCGCTGCGATCCCGCCGCACGGCTCTCGGGCGGGACGTCGTCGACCGAGCGGTACTTGCCGCTGAGGATGCCCATCGCCAGCGGCGACCAGACGACCTGCCCGAGCCCGAGCTCGTCGCAGGTCGGCAGGACCCGCTCCTCGATGCCGCGCCACAGCGCGGAGTACTGCGGCTGGTTCGACACCGGCTCGGGCCAGCCGTGCGCCCGGCACAGCGACACCGCGTGGGCGATCTGGTCGGCCGACCACTCCGAGACGCCCCAGTAGAGGACCTTGCCGGCGGCGACGAGGTCGGCCATCGTCGCGCAGGTCTCCTCGAGCGGTGTCTCGACGTCGTAGCGGTGGCACTGGTAGAGGTCGACGTAGTCGGTGCCGAGCCGGCGCAGGCTCGCGTGGAGCTGCTCGGTGACGTGCTTGCGCGACAGCCCGCGGTCGTTGGGGCCCTCGCCCATCGGGAAGTAGACCTTCGTCGCGAGGATGTAGCGCTCCCGGGGCAGGTCGGCCAGCGCCCGCCCGACGACCTCCTCGGACCGTCCGCGGGCGTAGACGTTGGCGGTGTCGAAGAACGTCACCCCCTGCTCGTAGGCCCGCTTGATGCAGGCGGTCGCCGCCTCCTCCTCGACGCTCTCGCCGTAGGTCAGCCACGATCCGAGGCCCACCGTCGAGACCTTGAGGCCCCAGCGGCCGAGCGAGCGGTGCTCCATGACGACGTCTCCTCGTGTCGGCGGCGGTCGCGCACCCTACCCCTCCGTGGGTGGTCCGCCCACCGCGCCGCGAGGCAAGGGGGACAAGCGGCCGGCCACGGGGTAGGAAGGGTCGCGTGAGCTCCTGGACCCCCGCGCAGCTGCGCCACGTCGCCGCCTTCCTCGGGCTGCGGCGCATCGACGCCCCGACGGTCTACGAGTCGTTCGGTGAGGACTTCCTCGCCGCCCCCGCGCCGGGCTTCCTCAACCTCGGACTGTGGCCCACGCCCTCAGGCGACCTCGAGGGCGCGCCCGCGGCGGCCCGCCGTCTCGTGGCCACGCTCGCCGAGGAGCTCCCGCGCGGCGGGACGATCCTCGACGTCGCCAACGGCCTCGGCGCGCAGGACCTCGTCGTCGACGCGCTGCTGTCCCCCCGGCGGCTCGTCGCCGTCAACCTCACCGCCGCCCAACTCGTCGCCGGGAGGCAGCGGCTCGAGGCCGCCGGTGCCGTGGCGGTCTGCGGCGACGCGACGCGCCTTCCGGTGGCCTCCGATGCCGTCGACGGCGTCCTCAGCGTCGAGGCCGCCTTCCACTTCCCCTCCCGGCGGGCCTTCCTCGCCGAGTGCGCGCGGGTGCTGCGCCCCGGCGGCGTGCTCGCCTTCAGCGACATCGCCGTCGAGCGCGTGCCCAAGGACCCCCGCTCGCTGATCGCCGGTGCGACGAACACCCGCTTCTGGGGGATCGACCCGCGCACCGTCGCGAGCACCCGCGCGATCGACCGGCTCGTGCGCGAGGCCGGGTTCACCCGCGTGCGCGTCGAACGGGTCGGCCACCGCACGATCGACCCGTTCTGCGACTTCCTCGACGCGCGCCTGGCCGCCGCCGATGCGGCGACCCTGCCGCCCGGTCAGCGCTTCGCGGGGCGCCGCATCATCGGGCAGTGGCGCCATCTGCGCCGGCGCGGGGCGCTCGAGTACCTCCTCGTCCGCGCCGAGCTCCCCGAGCCCTGAGCGTCGAGCGCCAGGCGCCCGTTGGTCCTGGTCACCTCGGGGACGCCCCCCAGGCGCGGGTGGCCCGGGGCGCTCAGCCGAGCGCGAGTTGCCCGGGGCGCTCAGCCGAGCGCGAGTTGCCCGGGGCGCTCAGCCGAGCGCGAGCGCCTCGGCGAGGAAGTCGCGCTGCAGGGTGAGCAGGCGCTCGGCGACGACCTCCTGGGGGGTCATGTGCGTCACCCCCGACAGCGGCAGCACCCGGTGGGGGCGGCCGGCCTCGGTGAGCGCGCGCGACAGCCGCAGGGTGTGGGCGACGACGACGTTGTCGTCGGACAGGCCGTGGATGAGCAGCAGCGGACGCGCGAGGCCGGCGGCGTCGTCGAGCAGCGAGCTGCGGTCGTAGGCCTGGGGGTCGGTCGCGGGGTCCCCGAGGTAGCGCTCGGTGTAGTGCGTGTCGTAGAGCCGCCAGTCGGTGACCGGGGCGCCGGCGATCGCGGCGTGGAAGACGTCGGGGCGGCGCAGGACCGCGAGCGCGGCGAGGAAGCCGCCGAAGGACCACCCGCGGATCGCCACCCGGGTGGGGTCGAGGAACGGCCAGCGCTCGAGGGCGGCCTCGAGCGCGTCGACCTGGTCGGCGAGCGGCGCGCTCGCGAGGTCGCCGGCGATCTCCCCCTCCCACGCCGGCCCGCGGCCAGGGGAGCCACGGCCGTCGGTGACGACGACGGCGAAGCCCGTCTCGGCGAACCACTGCGACGCGAGGAAGGCCCCCTCGGTGCGCAGGACCCGCTGGGCGTGCGGTCCGCCGTAGGGGTCGAGGAGCACCGGCAGCGGCTCGCGGCCGTCGTGCCAGGAGGGCCGCAGCAGCGCGCTCGCGAGCCGGCGCTCACCGAGGCGGGCGAGCTCGGGCGCGGCGGTGAGCGGCGGTCGCTCGGCGAGGCCGCGCAGGACCGTGCGACGGCCCGCGGCGCGCACCTCCGCGGTCGGGGCCGCGTCGAGGCTCGCGTGCTCGAGGACGAGGGCGTCGGACGTGCCGCCCGCCGTCGCGACCCCGCCGCCGGGGTCGAGGCGCTCGGCCCGCCCGTCGTCCAGGCCCACGCGCCAGACCCCCACCTCGGTGGGGTCCTCGCCGGAAGCGCTCACGAGCGCGGCGCTGCGGCTGGCCCCGAGGACGCTGCGGACCTGCAGGCCGTCGGGCGTCAGCGGCTCGTCGTCGGCGTAGAGCCGCCGCGTCCCGCCCGGGCCGGCGCGGTCGTCGTCGCGCACGGTCAGCAACCGACCGTCCGCCCAGCGCGGCGTGCCGGCGATGAGCTCGACCCACGGGGCGCGCTCGAGCCGGGTGGCGAGCGCGGTCGCGCCGTCGTCGGGGTCGACGGTCCGGATCTCGACGGTGCCCTGGTCGCGGGACTGCACCGCGATCGTGAGCGGGGCGTCGGCCGACCAGGTCACCGCGGCGAGGTAGGGAAGGCCCGCGCGGTCCCAGTCGACCGCCACGGGCTCGACGCCGGCACCGACGATCGCGAGGCTCACCTCGGCGTTGGCCTGGCCCGCGGCGGGGAAGCGCAGCGGGCGTGGCGCCGCGTCGGGGTCGACGGGATCGGCGAGGTGCCAGCGGGCGACCGGCCCGACGTCGACGCGGGCGGCGGCGAGCCGCTCGCCGTCGGGTGACCACCAGAAGCCGCGGGTGCGGCGCATCTCCTCGGCTGCGACGAACTCCGCGAGGCCCCAGGTGACGTCGGGCTCGGCCGAGGCGGCCACGGTCACCGGCGCCGCCGTCCCGGCGTCGAGGTCGACGACGTGCAGGTCGCCGTCGCGGACGAAGGCGAGGCGTCGGCCGTCGGGGGAGAGGCGCGGGTCGACGACCGGGGGGTCGAGGCCGGCGTCACGCACCGTGCCCTCGACGAGGTCGACGAGCAGCACGCGCCCGCCAAGAGGGACCGCGGCGTGGCGCACCGCCCTGTCGCAGGCGAAGCCGACGACCCCGCCGGCCTGCTCGCGGGTGCGCTCGCGGCGCGCTTGCTCCTCGGCGGGCAGGTCCGTCTCGTCGACGTCGAGGTCGTCGGGGTCGAGCACGCAGCGCTCGCGCCCGGTCGCCGGCTCGCTGACCCAGAGCCGCTGGGTGGGGTCGTCGCCGGCACGCGAGCGCAGGAAGGCCACGCGGCTGCCGTCGGGCGCCACCGCGAAGGCCCTTGGTCTCCCGAGGGTGAAGCGTCGCGTCGCCGCCCAGCGGCGGGGGAAGCTCGCGCTGGCCTGCGACTCGGTCACCCGCTTGCCCTAGCCCTCGGGTCGAGCGTCCGGCGTGGGCTCGTTGGTGGCGGTGTCCTCACCGGGGGGCTGCTCGGCGGCGGTGTCCTCGGCGGCGGTGTCCTCGGCGGCGGTGTCCTCGGCGGGGGGCTGCTCGGCGGCGGTGTCCTCGGCGGGGGGCTGCTCGGCGGCGG
>PWFH01000231.1 GCA_003553795.1 Egibacter sp. | reverse complement strand
CGGTCGCCGGTCGGCGGCGGCGACCGACCCTCACCCGCCGTCGACGAGGGCGGTGGCCAACGCGGTGTCGGGGGCGATCGCGAAGCGCACCTCGTCGGAGCCGCAGGCCACGGCGAAGGCGTCGGCAGCGCTCTCGAGGACCGCCCCGCCCTCGACCGCGGCATCGCCCGGGTCCCCGGCCGCGTCGCCGGGATCATCGGCCGCCTCCACCTCGTCGCCGGGGTCGTCGGCCGCTTCCACCTCGTCGCCGGGGTCGTCGGCCGCCTCCACCCCGTCGGCGGCGGCCCGGTAGTAGCTCGGCAGCGCGCCGCAGACCTGCTCGGCGGCGGCGTCGTCGGTGAAGGTCACCCGGGCGGCGAGGGCATGCTCCTCGCCGCGGGTCCAGGACGCGAGGGCCCCACCGCTCCAGGACCGCGCGGCCGGGGCCAGCGCGGTGACGTCGCCCTGGACGACGAGCATCTGGAGGTCGAAGGCCCCGAAGCCCTGGCGGACCGCCTCGTCCCACTCCGGACCCGGCGAGGTCTCGACGGCGACGTCGGCGGGCTCGAAGCCGTCGAGGTAGCGCTCGGGCTCGAGGATCTCCGCGGTCGTCGTCGGCGGGTCGGCGAGCGCGGCGTCGATCGCGCCGACCCCGCCGTCGGCGACGAGCGCCTCGACGAAGTCCGCGCCGGCGGTGTAGGGGAAGAGCAGCTGGTCGCGCAGGTAGGCCGGCAGGGCCTCGAGCGCCCGCTGGCCCTCGGCGATGGCCTCGGCGTCACCGCCGCCGAGGTAGGACGCCCGGTCCTCGGTGTCCTGGTGCACCCGTGACCAGCGCTCCTGGGTCCACACCGCGTCGCCCTCGACGACGGCGTTGAGGGCGAGGAAGGCGTCGGGGTCACCCTCGACGGCGAGGTCGAGCAGGCCCTCGAGTCCGACGGTGCGGTCCTGCAGCGCGTGGGTGAGCTCGTGCGCGGCGGTGACCTCGCCGAGCGGGTCGAGCCCCTCCTCCTCGCCGGGCAGGTAGACCGCACCCTCCTCGGGCACGTAGACCCCGCCGACCACGCCGCCCTCGACCGCCTCGGCGGTGACCGCGTCGAGGTCCACGCCCTCCTCGAGATGGCGCAGCGCGACGAGGACCGCCTCGCCGGCCTCCTGCTCGGCGCTGGCGACCTGCCCGGTCCGCGCCTCGCCGAGCTCGAGGACGAGTGCGGCGAAGTCGCCGGGGTCGAGGATCTCGGCGTCGACGGCCTCGGGGGCGTCGAGCCCCCGGACCTCCGCGACCTGCCCGGCGATCTCATCGAGGCGTGCCTCGAGGTCGACGGGCTCGTCGGCCTCGCAGGCGCCGAGGGCGAGCGCGCCGAGCAGGAGGACGAGGACGGCTGCGTGGGTCGGGCGGCGGGCGGTCATGGTCCGCACGATAGCCGCCATCGGCGACGCCTCCGCCGCCGCTGTGGAGGCCGAGGTTGCGCGGCGGCGGCGCCGGCGCAGACTTCAGGGATGGCCGAACCGTCCCCGCGGCAGCGCGCCGCCGAGCTCGCCGCCGAGATCGAGCGGCACCGCTACCGCTACTACGTCCTCGGCGACCCCGAGCTCAGCGACGCCGCGTTCGACGCGCTCCTCGCCGAGCTCGAGGCCCTCGAGGCCGCCCACCCCGAGCTCGCCCACCCCGGCTCGCCGACCCAGCGCGTCGGCGCGCCGCCGGACCCCTCCTTCACCCCGGTCGCGCACCGGGTGGCGATGCTCTCGCTCGACAACGCCTTCGAGCCCGCCGAGCTCGTCGCCTGGGCCGAGCGCGTCGAGCGCGGCCTCGAGGGCGCCACGCCGCGCTACACCTGCGAGCTCAAGGTCGACGGCGTCGCCATCGGGCTGTCCTACGTGGGCGGCTGGCTCGAGCGGGCGGTCACCCGCGGCGACGGCGTGACCGGCGAGGACATCACCGCCAACGCCAGGACGATCGCGGCGGTCCCCGAGGTCCTCGCCCTCGCCGACCCGCCGGCGCTGCTCGAGGTCCGCGGCGAGGTCTACTACCCCGTCGCGGCGTTCGAGGCGATGAACGCCGAGCGGGAGCAGGCCGGCCTCGCGCGCTTCGCCAACCCCCGCAACGCCGCCTCGGGCGCCCTGCGCCAGAAGGACCCGCGCGTGACCGCCGAGCGACCGCTGTCGATGGTGTGCCACGGCATGGGCGCCGTCGAGGGGCTCGAGGTGGCCAGCCACGCGGCGTTCCTCGATCTCCTCGCCGAGGCGGGGCTGCCGGTGGCCGAGGAGACCAGCACCGTCGAGGGCGTCGCCGAGGTCCAGGACTTCGTCGAGCACTGGAGGGCGCACCGCCACGACCCGCCCTACGAGATCGACGGCGTCGTCGTCAAGGTCGACGACCACGCCCACCAGCGCCGCCTCGGCTCGACGTCGCGGGCGCCGCGCTGGGCGATCGCCTTCAAGTACCCGCCGGAGGAGCGCGAGACCCTCCTGCTCGACATCGAGGTCAACGTCGGTCGTACCGGCAAGGTCACGCCCTTCGCCCGCCTCGAGCCCGTCCTCGTCGCCGGCTCGACGATCTCGACGGCGACGCTGCACAACGAGGACCAGGCTGCGCTCAAGGACGTCCGCCCGGGCGACACCGTCGTCGTGCGCAAGGCCGGCGACGTCATCCCCGAGGTCGTCGGCTACGTCGAGGCCAAGCGACCGCCCGAGGTCGAGACGGCCGGGCCCTGGCGCATGCCGACGGCGTGCCCGTTCTGCGGCTCGGAGGTCGTGCGCCTCGAGGGCGAGGCGGCGAGCTACTGCGCGAACATCGACTGTCCCAACCGCCTCCTCGAGTCGCTCGCGCACGTCGCGAGCCGTGGCGCGCTCGACATCGAGGGCCTCGGCTACGAGACCGCCAAGCTCCTGCTCGACGAGGGGCTCGTCAGCGACGTCGTCGGGCTCTTCCACCTCGACCGCGACGCCCTGCTCGCCCTCGAGGGCTTCGGCGAGCGCCGCGTCGACAACCTCCTCGCGGCGATCGAGGAGGCCAAGGCCCAGCCGCTCGAGCGCCTGCTCGTCGCGCTCGGCATCCGCCACGTCGGCGGGACCGTCGCGCGCCTGCTCGCCCGTCACTTCGGCACCCTCGAGGCGCTGCGCGCCGCCGACGCCGAGGAGATCGCCGCGGTCGACGGGGTCGGGCCGATCATCGCCCAGGCGGTCCGGGCGTTCTTCGACACCCCCCGCAACGCCGAGCTCGTCGACGGCCTCGTCGCCGCGGGCGTGCGCACCGACACCGACGCCGTCGAGCGCAGCGACCTCCTCGAGGGCTGGACCGTCGTGCTCACCGGCGGCCTCGAGGGCTTCACCCGCGACGAGGCCAAGCAGGCGGTGCTCGACCGCGGCGGCAAGGTGACCTCGAGCGTGTCGCGGCGCACCTCGGTCGTCGTCGTCGGCGCCGACCCCGGGTCGAAGGCCGATCGCGCCGGCGAGCTCGGCGTGCCCACCGTCGACGAGGAGGGCTTCGCGGCGCTGCTGGCCTCCGGCGCGCTGCCCGGGGAGGCGACCGACGCGAGCGAGGCCGCCTCGTGAGCCCGACGGCAAGCCGGTCCGCCGGCGTCGTGCTCGCCGCCGTCCTCGGCCTCGCGCTGCTCGCCGGCTGCGAGGCCGACTCCGAGCCGACCGCGGCCGGGTCCGCCGACCGCGAGACCGCCGCGGGCCAGGACGTCGCGACGCCGACGCCGGGGCCGGAGGCCGGTGGGGACGCGGCCGGGCCGGGGGAGGGCGGGCCCGGCGAGGACGACGCTGGCGACGGCGCGCCCGGGGAGGGCGACGCTGGCGACGGCGCGCCCGGGGAGGACGAGCCCGCGCCGCCGCGCTACGAGCCCGCCGTGCCCCTCCAGCCGCGCAGCGACCCGCTCGCGGTGTGGACCGGCGAGGAGGTCCTCGTCGTCGGCGGGGTCGACATCCGCGACGAGCTCCGTCGTGACGGCGCGGCCTACCGTCCCGGCCGGGGCTGGCGCGAGCTCGACCGCGCACCGACGCCGCTCAGCGGCGCCTACGCCGCGGCCTGGACCGGCGGGATGCTCCTCGTCGTCGAGCCGAGCGCGCCGGCGGTGCTGACCTACGACCCCGACCGCGACGCCTGGGAGGAGCGTGAGGCCCCCGAGGCGGCGCGCCGGCTCGGCGCGGTCGCGGGCTGGAGCGGCAGCGAGCTCGTGCTCGCCGGCGGCTCCCGCGTCGACGGGGAGGGGCCGGAGGGCCCGCAGGCCCTCGACGACGCGTGGGCCTACGACCCCGCCGCGGACCGTTGGCAGGCGCTCGAGCCCCTGCCCGCCGGCCCGCAGCCCGGCGCGGTCGGCGGCTGGACCGACGCCGGGCTCGTCGTGGCCGGCGGGCGCGACGACGGCTTCGAGCCCGTCGGCGACACCGCGCGCTACGACCCCGAGGCGGGCGCCTGGGAGGTCCTCGACGACGTGCCCGACGCGGTGTCGCTCGGCGGCGAGGTCGTGTGGACCGGCACGGAGCTCGTCGGCGTCGCCGGTGCGGGGGGCGTCGCCCTCGACCCCGCCTCGGGCGCGTGGCGCGCGCTCGCCGAGCGCGACGAGCCCGCCGCGGCGGGCGAGCAGCTCGTGTGGACCGGCGAGGAGGTCCTCGTCGTCGGTGGGCTCGCCTTCGCCGTCGACGACGACGAGGTGAGCCCGCAGCCGCGTGAGCAGGTGAGCGCCTACGACCCCGCCGAGGACGCCTGGTCGGCATGGCCGGCCGCGCCGCTCGAGGCCCGCCAGGGCGCGGCGGTGGTGTGGACCGGCGCGGGGCTGCTCGTCTGGGGCGGCGACGACGGGCGCTTCGAGGACCTCACCCGCTTCGACGACGGGGGGCTGCTCGAGGACCCCGAGGGCGACTGGCGGCGCCTCGAGCCCTGAGGCGCCGGCGTTGGCGGCCCGACGGCCCGCCGCGGTAGCGTCCGCGCCCCAGCCGCCGCAAGGAGGTCCGATGTCGCTGTCCGATGAGCAGGTGCGCCACGTCGCCCGGCTCGCGCGCATCGCCCTGACCGACGAGGAGGTCGCGGGGCTCGCCAGCCAGCTCTCCGACATCCTCGCCTACGCCGAGCAGGTCGGGGAGGTCGCCGCCGGCGACGTCGTCCCGACGAGCCACCCCTACCCGCTCGCGGGCGTCGCCCGCGCCGACGCCCCCGGGCCGTCGCTCGGCCAGGACGAGGCGCTCGCCAACGCCCCCGCCGTCGAGGACGGGCGCTTCCGCGTGCCGCGCATCGTGGGGGAGGAGGCCTAGATGCCCGACGACCTCACCCGGGCCGACGCGGCGACGCTACTCGCCGCGATGGAGGCCGGCGAGACCACCGCCGTCGCCGTCGCCGAGGCCCACCTCGCGCGCATCCGGGCGACCGACGGTGCCCTCGGGGCGTTCCTGCGCACCCTCGACGACACCGCGCTCGCCCACGCCGCCGACGTCGACCGGCGCCGCGCCGCCGGCGAGGCGGTCGGGGCGCTGGCCGGCGTGCCCGTCGCGCTCAAGGACATCCTCTGCACCCGTGGGGTGGCCACGACCTGCGGCTCGCGCATGCTCGAGGACTACCACCCGCCCTACGACGCCACCGTCGTCGAGCGGCTCGCCGCCGCCGACGCCGTCGTGCTCGGCAAGACGAACATGGACGAGTTCGCGATGGGCTCCTCGACGGAGAACTCCGCCTTCGGGGTGACGCGCAACCCCTTCGACCTCGACCGCGTGCCGGGCGGCTCCTCGGGCGGCTCGGCCGCCGCGGTCGGCGGCCGCCACGCCCCCCTCGGCATCGGCACCGACACCGGTGGCTCGATCCGTCAGCCCGCGGCGTTCTGCGGCATCGTCGGCGTCAAGCCCACCTACGGCCTCGTGTCGCGCTTCGGCCTCGTGGCCTTCGGCTCCTCCCTCGATCAGGTCGGCCCGATGGCGCGCAGCGTGGCCGACGCCGCGGCGCTCTACGAGGCCATCGCCGGGCACGACCCGCGGGATGCGACGTCGATCCCCGAGGATCCGCCGCCGGCACGGCCCGCGCTCGACCGCGGCGTCGAGGGGCTGCGCATCGGCGTCGTGTCGAGCTTCCTCGACGGCGAGGGCGTCGAGCCGGGCGTGCGCGCCCGCTGCGCCGAGGCCGTCGAGCGCCTCGCCGCGCTCGGCGCCGACGTCGTCGAGGTCGCCCTGCCCCACGCCGACAAGGCCCTGCCGGCGTACTACCTCATCGCGCCCTCGGAGGCGTCCTCGAACCTCTCGCGCTTCGACGGGGTGCGCTACGGCCTGCGCGTCGACGGGCCGACGACCGAGGAGATGATGGCCGCCACCCGCGCCGAGGGCTTCGGCCCGGAGGTCAAGCGGCGCATCATGATCGGCACGTACGCCCTGTCGGCGGGCTACTTCGACGCCTACTACCTCCAGGCGCAGAAGGTCCGCACCCTCGTGCAGGAGGACTTCGCCGCGGCCTACGCCAGCTGCGACGCGCTCGTGAGCCCGGCGACGCCCTCGACGGCGTTCGGCATCGGCGAGAAGGTCGACGACCCCCTCGCGATGTACTTGAACGACGTCTTCGCCGTGCCCTCCAACCTCGCGGGCACCCCGGCGATGTCGCTGCCGGTCGGCGGCGACGAGGCCGGGCTGCCCGTCGGCCTGCAGGTCATGGCGCCCCATCTCGGCGAGCCGGTGATGTTCCAGGTCGCGGCGGCGCTCGAGGCCTCGCTCGGCCTCGACCTCGCGCCGGACGCGCTCGACGACGCGGCGGAGGAGCGAGCATGAGCAGCGCCTACGAGGCGGTCATCGGCCTCGAGGTCCACGTCGAGCTCGGCACGCGGACGAAGATGTTCTGCGGCTGCCCGACGGACTTCGGGGGCGAGCCGAACACGAAGACCTGCGCGGTGTGCACCGGCCAGCCCGGGTCGCTGCCGGTGCCCAACGCCGCGGCGATCGAGGCGGCGATCTCGCTCGGCCTCGCCCTGGCCTGCGAGGTCGCGCCGCGCAGCCAGTTCCACCGCAAGAACTACTTCTATCCCGACATGCCGAAGAACTACCAGATCTCGCAGTACGACGTGCCGATCTGCGCCGACGGCCACCTCGACGTCGCCGTCGACGGGACGAGTCGTCGCATCGGCATCACCCGGGTGCACATGGAGGAGGACACCGGCAAGTCCCTGCACGTCGGCGGCACCGGCCGCATCGCCGGTGCCGACCACTCCCTCATCGACTACAACCGCGCGGGCATCCCCCTGCTCGAGATCGTGAGCGAGCCCGACGTGCGCGGCCCCGAGGAGGCCCGGGCCTACCTCGCCGAGCTGCGCGGCATCGTGCGCGCCCTCGGCATCAGCGACGCCAAGCTCGAGGAGGGCTCGATGCGCTGCGACGCCAACGTCTCGGTGCGCCGCCGCGGCGACGAGGCCTTCGGCACCCGCGTCGAGGTCAAGAACATGAACTCCCTGCGCTCGCTGCAGCGTGCGGTGGCCCACGAGATCGAGCGGCAGGGCGCGCTGCTCGACGCCGGGGAGGCCGTCACCCAGGAGACCCGCCACTGGGACGAGGATGCCGGGCGGACCTCGACGCTGCGGGCCAAGGAGGAGGTCTTCGACTACCGCTACTTCCCCGACCCCGACCTCGTGCCGGTCACCCCCGAGCGCGCCGACGTCGAGCGCCTCGCCGCGGCCCTGCCCGAGCTGCCCGCGCAGATGCGCGCCCGTCTCACCGGCGGGCTCGGCCTCAGCGACGAGGCCGCCGTCACGCTCGTCGACGCCGGGCTCGTCGTCGTGCTCGACGAGGCCGTGGCCGCCGGCGCCGAGCCGGCCGCCGCGGCGAAGTGGCTCGCCAACGAGGTGCTGTCGTGGTGCCGTGAGGCCGACGTCGATCCCGCGGGGGTGCCGCTGGCCGGCGACGCGCTCGCCGAGCTCGTCGACCTCGTCGCGCGCGGCACGCTGTCGACGAAGCTCGCCCGGGAGGTCCTCGTCGGCGTGCTCGAGGGCGAGGGCCGGCCGGGGGAGGTCGCCAAGGCCCGCGGCCTCGAGCAGGTCTCCGACGAGGGCGAGCTCGTCACGCTCGTCGACGAGGCCATCGCCGCCGACCCGGCGGCGGCGGAGAAGGTGCGCGGCGGCAACGATAAGGCGATCGGCGCGCTCGTCGGCGCGGTGATGAAGGCCAGCCGCGGACAGGCCAACCCCCAGCGCGTCAACGAGCTCTTGCGCGAGCGCCTCACCTCCTGACCCGTCGGTGCCTTTACACTCTGTCGAGTGAATCGGCGCCGATGTGGGCACACCTCTGGCGCTACAGTGGCGGCTCGGTGGGGTCGCCGAAGTCGAGCCGAGAACCAGACGAGGTGCTCATGCGGGGCCCAACCGGTCGTGACGCCGGAGCCGAACGAGCAGGGGTGCGCACGATGAGCGACCCACTCGAGTCGGTGGGCGGCGCGGTCGACGAGGCGCTCGAGGCCTTCCTCACCGCGCGCATCGACGACCTCGTCGCCCTCGATCCCGCCCTCGAGCCCGTCGGCCGCGAGATCGCCGGGCTCGTCGCCGCCGGGGGCAAGCGCCTGCGGCCCGCGTTCGTCTACTGGGGCTACCGCGCCACCGGTGCCGACCACGACGAGGGCGTGCTCGCCCCTGCCGGTGCGGTCGAGCTGCTCCACACCTTCGCGCTCATCCACGACGACATCATGGACCGCTCCGCCGAGCGGCGGGGCCGCCCGGCGGTGCACACCGCCCTGGCCGCCACCCACCGCGAGGAGGGGCTGGCCGGTGACGACGAGTGGTTCGGCGTGGGCGGCGGCATCCTCGCCGGCGACCTCGCCTTCGTCTGGGCCGACCAGCTCTTCGACGAGGCGGCCCTGCCCGCCGCCGCCCTCGACCGCGCCCGCTCGGTGTTCACCGCGCTGCGCGTCGAGGTCATGGCCGGGCAGTACCTCGACCTGCGTCTCGCCGGGCACCGTGAGGCCGGCGAGGAGGACTCCCGGCGCGTCGCGCTGCTGAAGTCCGGGCGCTACACGGTCACGCGTCCGCTCGAGCTCGGTGCGGCCCTCGGCGGCGGTGACGCCGCGACCGCCGCCGCGCTGGCCGCCTACGGCGACGCCCTCGGCCTTGCCTTCCAGCTGCGCGACGACGTCCTCGGGGTCTTCGGCGACCCCGAGGCCACCGGCAAGGGCGCGATCGAGGACCTCCGCGAGGGCAAGCGCACCGTCCTCATGCTGCGGGCGATGGCGCTGGCCGACGAGGCCGAGCGCGAGGTCCTCGCGCGCTCCCTCGGCAACCCCGAGCTCGACGAGTCCGGCGCCGACCGGGCCCGGCAGATCATCGTCGACTCCGGCGCCCTGTCGTCGGTCGAGGAGCTGCTGTCCCGCCAGGAGGACGCCGCCCAGCGTGCCCTCGACCCCTTGCCTGAACCCGCCCGCTCGGCGTTGTCCGCGCTCGCCGAGCTCGCCGTGCGCCGCGCCACCTGAGCCGCGGCTCAGCCCACCGACCCCCCCGCCCGAAAGGCTGCCATGACCGCGTCCGTGACCACGGGACGTCGGCGCCGCGCCGTCGTCGTCGGCGCCGGCTACGGCGGGCTCGCCGCCGCGATCCGCCTGCGTGCCGCCGGGCTCGACGTCACCGTCCTCGAGCGTGACGCGCGCCCCGGCGGGCGCGCGGGGCGCATCGAGCGCGACGGCTTCGCCTTCGACACCGGGCCGAGCGTGCTCACGATGCCGCGCCTGCTCGCCGACCTCTTCGCCCTCGGCGGCGAGGACCTCGCCGACCACCTCGAGCTCATCCGCCTCGACCCCGCCTACCGTGCGACCTTCCACGACGGGTCGGTGCTGCGGGTGCGCGGCGACGTCGAGGCGATGCGCGAGGAGGTCGCCGAGGTCTGCGGCCCCGACGAGGCCGAGCGCTTCACACGGCTCGCCGCGCGGCTGCGGGAGCTCTACCTCGCCGAGTACGACAGCTTCATCGACAACAACTTCGACTCCCCGCTGGCGCTCGCCAAGCCGCAGGCCGCGGCCCGGCTCATCCGCCTCGGTGGGTTCCGCCGCGTCTACCCCCTCGTCGAGAGCTTCCTCACCGACTGGCGTCTCATCCGGATGTTCACGTTCCAGTCGATGTACGCGGGCATGAGCCCCTACGAGGCGCTCGGGATCTACGCGGTCATCGCCTACATGGATGCCATCGAGGGGGTCTACTCGGCCAAGGGCGGGGTCCACGCCGCGAGCGTGGCCCTGGCCGGGCTCGCCGAGCGCATGGGCGTCGAGCTGCGGATGTCGACCCCGGTCGCCGAGATCGAGGTCGCCGGCGGCCGGGCCATCGCCGCGCGCACCGCCGACGGTGAGCGCGTGCCCTTCGACGTCGTCGTCCTCAACCCCGACCTGCCGGTGGCCTACCGTGACCTCCTGCCGCCCGAGGCGACGCCGCGGCGGGTCAAGCGCCTCACGTACTCGCCGTCCTGCGTCGTCGTCCACCTCGGGCTCGACCGCAAGGTGCCCGACGCCGCGCACCACAACATCCACTTCGCGCGCGACTTCCAGGCGTCCTTCGACGACATCCTCGCCGGGCGCATGCAGCGCGACCCGTCGTGGTTCCTCACCGTGCCGACCCACTCCGACCCCGACCTCGCCCCGCCCGGTGGCGACGTCGGCTTCTGGCTCCTGCCGACGCCGAACCTCGAGGGCGACCCCATCGACTGGGATGCCCAGGCCCCCCGTGAGCTCGAGCGCGCCCAGGCCGAGCTCGAGCGCGCCGGCTACGGACCCATCGCCGAGGCCACCGTCGCCAGCGAGGTCGTCACCCCTGCCGACTGGGCGCGGCAGGGCATGGCTGCGGGCACCCCGTTCGCGGCGAGCCACCACTTCCGCCAGACCGGGCCGTTCCGCCCCGCCAACGTCGCCCCCAAGGTCCGGGGCGTGGTCTTCGCCGGCTCGAGCACGACGCCGGGCGTGGGGGTGCCGATGGTGCTCATCAGCGGCAAGCTCGCCGCCGAGCGCGCGCTCGCGCAGGTCGGCCAGGAGGAGCTCGCGCCGTGAGCGGGGCCACGCCCGCCGGCGCGCCCCGCGCGGCCGAGGCCACCGCCGCGGGGGGCTACCGCCACCCCGACCCCTCCACCTCGCTCGTGGCCCGGGGGATCGAGGAGCTCGCCTGCGGCGACGGCAGCGTCGACCTCGCCGGCAGCTACGAGCTCTGCCGCCGGCTCCACGCCGCGCACGGCCGGACGTACTTCTTCGCGACGCGCTTCCTGCCGCCCGAGCGCCGTCGCCACGTCCACGCCCTCTACGGCTTCGCCCGCTACGCCGACGACCTCGTCGACCACATGGGCCTCGACTGGCCGCCCGAGCGCCGGCGCGCCGAGCTCGAGGCCTGGAGCGCGGCCTTCCTCGCCGACCTCGACGCCGGCGACAGCGCCGACCCTGTCCTCAAGGCCGCCATCGCGAGCGTCGACGAGCTCTCCATCGCCCGGGAGGACCTCGAGGCCTTCCTCGCCTCGATGGCCGCCGACCTCACGGTGACGCGGTACGAGACCTTCGACGACCTCTACGCCTACATGTACGGCTCAGCGGCGGTCATCGGCTCGATGATGCTGCCGGTCCTCGACTGTGACCACCCCGCGGCCCGTGACCGCGCCATGGACCTCGGCATCGCCTTCCAGCTCACGAACTTCCTGCGCGACGTCGCCGAGGACTGGGATCGGGGCCGGCTCTACCTCCCGCTCGAGGACCTCGCCCGCTTCGGCGTCGAGGAGGCCGACCTCCACCGACGCCACGTCACCCCGTCGCTGCGGCGGCTGCTCGCCTTCGAGGCGGCACGCACGCGCGAGTACTACGCCGCCGCCGAGGCCGGCCTCGCCCTGCTTCCGCCGCGCAACCGCAGCGCGATCCGCCTCGCCCAACGCCTCTACGCCGGCATCCTCGACGCGCTCGAGGCCGCGGACTGGCAGGTCTTCACCGTCCGTGCCACGGTGTCGACCCCGCGCAAGGTGGCCCTCACGGCTGCTGAGCTCCTGCGCCCCGACGCCTGGTCCCGCGAACGGGCGAGCCGGGGGGTCTGAAGCGGCGCGCGAAGGGGTAGGGTGGGCGCGGCTGAGAGCACAGATGTGACGTCGCTACGATAGGCTCACGGATGTTCACCAACGGCAACGGTCGGTCCCCCCAGCAGCATCGGGCGGCCGCACAGGAGGCACAGATGCGCGCGACGGGTGTGACCACCGAGGCCGTGGAGGTCGTCGACCTCAGCACGCGGACCCCGACGCTCATGCGGCGCACCGTCGAGCTGCCGACCGAGCGCGCCTTCCACGTCATCGACGTCACCGACGAGTGCCATGCGCTGCTGGCCCTCAGCGGCGTGCGCGACGGCCACCTCTCGGTCTTCACCCCGCACACGACCTGCGCGGTGAAGATCAACGAGCGCGAGACGTGCTTCCTCGAGGACTTCCGGCTCTTCATGGAGAAGCTCGTGCCGCCGGACGCCTACTACCGCCACGACGACTTCGAGATCCGCGACCCCGCGACGCTCGCCTCGACGGCCGAGGAGGAGCCCATCAACGGGCACGCGCACATCAAGCAGATGCTGCTCGGGTCGTCCTCGGAGACCATCCCCGTCGTCGACGGCGCGCTCGGCCTCGGTACGTGGCAGCGCGTGATGTTCATCGAGCTCGACCAGGCCCGCGCCCGCCGCGTCACCGTGCAGGTGGAGGGTTGGCGCTGAGGCGGTGAGCGCGGGCGACCACGCGTCCCGCAAGCGCGACCACCTCGCCCTCGCCCTCGGCGGTGACGTCGGCTTCGCCACGGCCACCACCGGCCTCGAGGGCCTGCGGCTGCGCGCACGGGCCCTGCCCGAGGCCGACCTCGCCGACGTCGACCTCTCCCTGAGCCTGTGGGGCCGGACGGTGGCCGCACCACTGCTGCTGTCCTGCATGACCGGCGGCACCGGCGAGGCCGGCCCGGTCAACCGCGCGCTCGGCGCCGCCGCCCAGCACCACGGCCTGCCCGTCGGCCTGGGCTCCGGACGTGTGCTCCTCATCGACCCCCTGCGGCGCGAGGGCTTCGACGTGCGGGAGGTCGCGCCCGACGTGCCGGTGCTCGCCAACCTCGGCGCGGTCCAGCTCGCCGAGGTCGGCGTCGAGGGCTGCGAGACCCTCGTCGAGGCCTGCGCCGCCGACGCGCTCGTGCTGCACCTCAACGCCGTGCAGGAGGCGCTCCAGGTCGGCGGCGACACCACCTTCGCCGGCCTCGCCGAGCGCATCGCCGAGACCGCGGCCGGGCTCTCGGTGCCCGTCGTCGTCAAGGAGGTCGGCTTCGGCCTCGCCCCCGAGGACGTCGACCTCCTCCTCGACGCGGGGGTGGCCGGCATCGACGTCGCCGGCGCGGGCGGCACGAACTGGGCCCGCCTCGAGGGCCAGCGCGACGCTCGGGCCGGGGCGGTGGCCGCGGCCTTCGCCGACTGGGGCTGGCCGACCGCCGCCGCGGTCGCCCACGCCCGCGCCGCGCTCGACCGTCGGGGCCGGGGCGACGTCGTCCTCATCGCCTCCGGCGGCATCGCCGACGGGGTCGACGCCGCGAAGGCCCTGTGCCTCGGCGCGCGCCTCGCCGGCGTGGCCCGCGGCGTGCTCGCCGCCGCCGCCGAGGGGCCCGCGGCCGCCATCGACGCCGTCGGCATCCTCCTCGAGCAGCTGCGCATCGCCGCCTGGGCCACCGGCGCGACGCGTCTCGCCGACCTCGACGGCTCCCGGCTCGAGGCGGTCGGCCCACCCGCCGCGCGCTAGGTTCAGGGCACGATGCCCCGCGCCCCCGCTCGCGCCGCCGCGCTGCTGCTCGCCCTCCTCGTCGCGCTCGCGTCGACGGTGCTGCCGACGGCGCTGCCGACCGCGCGCGCCGCGGAGGAGGGCGCCTGCACCCCGCTGGGCGAGCGCGAGCTCGCCGCCCAGCTCGTGATGTCGGGGGTGCCCGGACTCGCCGCAGGCGAGCGCGCGCGCGAGGTCGTCGGGCGCCACGCCGGCTCGGTCATCCTCATGCCGCCGAACGTGGAGAGCGCCGGGCAGGTCGCCGAGCTCGTCGCCGCCCTGCGCGACGGCGCGCCCGCCGGCCTGCTCGTGGCCGTCGACGAGGAGGGCGGCCGCGTCGCCCGGCTCGGGGCCGTCGACGCGGTGCCGCGGCTGCCCTCGGCCCGCGCGCTGGCCGACGATGGCGATCCCGCCGAGGTCGAGCGCGTCGCCGCCGAGCTCGGTGCCGAGCTCGCCGAGCTCGGGATCGACCTCAACCTCGCGCCGGTGCTCGACGTGAGCGCCGCCGCCGACGGCACGGTCATCGGTGACCGCGCCTACGCTGCCGACGCCCAGCGCGTCGCGCGCTACGGCGCCGCGTTCGCCAGGGGCCTGCGCAGCGGGGGCGTCGGCGCGGTCGGCAAGCACTTCCCGGGCCACGGGCGCACGGCCGTCGACAGCCACCTCACGCTGCCGACCGTCGACGCCAGCCTCGAGGAGCTGCGGTCCACCGACCTCCTCGCCTTCCGCGAGGCCCTCGATCACCTCGACGCGGTCATGACCGCCCACGTCCTCGTCACCGCCCTCGACGAGGAGCTCCCGGCGAGCCTCTCGCCCGAGGCGCATGCGCTGCTGCGCGAGGACTGGGGCTTCGACGGGCTCATCGTCAGCGACGCCCTCGAGATGGGGGCGATCGGGGAGACGTGGAGCCTGCCCGCTGCCGCCGAGCAGGCCATCGCCGCGGGGGCGGACCTCGCGCTGCTCGCCGGCCCCTGGCGGGAGGCCGAGGCGGTGACCGACCGTCTCGTCGAGGCGATCGCCGAGCGCCGCCTCGAGCGCGAGTCCGTCCTCAGCTCGGTGCGCCGCGTGCTCACGGCCAAGGGCTACGACCCCGCGGAGGCGAGCTGCCTGCTCGGACTCCCGCCGATCGCCGAGGCCGACGCCGTCGTCGTCGACGGTGCGGCGGCGAGCGTGGCGGCGGGGCGCTGGCGTGCCCTGCCGGGCGGATGGCGGCTCGACGAGCCCGCGCCCTACGACCCCGAGGAGCTCACGACCCTCGAGCGCGGCGCCCCGGTGGCCTGCCTCGCCGGCGGCTGCGGGCGCGCCGCGCGTGGCGCCGGCCTCGCGTGGACGCCGCGCAGCGCGCCGTGACCCGTGCTGGTGGTGGGGCGCACGTCGCAACGAGCCCTCGGGGCTCGGCGGCCGGATGGCGGGGGAGGGGGCACCGTCTGCGGCGGGAGGGGGCGGGAACCCGCCCGCCGCATGGTGCGTCGCGGTGTTGCACCCCATCATGCCCCGCCGGGGGCCTCGATGAATCCTCCCGGCGGTGTCCTGGCGTGTCCGTCGGGCCACGCCGTTCGTCGGCTTCGGCCCGAGCGCGCAGCGGCGGGGTTGACAGCCGGGCCGCGGCACCGCACACTGGCGCCTGACCCGGCGGGCTGCCGGGCGACGCCAACGGGACTGCAGGGGAGGTGCACGATGCCGCGGCTTCCGCTCCGCCACCTCGTGCTCGTACCCTCGCTGCGCCTGGCTGGCGTGCGCTGACGCCCACCCGCCGCCCAGGCGCAGACCTCTCGACCGGATACCCGGTGGGAGGTCTTTTTCGTTCCACCGACCGATCCGCGACGACACGAGGACCACGAGCACCCATGGAGATCACCGGCGCCACCGCCGTCATCCGCGCCCTGGAGGACCAGGGCGTCGACGTCATGTTCGGCCATCCCGGGGGAGCGATCCTGCCGGCCTACGACCCGATGCTCGACTCGTCGATCCGCCACATCCTCGCGCGCCATGAGCAGGGCGCGGGGCACATGGCCGAGGGCTACGCCCACGCCACCGGCAGGGTCGGGGTGTGCATCGCGACGAGCGGCCCGGGCGGGACGAACCTCACGACCGCCCTCGCCGACGCCTACATGGACTCGGTCCCGATCGTCGCGATCACCGGGCAGGTTCCCACCGCCGCGGTCGGCGGCGACGCCTTCCAGGAGGCCGACATCACCGGCATCACCATGCCGATCACGAAGCACAACGAGATGATCACCGAGCCCGAGCGCATCGCGCCGGCGATCGCCGAGGCCTTCCACATCGCCTCGACGGGGCGCCCCGGTCCGGTGCTCATCGACCTCCCGAAGGACGTCCTCAACGCGACGTTCGAGTACCAGCCTGCGGACGGCCTCGCGCTGCCCGGCTACCGGCCGACCACCCGGGGACACGGCAAGATGGTGCGCCAGGCCGTGGCCGAGATCCTCGCCGCGGAGCGGCCGGTCATCTACGCCGGTGGCGGGGTCATCAAGGCCAACGGCAGCGAGGGGCTGCGCCGCCTCGCCGAGACCGCGAACCTCCCGGTCGTCACGACGCTCATGGCCCGCGGCGCCCTGCCCGACAGCCACCCCCAGCACCTCGGCATGCCCGGCATGCACGGGCACTGGACCGCGGTCACCGCGATGCAGAAGTCTGACCTCCTCATCGCCCTCGGCGCGCGCTTCGACGATCGCGTCACCGGCAAGCTCGGCAGCTTCGCGCCCGGCGCACGGGTCATCCACGTCGACGTCGACCCCGCCGAGATCGGCAAGAACCGCGCCGTCGACGTGCCGATCGTCGGCGACGCCGGCATCGTCATCGAGCAGATGTGCGAGGCCCTCGACGCCGCGCTCGCGAGCGGCCAGCGCGCCCCGGACCTCTCGGGCTGGTGGCGCACGCTGGCCGAGTGGCAGGCCGAGCACCCGCTGCACGACACCCAGGAGCCCGGCGGCGTCCTCAAGCCGCAGACCGTGCTGCGCGCGCTCTCCGAGAAGCTCGATGGCGAGGGCATCGTCGTCACCGGCGTCGGCCAGCACCAGATGTGGGCCTCCCAGCTCATCCGCTACGAGCAGCCGCGCACCTGGATCAACTCCGGCGGGCTCGGGACGATGGGCTTCTGCGTGCCCGCGGCCATCGGCGCGAAGGTCGGCCGGCCCGACCTGCCGGTCATCGCCGTCGACGGCGACGGCAGCTTCCAGATGACGCTGCAGGAGCTCGCCACCGCCCGCAGCGAGAACATCCCCGTCGTCTTCTGCATCATCAACAACGGCAGCCTCGGTATGGTCCGCCAGTGGCAGGAGCTCTTCTACGACGAGCGCTACAGCGCCATCGACCTCGGCTTCGACGTCCCCGACTTCGTCAAGCTCGCCGATGCCTACGGCATGCCGGGCTACCGCTGCGACAACGCCGCGGAGGTCGAGGCCACCCTCGACAAGGCGCTGGGGGTCGCCGACGGCCCGGTGATCATCGACTTCCGCTGCGACCAGACCGAGAAGGTCTTCCCGATGGTGCCCGCGGGCGCGTCGAACGACGACATCATCGAGTCGGCCGAGGAGTGGTACGAGCAGGTCCGCGCGGGCGCGGAGGCCGCGCCCGCCGGTGACGGCGAGCCCGGCGGGCACGCGCTGCCCGAGCACCTCCGGGAGGGCAACGTCGTCTGAGCACGACCCCCTGCCGCGACCCCGCATCCATCGGGAAGGAACGCCCATGCACACCCTGTCCGTGCTCGTCGAGAACAAGCCGGGCGTGCTCGCCCGCGTCGCCGGGCTCTTCAGCCGCCGCGGCTTCAACATCGACTCGCTCGCCGTGGGGCCGACCGAGGTCGACGACATCAGCCGCATGACGATCGTCGTCGACGCCGAGACCCAGTCGATCGAGCAGATCACCAAGCAGCTCAACAAGCTCGTCCACATCATCAAGATCGTCGAGCTGTCCGAGGACGAGGCCGTCACCCGTGAGCTGTGGTTCGTCAAGGTCGCCGCGGAGGGCCGCACCCGCGGCGAGGTCATCGAGCTCGCCGAGGTCTTCCGCGCGAAGGTCGTCGACGTCGACGTCGACGCGGTCACCCTCGAGGCGACCGGCTCGACCGACAAGCTCAACGCGCTCGTGCGGCTGCTCGGGCCCTACGGCATCCGGGAGCTCGTGCGCTCGGGGACGATCGCCGTGGGCCGCGGGTCCCGCAGCATCACCGAGGGCCGTTCGCTGCGCCTCGAGCGCAGCGCCTGACGCCCCGACCACGGCCGCGGCGCGCAGCGGCTAGGCTTCCGCCGCGCCGCGCGCCGCGCCGCGGGTCCGTCCGCGCGCGTCTGCGCGCGGACGGTCCGACGACGCCGGCCCCCGCCGGCCCCCCACGGAGGGACTCCACGCCATGGCCACGATGTACTACGACGACCACGCCGACCTCGACCGCCTCTCCGGCAAGACCGTGGCGGTGCTCGGCTACGGCTCGCAGGGCCACGCCCACGCCCGCAACCTCCTCGAGTCGGGAGTCGACGTCATCGTCGGGCTCTACGAGGGCTCGAAGAGCAGGGCCGCGGCCGAGGCCGCCGGCCTCGAGGTCTTCGAGACCGCCGACGCGGTGCGGCGCGCCGACGTCGTCGTCGTCCTCCTGCCCGACCAGATCCAGCCGGCGGTGTACGCCAGCGACATCGAGCCCAACCTCGAGGCGGGCATGGCGCTGATGTTCGGCCACGGCTTCAACGTCCACTACGGGCAGATCCGCGCGCCCGAGGACGTCAACGTCTTCATGGTCGCCCCCAAGGGCCCCGGGCACATCGTGCGGCGGACCTACACTGAGAACACCGGCGTGCCGGCGCTCATCGCCGTCGAGCAGGACCCCAGCGGCGACACGAAGGAGCTCGCGCTCGCCTACGCCAAGGCCCTCGGCGCGACCCGCGGCGGCGTCCTCGAGACGACCTTCGCCGAGGAGACCGAGACCGACCTCTTCGGCGAGCAGTCGGTGCTCTGCGGCGGGGTCTCGAGCCTCGTGCACAAGGGCTTCGAGACGCTCACCGAGGCCGGCTACCAGCCGGAGATCGCGTACTTCGAGGTGCTCCACGAGCTCAAGCTCATCGTCGACCTGCTCTACGAGGGCGGGCTCGCGCGCATGCGCTACTCGGTGTCGGACACCGCGGAGTTCGGCGACTACCGCTCCGGGCAGTACGTCATCGACGACGGGGTCAAGGAGCGCATGCGCAAGGTCCTCGACGACATCCAGGACGGGACCTTCGCCCGCGAGTGGATCCTCGAGAACCAGGCCGGCCAGCCGGGCTTCCGCGCGATGCGCAAGCGCCAGGCCGAGCACCCCATCGAGGAGGTCGGCGAGCGCCTGCGCGCGATGATGGCGTTCCTGCCCAAGCCCCAGGACGGGTGAGGGCCCCCGCCGTGGGGAGGCCGCCGTGGGTGGCGGCCGGGCGCGCGGAGCCGCCGCGGTGAGCGCCCAGCGGTCGGTCGCCGAGCTCATCGCCGCGCCCGAGCCGTCGTTCTCCTTCGAGTTCTTCCCGCCGAGGACCGACGAGGGCGAGGCGCGGCTGCGCACGGCGATCACCGAGCTCGAGCCGCTGGCGCCCATGTTCGTCGACGTCACCTACGGCGCGGGGGGCTCGACGCGGGATCGCACGCTGCGGGTCGTGCGCGACCTCGTGGCCTCGACCGACCTCACCGTCGTGGCCCACCTCACGTGCGTGGGGTCGAGCGCGGCGCAGGTGCGCGAGGTCGCCGCCGACCTCGTCGGTGCGGGCGTGCGCAACATCCTCGCCCTGCGCGGCGACCCGCCCGACGGGCCGCGCGCCGACTGGCGCCCGCACCCCGAGGGC
Organism: Egibacter sp.; assembly: GCA_003553795.1. GTDB lineage: Bacteria > Actinomycetota > Nitriliruptoria > Euzebyales > Egibacteraceae > T1Sed10-49. Next base: position 18,133 of record PWFH01000231.1, on the reverse strand, counting down.
CTGCGCCACGCCGTCGACCTCGTCGCGCTGCTCAAGGGCCTCGGCGACGTCACGGTCGGCGTCGCGGCCTTCCCGGAGGGCCATCCAGAGGCCGAGAGCCGCGAGGCCGACCTCGACCGCTTCGCCGAGAAGGTCCGTGCCGGGGCGTCGTTCGCGATCACGCAGTTCTTCTTCGACGCGGCCGACTACTTCCGCTTCGTCGAGGACGCCGCGGCGCGTGGCGTCGACGTGCCGATCATCCCGGGCGTCATGCCGGTGACGAACGTCTCGCAGATCGAGCGCTTCGCCGAGCTGTCGGGGGCGGCCTTCCCCGAGGCGCTCGCGCGGCGCCTCCACGCCGTCGAGGGCGACGCCGAGGCGGTGCGCGCCATCGGCGTCGAGGTCGCCACCGAGCTCAGCGCCGAGCTGCTCGGCGGCGGCGCGCCGGGGATCCACTTCTACACCCTCAACCGCTCGACGGCGACGCGCGAGGTCCACGCGCGGCTCGTCGCCGCGGGCCTCGCCGGCTGAGCCCGGCGCGGGCCCGGTGGCGCGCCGGCCGTGGCGTCCGCGGGCGCGGCGGCGGCCTTGTCGGTCGCGCATTGTGCGCGCGCGCACGATCTCGCTACGGTGCAGCGTGCAGCCCGTGCGGCTGCGAGGACCAACCAGGCACCCCGGGCGCCACGCCCCCTCCCAGGCGCGACCCGGGCACGTGAGAGGAACGTTCGGTGACCATGCGCATCCTTGTGGCTGACAAGCTCTCCGAGGTCGGGGTCGAGGAGCTCGCCGAGCACTTCGACGTCGACGTCCGCACCGGGCTCGACAAGGCCTCGCTCGTCGAGGCGATCCCCGAGTACGACGGCGTCATCGTGCGCTCGGCGACGACGATCGACGCCGACATCATCGCCGCGGGGACGCGGCTCAAGGTCATCGCACGGGCGGGCATCGGCCTCGACAACGTCGACGTGGCCGCGGCGACCGCCCGCGGCGTCGTCGTCTGCAACGCCCCGCAGTCGAACATCATCAGCGCCGCCGAGCACGCGGTCGCGCTCCTGCTCTCGCTCGCGCGCCAGGTGCCGCAGGCCCACGCCAGCCTCGTCGGCGGGGAGTGGAAGCGCTCGGCCTTCTCGGGCACCGAGCTCCACGGCAAGGTCCTCGGCGTGGCCGGGCTCGGGCGCATCGGCGCCCTCGTCGCGCAGCGCTGCAGCGCCTTCGGGATGCAGCTGCGGGCCTACGACCCCTTCGTGTCCCCCGAGCGCGCCGCGCGCATGGGCGTCGAGCTCGTCGACGACGTCACCGAGCTGTGCCGCGTCGCCGACGTCGTCACCGTCCACCTGCCGAAGAACAGCGACACCGTCGGGATCATCGGCGAGGAGCAGCTGCGGGCGATGAAGCCCTCCGCGCTGCTCGTCAACACCGCGCGTGGGGGCATCGTCGACGAGGACGCCCTGCACACCGCACTGTCGCGGGGCTGGATCACCGGTGCGGCGCTCGACGTCTTCGACCCCGAGCCCAAGACCGACTCGCCGCTGTTCGGCCTCGACAACATCGTCGTCACCCCCCACCTCGGGGCGTCGACGACCGAGGCGCAGGACAAGGCCGGGACGATGGTCGCCGAGGCCGTGCGCCTCGCCCTCGCGGGCGACTACGTCCCGAGCGCAGTCAACGTGCAGGTCTCGGCGGGCATCCCCGAGCGCGTCAAGCCCTACATGGGGCTGACCCAGACGATCGGGCGCGTCGTCACCGCGCTGCAGCCCACTGGCGTCTCGGGGGTCACCCTCGAGTTCCGCGGCCGCCTCGCCGACGAGGACACCTCCGCGCTCACGCTCTCGGCGCTGCGCGGGCTGCTCACCGACATCTCCTCGGAGCCGGTGACCTTCGTCAACGCGCCGCTGCTCGCCGACGAGCGCGGCCTCGAGGTCTCGACGGTCAGCTCGCGGGAGACGCGCGACTACGTCTCGCTCGTGCGGGTCTCCGCCGGCGAGGTCTCCGTGGCCGGCACCCTCATCGGCGCGAGCGACCGTCCGCGCCTCGTCGAGGTCTGGGGCTTCGCCGTCGACATGGAGCCCACCGACCACATGGTCTTCTTCCGCTACAGCGACCGGCCCGGCATCGTCGGGGAGATCGGCAGCCGCCTCGGCCGCGCCGGGGTGAACATCGCCACGATGCAGGTCGGTCGGCAGACCGCCGGCGGTGAGGCGCTCATCGCGATGAGCGTCGACTCGGCGATCCGCGCCGAGGTGGTCGACGAGATCGCCGAGGCGATCGGTGCCTCCGCCGCCCGACAGATCGACCTCGAGGAGTGAGCGTGCCCGCACCCCGCATCGCGGTCGGCCCGGCTGGCACCCGCGACTACGTCCGCAACGCCGTCCGCGAGGGCGGCGGTGAGCTCGTCGACCCCGCCGACGCCGAAGGGCTCGTCTGGACCGACGTCAACGACCCCGAGGGGCTCTCGGAGATCCTCTCCCGCTACGACGCGATCCGCTGGGTCCAGCTGCCCTGGGCCGGCGTCGAGCCCTACGCCGAGGCGGGGATCTTCGACCACGAGCGGCTGTGGACCTGCGGCAAGGGCGTCTACGCCGAGCCCGTCGCCGAGCACGCCCTCGCCCTCACCCTCGCGGGGCTGCGCGAGATGAAGCGCTGGGCGCGCGCCGAGTCGTGGGGGCCCGAGGCCGGCATCAGCCTCGTGCGGGGTCGGGTGACGATCTTCGGCGGCGGTGCGATCACCCGCATGCTGCTGCGGCTGCTCGCGCCGCTCGAGTGCGAGGTCACCGTCGTGCGACGCCATCCCGAGCCCATGGAGGGCGCGAGCGAGGTCATCAGCTTCGGGCGGCGCTTCGAGTCGCTCAAGGGCGCCGACGCCGTCATCCTCGCCCTCGCGCTCACCCCGGAGACGCGAGGGCTCATCACCGACGTCGAGCTCGAGGTCATGGAGCCCCACGCCTGGCTCGTCAACGTCGCCCGCGGTGAGCACGTGGTCACCGAGGACCTCCTCGTCGCGCTGCGCGACGACGTCATCGGGGGCGCCGCGCTCGACGTCACCGACCCCGAGCCGCTGCCCGAGGGCCACCCGCTGTGGGAGCTGCCGAACTGCCTCATCACCCCGCACGTCGCCAACACCGAGGACATGGCCCAGCCCCTGCTCTCGGCGCGGATCAGCGAGAACGTCCGCCGCTTCGGCGCCGGCGAGCCGCTCATCGGCCGTGTCGACCCCGAGCTCGGCTACTGAGGGCTCAGGCGCGCTTCCAGTCGGTGTAGTCCGGGGAGTCCGCGCGGGCCGCCTGGATCTCGGCGGCGTCCTCGCGCACCGCCGCCCCGGTACCACCGGCGCTGGGCAGCCCCGCCCGGCCCTCGCGGCCGGGCAGCGGCAAGCGGAACTGACAGAGGTCGCAGTTCGATCGGGGATCGCCGTGCAGCACCTCGTCGTAGCGGTAGGCGACGGCCTCGGCGAGCGCGTCGACGGGCCCGAAGCGCCCGGCGTTGGCGATCGTGAGGTCGTGCTCGGCGAGGACCTCCTCGACGATGCCGTCGACCCGCTGCTCGAGCACCCCGGCCAGCAGCGACCACGAGAAGCGCGTGACGCGCGTGGCCCCGGCGGCGGCGAAGCGCCGCAGCGCGAGGTCCGGCTTGGGCCAGGTCACCCCCGCGAAGGCGATCTCGGCCCAGCGGTGTCCCGTCGTCTCGGCGAGGAAGCGCGCGGCCTTCGCGAGCTCGCCGTTGGCGTCGGGGTCGGAGCTGCCCGGGCCGGTGACGAGCAGGGCCTCGTCGGCGCCGACCTCCTCCGGCCAGCCCTGTGCGGCGCGCGCGGAGCGCACCCCCAGCCTGGCGTGGGCGAGGAGCGCGGGATGGGCGCCGAGCACGGTGCCGTGATGGCGCGGAAGGTCGGGCAGCGCCTCACCGATGCGCTCGAGCTCCTCGGGGACGTCGGTCTTGGCGTGCCCGGCGGCGAAGGCGAGCAGGGGCAGCGTGACGAGCGCGTCGGCGCCCTCCTCGACGAGCCCCCTCGCCGCATCGACCGGCGCGGGCTCGACGAGGTCCCACTCCACCCAGCCCATCGCCACCGGGACGCCGAGGCGCTCGCGGAGCAGGCCGCAGAGGGCGTCGGCCTCGCCGACGACGTCGGGGTTGCGGGTGCCGTGGGCGATCATGAGCAGGGCCGTGGTCGTCATGGCCCGCATGCTGCCACAGGCCGCGTCGGGCCACACCACCGCGGGAGGACCGCGGCTTGCCGGACCCCGCCCGGCGCTCCTAGGTTGCCCTCGGCGCCGGGCGCGCCGGCTACGCGCTGCGCGGCGGCGGCACCGCAGCGTCGCGGGGTCACGTCGAGGACGGAAGGGAGGCGATGAGCGCCGAGAGCGAGGGACGCAGGCCGGCCCGCGGGCTGTCGCGGGCCGAGCGCTGGCAGCGCATCGTCGTGCTGCTCGTGCTGCTGTCGGTCTTCCTCCTCGCCGTCGACCTCCTCGGCGACGGCATCGCCGCGCTCGGCGAGGACTTCACCGACGCGCTGTTCCGCGGGCTCGACAACCCCATCGTCGGCCTCTGCGTCGGCATCCTCGCCACGGTCCTCGCGCAGTCGTCGTCAGTGACGACCGCCACGGTCGTGGGCCTCGTCGGCGCCGGGGTCATCCCGCTGGACCAGGCCGTGCCCGTGATCATGGGCGCCAACGTGGGCACGACGATCACGAACACCCTCGCCTCGCTCGGCAGCATCCGCCGGCCCGAGGAGTTCCGCCGGGCCTTCGCCGGCGCGACGGTGCACGACGTCTTCAACCTCCTCGCGGTCGTCGTGCTGCTGCCGATCGAGCTCGCCACGGGTGTCCTCGCCCGCGCGGCGGTGTGGCTGTCGGGGCCGCTGTCCGACGCCGCGACCGGCGAGCTGCGCAGCCCCATCAAGGCGCTCGTCGACACGGCGAGCGGCGCGGTGGTCTCGGTGGTCGAGTCGGTCGCCGGCGACGGGATCGCCTCCGGCGTCGTCCTCATCGTCCTCGGCCTCGGCGCGATCTTCGCGACGCTCTTCGCGATCACCCGCACGATGCGCGCGGTCATGGCCGGGCCCGCCGAGCGCGTCCTCAACGACGTCCTCGGCCGCGTCGGCGTCGTCGGCATCCTCGCCGGGGTGCTGCTCACCGTCGCGGTGCAGTCCTCGAGCATCACGACGTCGCTGCTCATCCCGATGCTCGCCGCGGGGGTGCTCTCGCTGCGCAGCGCCTATCCCGTCACCCTCGGGGCGAACCTCGGCACGACGATCACCGCCCTGCTCGCCGCGCTCGCCGTCGACCTCGTCGCCGGCCTCCAGATCGCCCTCGTCCACCTGCTCTTCAACATCGCCGGTATCGTGGCCCTCTACGCCGTACCCGCGGTGCGCGACGTCCCCGTGCGGCTCGCGCTGCGCATCGCCGACATCGCGGTGCGGCGGCGCATCCAGGTCATCGTCTACGTCATCGTCCTCTTCTACGTCGCTCCGCTGTTGGGCATCATCCTGTTGAGGTGAGGAGGCCCCGTGCTCAAGCTCTTCCGTGGTGGTGACGGCAGCAGCGGTCTGCTCGCCGTCGAGGAGCGCTTCGTCGCGATGCTCCACGACGCGCGGCACGTCTTCGATCTCGCCACCGGCGCCCGCGTGGGCGGCACCGACCCGGAGATGGTCGCCGAGGACCTGCGCCACACCGAGGACCGCACCGACGACGCCGAGCGCGACATCCGCCGCCGGGTGCTCGTCCACGCGAGCGTCCACGGCCGCGCAGCCGACCTGCCGTCGTGCCTGCGCTACATGAGCGTGGCCAAGGACGCCGAGCGCATCGGCGACCTCTCCAAGCAGCTCTTCAGCATCGCGACGTCGGTCGGGCCGGTGGCCTCGGGTCCGGTGCGCGAGGACCTCGCCGAGATCAGCCGCGCGCTCTCCCCGCTCATCGCCGAGGTCGCCGAGGCCTTCCGCGCCGACGACGTCGACCGCGCGCACCGGGTCATCACCGAGGCGCAGCAACTCAAGGAGCGCTGCCGGGTGCGCATCGACGCGCTGCTGCGCGAGGAGGAGGACATCCCCTCGCCGGCCGCCACGGTGCTGACCTACCGCCAGATCTCCCGCGTCGCCGCGAACGTCATCAACATCGGCTCGGCGGTCGTCATGCCGCTCGACGAGATGAACTACCCCGTCGCGGAGTGATCGCGGGCGCCCTCGGCGAGCAACGCGAGGCGCAGCAGGGCGGCGGCACGCTCCCGCTCGGTGTCGGTGAAGCGGTAGTCGCGCCGCACCACGAGCACGCGGGCGTCGACGTCGAGGACGAGGACCTTGCTCGAGGGTCGTGGTGCCTCGCCCCGCGCGACGAGCTCGGCGGCGGAGGCGCGGAGCATGCCGCCGATGAGCGTCGGCAGCGCCCGCTCGGTGGGAGCCTGGCCGTCGAGCAGCGCCTCGAGGCCGACCGCCAGCCGGGTGACCGCATCGCCGGGGTGCCCGCGGGACGGCCCGGCGTGGACGAGCGTGACCTCGGGCAGCGCCTCGAGGGCGTGCAGCAGGGCGGCGCCGCGCTCGCCGTCGATGACGACGAGGAGGTCGTCGAGCACGCGCCCCTCCTCGGTCTCGACGACGTCGACCGACTGGATGTCCCCCCCGGCCTCGCTGATCGTGCCTGCGAGCAGGGCGAGGGAGCCGGGGGTGTCGTCGAGCTCGCACCGCAGCATGATCTCCATCGCCGCAGAGCCTACGCCGCCCCGATGACGGCGGTGTTTCGCGCCCTGGGGCCCCGGAGACGCCGCGGCGAGCGGCCTCGGCGCCGGCCCGATCGTGGCGCGAGGTTGACGGCGCGCGCCGCGGCGCGTACAACTTGGGCTCGTGAGCCCGCACACGACCTCCGAGAGCGCCCGGCGCGCGACCCGCGCCGCGGGCATCGACGTGCGCCTGCTCGGCCCCATCGTGGGCCTTCTCCTCCTCATCCTTTGATGCCGCGGGGCGGCAGCCGCTGACGCACCGAGCCCCCCGCGGAGGACATCGCCACAAGGGTGCGACCCCGCACGCATCGAGGAGGAGCTCGTCATGACCGCCACCGACCCGGCCGCTGCGCCCGTCCGCATCTTCGACACGACGCTGCGCGACGGCGAGCAGGCCCCCGGCATCTCCCTCGATGCCAAGGAGAAGCTCGAGATCGCCGAGCAGCTCGCCCGGCTCGGCGTCGACGTCATCGAGGCCGGGTTCCCCATCACCTCCGCGGGGGACACCGCGGCGGTGCACGGCATCGCCGAGGCCGTGGGCACGCAGGTGTGGAACGAGGCGGAGACCCCGCCGACGATCGCCGCGCTCGCGCGCTGCCACCCCGCCGACATCACCCGTGCGGCGGAGTCGCTCGCGCCGGCGACGCACTCGCGCATCCACGTCTTCCTCTCCACGAGCGAGATCCACCGCCACGTGCTGCACCACGGCGCGAGCGAGGACGCGATCGTCAACCAGGCGGTCGAGGGCATCAAGCAGGCGCTCGAGTTCACCCCGGACGTCGAGTTCAGCCCGCAGGACGCCACCCGCACCGACGTCGAGTTCCTCAAGCGGATCGTCGACGCCGCGGTCGAGGCCGGCGCGACGACGGTGAACATCCCCGACACCGTCGGCTACGCCATCCCCCACGACTTCGGGGCGATGATCGGCGACATCGTGCGCCGCGTCGGTCCCGAGGTCGCGGTGAGCGTGCACTGCCACAACGACCTCGGGCTCGCCGTGGCGAACTCCATCGAGGCGGTGCGCAACGGCGCGACGCAGGTCGAGGTCGCCGTCAACGGCATCGGGGAGCGCGCGGGCAACTGCGCGATGGAGGAGGTCGTCATGGCGCTCGCGACCCGAGCGGACCTCCTGGCCCGACCCACGCGGGTCAACACCCGCGAGATCGGGCGCACGAGCCGGCTGGTGAGCACCCTCACCGGCTATCCCGTGCAGTTCAACAAGGCGGTCGTGGGCAAGAACGCCTTCGCCCACGAGTCGGGCATCCACCAGCACGGGGTGCTCCAGGACCGCCTGACCTACGAGATCATGGACGCCGAGGCCGTCGGCATGGTCGGCAGCCAGATCGTCCTCGGCAAGCACTCCGGGCGCCATGCGTTCAGCCAACAGCTCACCGACATGGGCTACGAGCTGACCGCAGAGGAGACCCAGCGCGCCTTCGAGCGCTTCAAGGGCCTCGCCGACAAGAAGGTCGAGCTCACCGACGCCGACCTCGAGGCGATCGTCGCCGACGAGATCTCGGCAACGAGCGAGGAGGCCTACGAGCTCGAGGGGCTCGAGGTCTCCGGCGGCACCGTGGGGCAACCCACCGCCACGGTCCGCGTGCGTCGCACCGCCGACGACGTCGTGCTGGAGGAGTCGGTGAGCGGCGACGGCAACGGGATGGTCGATGCGGCGTGCGGCGCGATCCGCCGCGCGATCGGCAGCGATGCGACGTTGGTGAACTTCAACGTCGCGGCGGTCACCAAGGGCATCGACGCCCTCGGTGACGTGACCGTCCAGGTCGACGTCGACGGGCAGCGCTACACCGGGCGCGGCGTGTCGACCGACGTGGTGGAGGCCAGCGCGCGAGCGTTCCTCTCCGCGCTGAACCGGTCCGTGCGCCTCCAGCGGGTGCGGGCCACCACCGAGACCCCGTAAGGGGAGATCGACGCGGCGGCGGGGGTCGCCCGACGCGAAGGGCGACCCCCCGCCCCGCCGCAGCGGGCGCAGCGTCGCGTCCGAGCCCGCGCCGCAAGCGCGACGACCACGCACACCCGAGTCAGGAGCGACCCCCTCATGACCGACGCGCCCCGGACGCTCATGGAGAAGGTGTGGGACCGCCACGTCGTGCGGTCCCCCGCCGAGGAGCCCGACCTGCTCTACATCGACCTCCACCTCATCCACGAGGTCACGAGCCCGCAGGCCTTCGAGGGCCTGCGCCTGGCCGGCCGCACCGTGCGCCGCCCCGACCTCACCCTCGCCACCGTCGACCACAACGTGCCGACGACCGACCGCAGCCTGCCCATCGACGACGAGCTCTCGGCGAAGCAGATCGCCACGCTCGAGGCCAACTGCGAGCAGTTCGGCATCCGGCTCTTCTCGACGAAGTCCGACCGCCAGGGCATCGTCCACATGATCGGCCCCGAGCTCGGCGTCACCCAGCCGGGAACGACGGTGGTCTGCGGCGACAGCCACACCTCGACCCACGGGGCGTTCGGCGCGCTGGCCTTCGGCATCGGCACCTCCGAGGTCGAGCACGTCCTCGCCACCCAGACCCTCCAGCAGGCCAAGCCGGCGACCTACGCCATCGAAGTCGACGGCGACCTGCCGTTCGGCACGACGGCCAAGGACGTCATGCTCCGCATCATCGGCGACCTCGGCGTCGAGGGCGGCGTCGGCTCGGTCTACGAGTACCGCGGCTCGACGATCCGGTCGCTGTCGATGGAGGGCCGGATGACGATCTGCAACATGTCGATCGAGGGCGGGGCCCGCGCCGGCATGATCGCCCCCGACGACACGACGTTCGCCTACCTCGAGGGGCGCCCGCACGCCCCGGTCGGCAAGGACTGGGAGGCCGCGCTCGACTCCTGGCGGCAGCTGCCCAGCGACCCCGACGCCCGCTTCGACCAGCACCACCACATCGACGCCGCGACCCTCGAGCCGACGGTGACCTGGGGCACGACCCCGGCGATGAGCGTGCCGGTCACCGGTCGGGTGCCCGCTGCCGAGGACACCGCCGACCCCGATCAGTCGCGCCGGGCGCTGGCCTACATGGGCCTCGAGGGCGGGGAGGCGATCACCGAGCTGCCGCTCGACCGCGTCTTCCTCGGCTCGTGCACGAACGCCCGCATCGAGGACCTCCGGGCCGCTGCCGCGGTCGTCCGCGACCGCAAGGTCGCCGACGGCATCCGCGCGATGGTCGTGCCCGGCTCGACGATGGTCAAGCTCCATGCCGAGTCCGAGGGCCTCGACGTCGTCTTCAAGGACGCCGGGTTCGAGTGGCGCGAGGCCGGCTGCTCGATGTGCCTCGGGATGAACCCCGACATCCTCCTGCCGGGGGAGCGCTGCGCCTCGACGTCGAACCGCAACTTCGAGGGGCGGCAGGGCCGCGGCGGCCGCAGCCACCTCGTCTCGCCGGTGATGGCGGCCGCGGCGGCCATCCACGGCCACTTCGTCGACATCCGAGAGGAAGCCCGCATGGCCGACGCCGCGGAGGTGAACCGCTGATGGACCCCGTCACGGTCGTGAGCGGCACGATGGTGCCGCTCTGGCAGGCCGACATCGACACCGACCAGATCATGCCCAAGCAGCACCTCAAGCGCATCGAGCGCACCGGGTTCGGCGAGTTCCTCTTCGACGACTGGCGTGAGGACCGCGACTTCGTCCTCAACGACGCGCGCTACGCCGGCGGCAACGTCCTCGTGACCGGGCCGAACTTCGGCTGCGGCTCGAGTCGTGAGCATGCCCCGTGGGGTCTGCAGCAGTACGGCTTCGACGCGATCATCGCGCCGAGCTTCGCCGACATCTTCAAGACGAACTGCGCGAAGATCGGCCTGCTCACCGTGCCGCTCGAGGCCTCCGCGTGCGAGGAGCTCGTGGCGATGGCCCTCGAGGACCCCGCCGCGCCGGTGCGCATCGACCTGCCCGAGCAGCTCGTCGTCGCCGGACGCGTGCTCGCGCGCTTCGACATCGACGGTCACACCAAGCACATGCTCGTCCACGGCCTCGACCCCATCGGCCTCACCCTCGAGCACGACGACGACATCCAGGCGTTCGAGGCGGCGCGGCCACCGTTCATGCCGACCACCCCGGCGCCGACCGGCTGAGGGCACCCCGCGCCCCTGGGGTCGCGACGGTGTCGGGCGGCGCGGCCGCGGGTATCCCCTCTGCGCCCGCGCGCCGCGACCCTGACCTGGAGCGACCCTTGACCCATGCCCTGCCCGAGGCGCCGGGCGCCGAGGAGGACCGGGTGGCCGCCCCTGCGGTGCGGACCTCCGCGCTCGCCAAGACCTACCCCGGCGGGCTGAGCGCGGTCGCCGACCTCGACCTCACCGTCGAGGCGGGTGAGATCTTCGGGCTGCTCGGCCCCAACGGCGCCGGCAAGACGACGACCATCGGCATGCTCACCACCCGGGTGGTGCCGACCTCGGGCAGCGCGACGGTCCGCGGCGTCGACGTCGTCGCCGAGCCGGCCCGCGCCAAGCAGCGCATCGGCGTCGTCCCGCAGACCAACACCCTCGACCGCAGCCTCGACGTCTGGGAGAACCTCTACTTCCACGGCCGCTACTTCGGCCTCACGGCGCGGGCGTCCCGGGCGCGCGCGGACGACCTGCTCGAGCGCTTCCGCCTCACCGGGAAGGCGCGGCAGCGGCCCGCCGCGCTGTCGGGCGGCATGGCGCAGCGCCTCATGGTCGCCCGGGCCCTGCTGCACCGGCCCGCGGTGCTCTTCCTCGACGAGCCCACCACCGGACTGGACCCGCAGAGCCGCATCGCCCTGTGGGACCTCCTCGTCGAGCTCCACCACGAGGGCGAGACCATCGTCATCACCACCCACTACATGGAGGAGGCCGAGCGGCTCTGCGACCGGGTGGCGATCATGGACCACGGCCGACTGCTCACCGTCGGCACGCCCGCCGAGCTCAAGGCCTCCGTGGAGGGCGACCGCGTCGTCGACCTCAGCGCCGACGGTGACGTCGACGCGCTCGCCAAGCGGTTGCGCGGCGTCGCCGGGGTGCACCACGCCGACGCCCGTCCCGGCGGCGTGCGGGTCTGGGCCGCCGAGGTCCGCGGCCTGCTGCCGCCGCTGCTGGCCGCCGCCGACACCGTCGAGGCGCGGGTCAGCGACGTCGGGGTCAGCGAGCCGTCCCTCGAGTCGGTCTTCATCTCGTTGACGGGCAGGGAGCTCCGTGACTGAGGGCGCAGCGGCGCGCGAGGCCGCCCGCGTCGAGGCGGCGACCGAGACGCCCGGGCCCGCCGACGCCGCGCACCCCCTCGCCGCCTTCGGTGGGCTCCTGCTGCGCGACCTCCGGGTCCTCACGAAGGAACGCGGGCGCTTCCTCGTGCGCACCGTGAGCCAGCCGCTGCTGCTCGTCTTCGTCTTCACCTACGTCCTGCCCTCCATCGGCCGGGACCTCGGCGGCGTCGGCGGGCAGGGTTCGTTCACCGACGTCCTCGTGCCGGGGGTGCTCGCCATCGCCATCCTCATCAAGGGCGTGCAGTCGGTCGCGCTGCCGCTCGTGCAGGAGTTCGGCTACACGCGCGAGATCGAGGACCGCGTCATGGCTCCGCTGCCGGTCTGGGCGGTGGCGCTCGAGAAGATCGCCTCGGGTGCCCTGCAGGGGCTGCTCGCGGCGGCGATCGTCGTGCCCATCGTCGCGCTCGTGCCCGCCGAGCCGATCGCCCTCGACATCACCTGGCCGGCGCTCGTCGCGGTGCTGCTCCTCGCGCCGGTGCTGTCCTCGGCGCTCGGGCTCGTCATGGGCACGTTCGTCGAGCCCGACAACGTCCCGCTGATGTTCAGCGTCATCATCCTGCCGGTGACCTTCCTCGGGGCGACGTACTTCCCGTGGGCCGAGCTCAGCGTCATCCCCTGGCTGCAGGTCGCGCTCCTCGTCAACCCGCTCGTGTACATCGCCGAGGGCTTCCGCTACGCGCTCACCGCCGATCTGCCGCACATGCCGCCAGTCGCGATCTTCGGCGCCCTGCTCGTGGCCACCGCAGCCGCGACATGGCTCGGCGTCCATGGCTTCCGGCGCCGCGTGCTCGGCTGACCGCGGTCGGGGCGGGTGCTTGATTTCCCGGCAGCCGCGACCGACCCTGGGAGGGCGAGGGGCCGACCGAACGACGCGCAGGCAAGCAGAGGAGCCGCCATGCCCGAGAGCGAGGCCGTCCGGCGTCGCGTGCCGCGACCGCCCGCCCACGCCTGGGCATGGCTGCAGCGCTCACGGCCGGTGCTCACCGCCGCCGCCGAGCAGCTGACCGGCGGCCCGCCGACACCGGGCTTCGTCGACGACCTCCGTGCCCGCTTCGAGGACGACCCCTTCACCCGCGACGTGCTCGTCGGCGTCATCGCCGACGTCGCCTTCGGTGGCCGCGTGCCGCAGCGTCGCCCCGCCGGCGCCTCGTGGGACCGCGGGCTGACGTGGTGGGCCGCGGCGCTGTCCGGCACGACGCCGGAGGCCTTCGAGGGGCGCGGCGAGGGGCCGGGGCAGCCGCCGCTCTTCGACGAGGCTCCGCGCGAGGAGCCACCGCCGCCGAGGCGGCGCCGTGCGGAGGTCGTCGCCGAGCTCGCCCCCCGGGCGCCGGAGTCGGCCGCGCTCGCCGCCCGGCTGCGCGATCTGCTCGCCCAGGCCGAGGGCGACAGCGTGCCGCTGCAGGCCGTGCGCGACCTCCTCGCCGAGCTCGAGGGCGAGCGCGGCTGAGCGCGGCGCGCGGGCGCGCGGACGCCTAGGAGCCGCACCGATGACGGCAGCATCGGGTGGCGGCGGGTAGCGTGGTCGGGTCCGCGCACCGATCGTCGGGACCCCAGGGGACGATGCACGCCGAGCCACAGCTGACCTTCCTGCCCGACGCGGCCGTTCCGGCCCGGGGCCGGATGGCGCTCTACACCCTCGGGGGGCCCGGCGAGGCCGTGCCCGTCGAGGCGGCGGCGCGGCTCGGGCTCGACGGCGCTCGGGCGACGGCGACGCTGTACCGGCCCGACGGGGACCGCCCGGTCCGCGACGAGATCGCCGTCGTGGCCGTTCCGCTCGAGCGGGCGCTGCCCGCGTTGCTCGACCTGCGCGAGCCGCGCGGGCTCGAGCACGGTGGGCGTGAGCGGCCCAGCGACAGCGTCCGGGTGTGGGCGCTGGCCTTCCGGGTGGCCTGGCGCCTCGTGGTCGAGCAGCGCGTCGTCCCGTCGATGACGATCGGGGGGGACGGCGCCGCCGCCGGGGTCTGGCGTGCCCACCCTGGTGGCGACCCCGCCTCGCTCGACACCCTCGCCCGTCTCGCCGCGGCGATGCCACCCGCCGCGCACGCGGTGCCGAGCCCCGCCGACGCCGAGCGCGTCTGGCGACCCGAGGACCTCCTCGCCGCCGCGCTCGACGCCCTCGCCGACCTCGCCGCCCGCCGCGGTAACGCCGACCCCCGGGAGGGTCGGCCGCGCGCCCGGCTGCTGCCGTGGACCGCCCGGTGGGAGGAGGGCCTGCGCGACAGCGCCGACCCGTCGGTGCCGCTGCGCGAGGGCGCCGCCGACCTCGCCGCCGGCATCGCCGGCTGGCACGCCGCCGTCGACACCGACGCCGGGGGGCTCACCGAGGTGCGCCTCGTCGCGCCACCCGATCCCGACGGCGCCTGGCGCCTCGAGCTCGGGGTGCGCACCGAGACCGGAGCACTGCTGCCCGCCGAGCAGGTCTGGGCCGGTGATCCCGAGGGTGACAGCGCCGTCGCCGCACGCCAGGAGGCGCTGCTCGCGGGCCTCGGGCGCTGCGCGCGGCTCTTCGCGCCGATGGAGGAGGCCCTCTCCGAGGCGGTGCCCGAGGCGGTGCCGCTCTCGGTCGAGGAGGCCTGGACCTTCCTCAGCGAGGTCGCGCCCCTGCTCGACGGCGCCGGCGTCGTCGTGCGCCTGCCCGAGGACCTCGCCGCCGACGACCTGCGCATCCGCCTGCGGGTCGGTGCGGCCACCGGCGACGGGGGCGACACCGACGATGGGGGCGACCGCGGCGAGGTGCCCTTCTCCTGGGAGGTCGCCCTCGGCGAGGACACGCTGAGCGACGACGAGGTCTCGCGGCTGCTCGCGAGCCCGGACCCGCTCGTGTTCTGGCGCGGCCGCTGGGTCCGCATCGACCCCGCCGACGCCGAGCGGCTGCGCAGCCTCGGCGCGCCTGGCACCGTGGGCTTCGCCGAGGGCCTCGGCCTCGCCCTCGCCGGCACCCAGCCCGCCGGCTGGGACGGACCGACCGGCACGACCACCGAGGCCGACGTCGTCGCCGACGGGGCGGTGGCCGAGCTCCTCGAGCGCCTGCGCAGCGCCGCCGACGTGCCCCCCGCCGCTCAGCGTCCCGAGGGCTTCGAGGGGGAGCTGCGGCCCTACCAGCAGCGCGGCGTCGGCTGGCTCGCGGGCATGGGCGCGCTCGGCCTCGGCGCCGTGCTCGCCGATGACATGGGCCTCGGCAAGACCATCCAGCTCATCGGCTACCTCCTCGCGCGCGGCGGCGACGGCCCCCACCTCGTCGTCTGCCCCACCTCGGTGGTCGGCAACTGGGAGCGCGAGATCGGCCGCTTCGCGCCCGGCCTCGAGGTGACCCGCCACCACGGCCCGGACCGGCCCACCGAGCTGCCGCCGGCCCCACGCGGGGTGTGGCTCACGACGTACGGGACGCTGCGGCGCGACGCCGACCTGCTCGCCGGTGTGACCTGGGACGTGCTCACCCTCGACGAGGCCCAGCACGTGAAGAACCCGACGACGGCCGGTGCCCGCGCGGTGCGCCGCCTCGAGGCGGCTCATGCCGTGGCGATGACCGGCACACCGCTCGAGAACCGCCTCGCCGAGCTGTGGTCGCTCATGGACGTCTGCAACCCCGGGCTGCTCGGCACGCGTGCGGCGTTCGGGCGGCGCTTCGTCACCCCCATCGAGAAGCGCCGCGACCCGGCGACGGCGCTGCGGCTGCGGCGCTTCGTCGCCCCCTTCGTCCTGCGCCGCGAGAAGACCGATCCCGCGGTCATCGACGACCTCCCCGAGAAGATCGAGCGCACCGTGGTCTGCCCGCTCACCCCCGAGCAGGCCGAGCTGTACGAGGAGGCCACCGCCGCGGTCCTCGAGGGCGGCCTCGCCGAGGCCTCGGACATGGAGCGCCGCGGGCGCGTCCTCGCGCTGCTGACCCGCCTCAAGCAGATCTGCAACCACCCGGCCCAGGCCAACGACGAGCCCGAGTCCGCCGAGCTCGAGGGGCGGTCCGGCAAGCTCGCGACCTGCCGGGATCTCGTCGCCAACGCCGTCGACGGCGGCGAGCAGGTCCTCATCTTCACCCAGTACGTCGCGATGGGGCGCCGTCTGGCCCGCCAGCTCTCCGCCGACCTCGACGTCGACGTGCCGCTGCTGCACGGCGGGGTCAACGCCGGGGCCCGGGACCGCATGGTCGCGGCGTTCCAGGGCGAGGGCGATGCGCCGGCGTCCCCGGTGCTCGTCGTGAGCCTGCGGGCCGGCGGCACCGGGCTCAACCTCACCGCCGCGACGCAGGTCGTGCACTACGACCGCTGGTGGAACCCCGCGGTCGAGGACCAGGCCACCGACCGCGCGCACCGCATCGGCCAGCGGCGCACCGTCGAGGTGCACAAGCTCATCACCGCCGGCACCGTCGAGGAGCGTGTCGCCGACCTGCTCGAGCAGAAGCGCTCGCTGGCCTCCTCGGTCGTCGGTGCCGGCGAGGCGTGGATCACCGAGCTCGGTGACGACGAGCTCGCCGAGCTCGTCGCGCTCGGCGTCGACGCCCAGATCACCGAGCTCGACGAGGAGCACTGGGGCGAGAGCGCCTTCGAGGAGGCGAGCTGAGCGATGGGGCAATGAGCGCCATGGACTGGCAGGAGGCCTGGTGGGACCTCGTCGAGGCCACCGACCCGCAGGTCGCGCGGCGGCTCCACCAGGGACGGCAGTTCCACCGCGCCGCACGGGTCAGCGACCTGCGCGTCGTCGCGGGGGAGGCCAGCGCGCGGGTCCAGGACAGCCGCGCCACACCCGTGCCGGTGAGCGTGAGGACGCCCGTGCTCGACGACGCCGCGTGGGAGACCGTCGTCGACACCCTCGCCGGGCAGGTGCGCCACACCGCGCGCTTGCTCGCCGGTCATGCCCCCGACGGCCTCGACGCCGAGCTCGCGCGCACCGGGGTGCGGGTCTTCCCCGAGCGCGCTGAGCTCACGGTGACCTGCGACTGCGAGGACCCCGTCTGGCCCTGCGCGCACGGCGCGGCGCTGTGGTCGGTCCTCGCCGAGGCCCTCGACGCTGACCCCTTCGTCCTCCTGCAGCTGCGCGGCCGCGGACGCGAGCGGCTCCTGCGCGAGCTCACCGAGGCGCGTCGACGTCGTGCGCACGGTGACCGCGTCGCCGGTGTCGACCCCGACTCGCTCGACGTCGCGCGCTGGTCGAGCGCGCAGGCTCCCATCGAGGACATCGGGGTGCCCGCGCCCGAGGCGCCGCCGACGCCCGCGGGGGCGCTGCGCGTGCTCGGCGACCCGCCGGGGTGGGCCGGCGGGGTGGGCGCCTGGGAGCTCCTCCACCCCCTCGTCGAGGGCGCGGCGGCGTGGATGGCCGAGCGCGACGAGGCCGCCGGCGCCGACGGGGCGGCGGAGGCGTCCTGACCCACGCGGGCTTCGCGGGCGGCCCCCGTCGGGCGCCCGTGGTCGTTCCACGGCCCTTCCGCAGAGCGGTTCGGGCCTCGGGAGGGGGCGGGAGCGGCCCGGTTGCGGGTGGGCGCGGCTCAGCCCGGGTCCTCGTCGGGCCGTGGGTGTCGGGGCCAGGACCGCCCGATCTCCGCCGTCGGGTCGACGTGCTCGCGCAGGTAGGCCTCGAAGTCCTCGGCCCACGCACGGTGCCACTGCGCCTGGCGCTCCTGCAGCGCGACGAGGTCACCGAGCTCGTCGGGGTAGCGCTCGGCGAGCCGCCAGGCCACCCGTGCGGTCGCGAGCGCGTCGGCGTCGGCGGTGTGGGCGTCGTCGAGCGCGACGCCGTAGACCCGGCAGAGGTCCTCGAGGCGCTTCTTGCCCTTGCGGTAGCGGTCGAGGTGACGGTCGATGACGAGCGGGTCGACGAGCAGCATCGGGACCGTCCCGCGGCGCGCATCGAGGTCGGCGAGGCCGTGGCGGACGAGCTCGGCGTCGAGGACGGTGAGGTCGTACGGGGCGTTCATCACCACCGTCGGAAGGCCCTCGCGCCAGGCCGCGACGAGGGCGTCGGCGATGACGCCGAGCGCCGCGGCGGGCTGCTCGCCGTCACGCCGGGCCACCTCGGTGGTGATCCCGTGGATCGCCGCGGCCTCCTCGGGGACCTCCACCCCCGGGTCGAGGAGCCAGGTGCGGACGTCGTTGTCGCGGTGCGGCTCGCAGCGTGCGACCGCCGCCTGCACGATGCGCGCCTCGCGGGGTCGACGGCTCGTCGTCTCGGTGTCGAAGGCCAGGATCGGCCCCTCGTGCCAGCTCACGGTGCCTCCGGTCGGCGGG
>PWFH01000100.1 GCA_003553795.1 Egibacter sp. | reverse complement strand
CGGATCCGCCACTCGCGCATCCGGAGGGGGTCGGCGGTGGTCTGGCTCGGCCGTCGGGCGGCCCGCTCGGGCGGCGAGTGGCGGCTGGGGGCGGTGTGCGCGCACGGATCCGCCACTCGCGCATCGGGCGGGTGGGCTACCGTCGGTGGGCATGAGTGAGCATCTCTTCGATCCCGGCGAGCCCGAGCGCGCGCCCGACCGCAGCCCGCGCGGGCGAGGCCAGCGCGGGCAGCCCGCACCAGACGCCGCGCAGGGCACGCGCGAGGCTGGCCCCGGCGCCCCGCTCGCCGCGCGGATGCGCCCGCGCACCCTCGACGAGGTCGTCGGCCAGGCCGCGCTCATCGGCCCCGGCGCGCCGCTGCGGGCCGCGATCGAGGCCGACCGCCTCTCGAGCGTCGTGCTGTGGGGGCCGCCGGGCACCGGCAAGACCACGCTCGCCCACGTCATCGCCCAGACGACCTCCGCGGCGTTCACCGAGCTCAGCGCCGTCACCGCCGGGGTGAAGGAAGTCCGCGCCGTCGTCGAGGAGGCCCGCGCCCGACGCGACCGTGCGGGACGGCCCACCGTCCTCTTCGTCGACGAGATCCACCGCTTCAACCGCTCCCAGCAGGACGCGCTGCTGCCCGGCGTCGAGGACGGCTCGGTGACCCTCATCGGCGCGACGACGGAGAACCCCTCCTTCGAGGTCAACGCCCCGCTGCTCTCACGCAGCCTGCTCTACCGCCTCGAGCCCCTCGAGGCCGACGACGTCGCCGCGCTGCTCGAGCGCGCGGTCACCGACGAGCGGGGCCTGCCGGGCACCGTCCTCGCCGAGCAGACGACCGACGCGCTCGTCGCCGCCGCCGACGGCGACGCGCGGGTGGCCCTCGCCGGGCTCGAGGCCGCCGCGAGCCTCGCCGGCGACGAGGAGGTGACCCCAGGGCACGTCACCGCGGCGCTCAGCCAGCCGCACCTGCGCTACGACAAGGCCGCCGATCAGCACTACGACCAGGTGAGCGCGTTCATCAAGGCGCTGCGCGGCTCGGACCCCGACGCGGCGATCTACTGGCTCGTGCGCATGCTCGCCGGCGGGGAGGACCCGCGCTTCCTCGCCCGGCGCATGGTCATCGCAGCCGGTGAGGACGTCGGCCTCGCCGACCCCCGTGCCCTCGAGGTCGCCGTCGCCGCCTCCCGCGCCCTCGAGGTGGTCGGCCTGCCCGAGGCGCGCTACGCCCTGGCCGAGGCCGCCGCCTACCTCGCGCTCGCGCCGAAGTCGAACAGCGTCACCAGGGCGCTGGCCGCAGCCGACGCCGCGGTGGCCCGCCTCGGCAACGCTCCGGTGCCCGCCCACCTGCGCGACGCCCACTACAAGGGCGCAGCACGCCTCGGCCACGGCGAGGGCTACCGCTACCCCCACGACGACCCGACCGGCTGGGTGGCCCAGCGCTACCTGCCCGAGGGCCTCGAGCCCGGGGAGATCTACGAGCCCTCACCCCACGGCGTCGAACCGGAGCTCGGGGCGTGGCGCCCGGGCCCGGCCGACGAGCGGGACTGAGCGGCTCGGGCTCGTCGCCGTCGCCGGGCCCCGGCGGTCACGCCCGCGGGGCAGGGCCGTCCTCTGCGCGCTCAGGCTCCGAGGACGTCGACGTCGTACCGGGCGATCGCACGATCCCGGGTGACGATCGTGAGGTCCTCGACACCGGCTTGGGCCACGAGCAGACGATCGAAGGGATCCCGATGGAGGTCCGGCAGCGCCCCGACCGCCAGCGCGTGCTCCAGGCTGACGGCCAAGGGCGTGAACCGGTGGGCCGCCACCTCCTTGGCGAGGTCCGCGGGTGCCCGGAGCTTGCCGAGCGACCGCTTGATCGTGATCTCCCAGGCGCTCACCGCGCTCACGACGACCCGGTTGCGGCCGTCGACGATCGCCGCGCGCGCCGCCGCCGAGAGCGAGGGGTCGTCGGTGAGCGCCCACAGCAGCACGTGGGTGTCGAGGAGCAGCCTCACGAGTCCGGACCTTCGAAGTGCCCTTGGAGGTCCTCCGGCAGGGGGTCGTCGAAGTCGGGGGCGATCCAGACCTTGCCCTTCCAGCCCCCGAGCGTCCGCGGGGCAGGGTCCTCCGCGTACGGCTCGAGCACCACCATGGGCCTGCCGGCCTTGCCGATGACGATCCGCTCGCCGGCAACGGCGTCCTCCACGAGGCGCGAGAGCTGCGCCTTGGCCTCGGTGATCGTCACGATCCGCTCCACCGCCACCAGCCCCCTGCTCGTCCCGACCCTGGTACGACGAGTGTACCCCGTGGTAGACCTGACCAGACCAGGTCTGTGTCGTCGCCGTGGCCGGCATGCCCCTCCGCTCGCTGTGCAGGCCACGCCCACGGTCGAGGCCGTCGCTGGGCCGCTCCCGTAGGCTTGGGCGCCCGGCGGGAGGAGGCACCGATGTCACTGCTCGATGCGGAGATCGCGGCGCAGCCCGAGGCGTTGGCGCGGATGCTCGACGCTGAGGCCGGCCGCGCTGCTGAGCTGGGGTCGCAGCTGGCGGGGATCTCGGGGGTGCTCATCGCCGCGCGCGGCAGCTCGGACAACGCCGCGCGGTACGCCCAGTACCTGTTGGGGGTGCGGGCGGGCCTGCCGGTGGCGCTGGCGACCCCGTCGATCCAGACGCTGTACGGCGCGGAGGTGGCGATGGACGGCCTGCTCGTGGTGGGGGTGAGCCAGTCGGGGCAGTCGCCTGACATCGTCGCGGTGCTCGCCCAGGCGCGGGCGCAGGGACGCCCGACGGTGGCGGTGACCAACGACGCGGCCTCGCCGTTGGCGGCCGAGGCCGACTGGGTGCTGGGGCTGCACGTCGAGGAGCGCTCGGTGGCGGCGACGGGCACCTACGTCTGCTCGCTGGGGGCGCTCGCGCTGCTGGCGGCGGGCCTGCGGGGCGACGCCGGCGACCTCGACGTGCTGCGGGCGGTGCCCGAGGCGCTGGCGGCCACCCTCGAGGCGTCCGCCGGCCCGGCGGCCGAGGCGGCGGAGCTGCTCGCCGGTGCTGATCGCAGCGTCGTCGTCGGTCGCGGCTACCACTACGCCACGGCCTTCGAGGTGGCGCTGAAGGTCAAGGAGCTCTCGGGGCTCGTCGCCGAGCCGATGTCTGCGGCGGACTTCCGCCACGGCCCGGTCGCGGTGGTCGGTGAGGGCTTCCCCGTCGTGCTCGTCGCGCCGTCGGGGCGGGCGCACGGGGATGTGGCCGACCTCGTCGCGCCGCTGGCCGGGCGCGGCGCGCGGCTCGTGGCGATCAGCGACGTCGAGGCGCTGCTCGGTGCGGTCGACGTGGGCCTGCCGGTGGCCGGCGGGTTGGCCGAGTGGGCCTCGCCCCTGGTCGCGGTGGCGCCGGGTCAGCTGCTCGCGGTGGCGCTGACGCGCGCGCGTGGCGGGGACCCCGACGACCCGCCGGGGCTGGCCAAGGTCACCCGGACGACGTAGCCGCCAGGCAGGGCGGCCGTGCGCGACGCTGGTGGCGGGTCTCGACGCCGGTGGCGGGCGGTCGCGACGTCGGCGCCGCCTGCGCTCACACCGGCGCGCCGGCGTCGTGGACGACCTCGCCGGCGACGACGGTCGCGCGGACGGTGAGGTCGGCCTCGAGCACGACGAGGTCGGGCAGCCCGCCGGGCTCGAGCGCGGCGGGCTGGGTGAGCCCCGCGGCGCGGGCGGGGGTCGCGCTCACCGCCGGCCAGGCGGACTCGAGCGGCGCGCCGGTCGCGGAGAGCAGGTTCGCCAGGGCCCGGTCCATCGTCAGGGCGCTGCCGGCCAGCCCGCCGTCGTCGCGCCACATCGCCCCGTCGCGGTGGGTGACGAAGCGCTCGCCGAAGGGGTAGCGGCCCTCGGGCAGGCCGGTGGCGCGCAGGGCGTCGGTGACCACGCAGGTGCGCTGGGGTCCGAGGGCGGCCCAGGCCGCGGCGATCGCGCCGTGGTGGAGGTGGATGCCGTCGGTGATGAGCTCGACGGTGGCCCCGTCGTGGGCGAGCGCCGCGGCGGGCAGGCCCGGTGCGCGGTGGTGCAGCGGCGGCATCGCGTTGAAGAGGTGGGTGACGTGCCTGGCGCCGGCGTCGAAGCCCGCCATCGCCTGGGCGTAGGTCGCGTCGGCGTGGCCGAGCGCGACGGTCACCCCGGCGTCGGCGAAGCGGGCGACCGCGCCAAGGCCGCCGTCGACCTCCGGGGCGAGGGTGACGATCCGCACGAGGCCGGTGGCGAGCAGCTCGGCGATCTCCCCGGGGTCGGGCCCGCGGAGGTGGTTGGGGTCCTGCGCGCCGCAGCGCGCCGGCGAGAGGTAGGGGCCCTCGAGGTTGGCTCCGGCGATGCGCGCGCCCGGACCCGGTCGGGTCATCGCCTCGCCGATCGCGCCGAGCGCGGCGAGCGTGGCCTCGTGGCTGGCGGTGGCGATCGTGGGCAGGAACGTCGTGACCCCGTGGGTGGCGAGGAAGGCCGCCATCTGCCGCAGCCCCTCGGCGTCGCCGTCGCCGGCGTCGGCGCCGGCCGAGCCGTGCACGTGGACGTCGACGAAGCCCGGCACGACGGTGCCGCCGGCGGCGTCGAGCCGGGTGGCCGCCGGCTCGGCCGCCGCGTCGTCGGGTCCGCCCAGGGCGGTGATCGCCGTGGCGTCGCAGCGCAGCCAGCCGCCCTCGACCGGCCCGGTCGGGGTCAGCAGCCGTCCGCCGGTGATCTCGAGGGTCATCGCGCGCTCCACCGGTCACGGCTCGGGTCCTTGGTCCTCAGGCTCGCAGCCCATAGCGTCGGGGTCCACCGACCGACACGCCGACCGAGGCCGCGGAGGCGCTGATGCGCGCGCTCGTGCTCGCCGGGGGAGCGGGCAGCCGCCTGCGGCCCCTCACCGACACCCGCCCCAAGCCGCTCGTGCCGCTGCTCGGCGACCCCTTCGCCGCGGGGCTGCTGTCCCGGCTCGCCGAGGCGGGCTGCGACCGCGCGACGTTCCTCGTCGGCGCGGACGCCGCGCCGTTCGCCGACCTCGTCGGGATCGGGGCCGAGCGCGGCGTCACCGTCGACGTCGCCACCGAGGAGCGCCCCCTCGACACCGCCGGGGCGGCGCGCCGCGCGCTCGCCGGGCAGCGCTCGGGACCCGTCCTCGTGGCCAACGGTGACATCCTCACCGACCTCGACCTCGACGCGCTCGTCTCCGCGCACGTCGAGCGCGGGGCCGTGGCCACCCTCGCGCTCACCCGCGTCGAGGACACGAGCGCCTACGGCGTCGTCGTCACCGACGACGGCGGCGAGGTCCGCGCCTTCGTCGAGAAGCCCCCGCCGGGCACGGTCGAGGCCGACACGATCAACGCCGGCACCTACGTCCTCGACCCCGACGCCCTCGCGGTCTTCCCCGGCGACGGGCCGCTGTCGTTCGAGCGCGAGGTCTTCCCCGGCCTGCTCGACCGCGGCGCGCGCCTGCTCGGGCAGGTCAGCGGCGCCCACTTCGCGGACCTCGGCACCCCGGCGCGCTACCGGGCGGGGCACGCCGCGGTCCTCGCCGGTCGCTGCCGCTGGCCGCACGGGCAGGGCATGGCCGTGGAGGCCGGCCTCGCCCGCCACGCGACCGCCGAGGTCGCCGCCGACGCCCGCCTCGAGGCGCCGGTGACGCTCGGGCGCGGGGTGCGGGTCGGCGCCGGCGCGGCCCTGCGCGACGTCGTGGCCCTGCCCGGCGCGGTCGTCGGCGCCGGGGCGGTCCTCGAGGGCTGCGTCCTCGGCGAGGGCGCGGTCGTCGGCGAGGGGGCGGTGCTGCGCGGCGACGTTGTCCTCGGCGACGGCGCGAGGGTGCCCGCCGGCGACCGCCGTGAGGGGCTCGTGCGCCTGCCCGAGGCCTGAGCCGGCCCCGGCGTCCTGCGCTGTCGCGTCCGCCGGCCCGACGCGCTGAAGCGTCCGCCGGCCCGACGCGCTGAAGCGTCCACTGGCCCGACGCGCACGGACGCGTCGTCATCGCTGCCTGTGTCGAGGAATGTGCGCAGCGTGGGATGTTGGGGAACGTGGGGTTGACGAGGGCTGACGCAGGGCACAGACTTCACCCATGGAGTTCCATGCCTGTCGTTTGCTCCCATGTCGCACCGGGCTCCCATGCTCCACCCGGGCGGGCCGTGGCGGCGGCCGCGCGCGGCTGGGTCCGCGCCGGTGGGGCAGCGGCGTCCATGGGCTCGGGACGGCCGCCGGGTGTGAGGAGGCGCCGACGTGATCCCCTTCGAGACGCTGCCGTGGGCCTCGGAGGCGAAGTGCCTGCAGGCCGACCCCGAGACCTTCTTTCCCGAGAAGGGTGGCTCGACGAGGGAGGCCAAGCGGATCTGCGCGCAGTGTGACGTGCGGGCGGAGTGCCTGGACTACGCCCTCGAGAACGACGAGCGGTTCGGGATCTGGGGCGGGCTCAGCGAGCGCGAGCGCCGCCGCCTCAAGCGCCTGGCCTCCTGACCGGTGGGCCTGGCGCTCGGCGACAGGCGCCGCCGGTAGCATCCTGATCCACCGGGCCGTGCGCTCGGGACAGGCTGCGCCCACGCACCGGAGGGACCCCCGATCTCCCCCGATCCCGTCGTCACCCGCGCCGCGCCGCGCGTCGCGGCGGTCCTCGTCGTGCACAACGGTGAGGCCTGGCTGAACGGCGTCCTGCAGGCGCTCGCCCAGCAGGACTACCCCGGGCTCGAGGTCCTCGTCGTCGACAACGCCTCGACCGACGGGTCGCGGGCGCTGCTCGAGCGGCGTGTCCCCGCCCAGCGCCGGCTGCGCACCGAGCGCAACACCGGCTTCGGCCGCGCGGTCCACGCGGCGATGCGCCAGCCGATGGTCGCCGAGGCCGACTACGTCCTCCTCCTCCACGACGATCTCCTGCTCGCCCCCGACGCGGTCTCCCGGCTCGTGGCCGCCCTCGAGGAGGACCCGACCTGCGCGGTCGCCGGGCCGAAGCTGCGGGACTGGCGCGAGGAGCCGACGCTGCAGCAGGCCGGGATGACGATCGACCGGCTCGGGCGGGCGGAGTCCGGCGTCGACCGGGGCGAGCTCGACCAGGGCCAGGCCGACGTCGACCGCGACGTCCTCTACGTCTCCACCGCGGGGATGCTCCTGCGCGCCGACGTCTTCCGCGAGCTGCGCGGCTTCGACGCCCGCATGCCGGCGATGCGCGACGACCTCGACTACTGCTGGAGGGCGTGGCTGGCCGGCTGGCGCGTGCGCGTCGTGCCGGAGGCCGTGGGCTACCACGCCTCGGCCGGCAGCCGCGCCGAGCGGGCGCTGTGGAGCCCGCGGTCGGCCCAGCCGCGCTACCTCGCCGAGCGCCACACCCTCGCGATCCAGCTCAAGTGCGCCGGCGGCCTGCGCCTGGCCTGGCTCGTGCCGCTGCTCGTCCTCGTCGGGCTCGGCAAGGTCATCGCCTTCAGCCTCGTGCGCCGCTTCGCCGAGGCCGGCGCGACGCTGCGCGCCTACGCGTGGAACCTCCAGCAGCTGCCGCGCACCCTGCGGCTGCGCCGGGCGGTCCAGCGCCGCCGGATGCGCAGCGAACGCGAGCTCGCTGCGCTGTTCGCGCCGGGCCTGCCGCGCTTCGCCGAGTACTGGAGCGCCGCGCGCGACCGCCTCTCCTCGAGCGAGACCCCCTCGATCCTCACCGAGGACGGGCCGGTGGCCGCCCCCGCCGGCGACGACAGCCCGGCGCTGGTGCGCTTCGTGCGTCGCCACCCCGCCGCCGCGCTCGGGGCCGTGCTCGCCGTGGCCTACCTCGTCGGCCTCGTCCCGCTCCTCGGCGCCGGGCAGCTGGGTGGGGGGCAGGTCGCCGCCTGGCCCGGAGAGGCCACCGCGCTGCTGCGCGCCTACGCCAGCCCCCTCGCCGGCGAGCCGCTGCCCGGCGAGGTCGCCGCCTCGCCGATCCAGGCGCTGCTCGGCGGGCTCGCCCTGCTCGGGGGCGGTAGCGCGTGGCTCGCCCAGCGCCTCGTCGTGCTCGGCCTGCTGCCGGTGGCCTGGCTCGCCGCGGTGCGCGCCGGACGGCTCGTGACCTCCCGCAGCGGGCCGCGTGCGCTCGGCGCCACGCTCTACGTCCTCAGCCCACCGGTGCTGGGCACGCTCGCCGCGGGACGCCTCGGTGAGCTCTTCGTCGCTGCGGTGCTGCCCGCGATCGTCCTGCTCACCGCCCGCGTGGCGGGGCCGGGCACCGCACGCGAACGCGCGTGGCGCGCGACCGCGCTGCTCGGCCTCCTCGTCGCGGTGGCCGTCGCGGCCTCGCCCGGCGTCGGCGGGGTGCTCGTCGCCCTCACCCTGCTCGGGGGGCTCGTCGCCGCGGTGTGGCCGAGCGCCGAGCGCGTCGGCTACCCGTTGCTGCGCCTCGGTGTCGCGGTGGGTGGCGCGGCGGCGATCCTCCTGCCGTGGCTGTGGAGCGTCGCCACGACCCCCGGGGCCGAGCTCGTCGACGCCCCCATCGCCGAGTTGCCGGCCTGGCGGGCGCTCGCGCTCGTGCCCGCGGTCGTGCCGAGCGCGGTCGGGCCCACCGGCATCGTGACGATCGCGCTCGCGGTGGCCGTCGTCGTGCTCGCGCTCCTGCTGGGGCTGCGGCTGCGCCCGCTGCCGGTCGCCGCGCTCGCGGCGGTGCTCGTCGCCTCCTCCGCGGCGGCGTGGGGGGCGGGGCTGGCCGGCGCCTCCCCGCTGTGGGCCCCAGGGCTGCTGCTCGGCGGCTCGCTCGCCCTCGGCGGGCTCGCGGTCGTCGCCGCGCGCACCGTCGGGCCGGCGCTGCGCAGCCGCGCCTTCGGGCTCTCCCAGCTCGCCGTCGTCGTCGGAGCCGTCGTGCTCGTCGGTGGCCTCGGCGTCGGCATCGCCGGTGTGGCCGCCTCGCCGTGGGACGGCCTCGACCGCGAGGCCGAGCTGCTGCCGCCGTTCGTCGGCGCCGACGACGAGCGCGTCGGGCCCTACCGGGTGCTGCTCATCGACGTCGCCGATGGCGCCCTCGAGTGGGAGGTGACCGGTCCCGCAGGACCGAGCATCCTCGCCTTCGGCGCGATCCCGGGCCCGGAGGTCACCGCCTTCCTCGAGGACGGCCTCGCGGAGATGGCCGCCGGCGACCCCGACGCCGGCGCGGCCCTCGGCGCGGCGAGCGTGCGCTACGTCGTGCTCACCGGCGAGGCCCGCAGCGAGCTCGATGGTGCGCTGCTGCGCCAGCCCGACCTCGAGCCGCTCGCCGCGGGCGCCGGGCGCGTGCTCGCCAACCGTGCCTGGCTGCCGCGCGCGGCGGTCCTGCCGAGCGAGCCCGCCGAGCGCGTCCTCGAGCCGGGCTCGCCCGGCGACCTCACCGCCTGGGAGGAGGGGGGCATGCGCTCGACCGGCGTCGACCGCTACGAGGGCGTCGCCGGCGGCGACGGGCTGCTGCTGCTCGCCGAGGCCGGGGACCCCTGGGAGGCGACGACGCGTGACGGCGGCGCGCTCGAGCGCGTCGAGGGCGACCGGTCGCTGCCCGCGGCGTTCGCCCTGCCCGACGACGCGACGCTCATCACCCTCGAGCCGGCCTTCGACGTCGAGCACGCCGCCGGCGTCGGCGTGCAGGCCGCGGTCGCGCTCATCCTGCTGTCGCTGCTGCTGCGCCCGCCGGGCTTCGCCCAGGCGCGCCAGCCACGCGCGGCGGTCGCCGAGCCTGCCGACCTCGTCGCCGCCGGGGCGCTGCAGGCCACCGAGCCGATCGTGCTGCCTCCCGACGACGTGCCCGAGCCTGACGAGACCGTCGCGCCGCCGGAGTACGCCGAGCTCGCCGAGACCGACGCTCCGCCGCCGCCGGAGGCCGAGGCCTCGGCGGCCCGGCCGCCGCGGGCGGCGCCGGGCGACGACGAGGGTCCCGCGAGCGCGGAGGTCGACGGGCCTGCCGACGCCGAGGTCGAGGGGCCTGGCGACGCCGACGCTGGCGAAGCTCCGGAGGCCGAGCGCGCCGGGCCCGGGGAGCCTGGCGACGCCGACGCTGGCGAAGCTCCGGAGGCCGAGCGCGCCGGGCCCGGGGAGCCTGCCGGCGCCGAGGTCGACGAGCCTGGCGACGCCGATGCCGAGGAGTCTCAGCCCGAGGACGCTGAGGACGACGAGCCGCTGCCCCGCGGGCGACGCTTCGCGCCCCGACCCGACGACGAGGGAGGTCGCGCATGAGCCCCCGTGCCCGTGCCGCCCGCCGCGCGCCGCGCCGTCTGCCGCGCGGCCCGATCGCGCTGCTCGTCGTCGCGGTGCTCGCCGCCGGCGGGCTGCTGGCCGCCGACGCCGCGGTCGCACCCGCTGAGCCGAGCGCGCCAGCGGGGCAGGCCTGGGAGGTCGACGCCGGCACCGCCCACTGCCCGGTGACCACCGAGGCCGAGGAGGCCGAGGCCCGCGTCGTCGTCGCGGCCTCCGGCGAGGCCGAGGTCGTCGTGCGCCAGGACGACGACGCCGTCGAGGAGCTCGACCTCGACGTCGGCGAGCGCGCCGAGGTCGACGTCGACCCCTCCCGCCTCGTCGAGATCGCCTGGCGTGGCGAACCGGTCGCGGCGACCTGGCACGTCGAGGACGCGACGTCGGCGGCGGGTCCGTGCCCGGAGACGCCCTCCTCGATCTGGCGCCTGGCCGGGATCGACACGACCCTCGGCAGCGAGGCGCGGCTGCACCTCGCCAACCCCTACCGCGTCGATGCGGTCGCGCAGGTGCGCTTCGGCACCGCCGACGGTCCCGTCGACCTCGTGCGCACGCAGAACGTCGTCGTGCCGGCCGGGCAGACCGAGGTCCTCGACCTCGTCGACCTCCAGCCCGAGGAGCCCGAGCTCGGCATCACCGTCGAGACGCTCGCCGGGCGTGTCCTCGCCCAGGGCGAGGTCGAGCGCGAGCGGCTACCCGAGGACGACACCGGCGTCGTCGGCCGGGCGCTCGTGCCCGCGGTCACCGAGGACGGCGTCCTCTGGCAGTTCGCGACCGTCCGCGCCGACGACAACTGGGACGGCGCGCTCGCGGTCTACAACCCCTCGGATCGTCAGGCCGCCGTCGTCGTGCGCCCGACGAGCCCCGCCGGCGACGCGGTCAGCGAGGAGATCCTCGTGCCCTCCGGCAGCGTCGAGCGCATCGACCTCGACGGCCGCTCCGAGGAGGG
>PWFH01000195.1 GCA_003553795.1 Egibacter sp. | reverse complement strand
GAGTTCGGCGCGACCCCGCGGTAGCCGAGCGCCGCGGCGTAGCGCGCGGGATCGAGCTCGAGGGTCAGCCCCGCGAGCGCGCCCGAGCCCAGCGGCGAGTGCGCCTCGATGCGCGCGGCGGCGTCGGTGAGGCGGCCGACGTCGCGCTCGAGCGCCCAGGCGTGGGCCAGGAGCTGGTGGCCGAGGGTCACCGGCTGGGCCCGCTGGAGGTGGGTGTAGCCCGGCGCGATCCAGTCGAGGACGGCCTCGGCCCGGTCGGCCAGCGCCGCCTGCACCGACCGCACGCCGGCGACGAGCTCGGGCAGCGCCTCGTCGGCGAGGTAGCGCCGCAGGTCGTTGGCGATCTGGTCGTTGCGGCTGCGCCCGGCACGCAGACGCCCGCCCGCCTCGCCGGCGAGCTCGACGAGGCGGCGCTCGATCGCGCCGTGGAGGTCCTCGTCGTCGTCGCGGTAGGCGAAGCGCCCCGCGGCGAACTCCCCGGCGATCGCCTCGATCGCCGCGAGGATCGCGCGGTGGTCGCCGTCGTCGAGCAGCCCGAGGCGGGCGAGCTCGTCGGCGTGGGCGCGGGAGCCGGCGAGGTCGACGCGCCACAGGCGGTGGTCGACCTCGACCGAGCGCCCCAGCGCCCAGGCCGCGGCGTCGGGCGCCTCGGCGAAGCGCCCGCCCCAGAGCCTGCCCTCGACGTCGCCGCTCACTGGCGCACGTGGCCCTGGCGCTGCGCCCACACCTTCGTGGGCAGTCCCCAGAGCTTGACGAAGCCCTCGGCCTGGGTGTGGTCGAAGGCGTCGCCCTCGTCGTAGGTCGCGAGGCTCTCGTCGTAGAGGCCGATCGTGCTGCGGCGCCCGACGACCGCGGCCTGGCCCTTGAAGAGCTGCAGGCGCACCTCGCCGGTGACGAACGGCTGGCTCTCGGCGACGAAGGCGTCGATCGCGCGCTTGAGCGGGGTGAACCACAGGCCGTTGTAGACGAGCTGGGCGTAGCGGCCCTCGAGCGCCCGCTTCTCCTGGGCGAGCTCCTGCTCGAGGCAGAGGTCCTCGAGGTCGCGGTGGGCGGTGAGGATCGTCACCGCACCGGGGCACTCGTAGATCTCGCGGCTCTTGATGCCGACGAGGCGGTCCTCGACCATGTCGATGCGGCCGACGCCGTGGCGCCCGGCGCGGCGGTCGACCTCGGCGACGAGCGCCGCCAGTGGCAGCGGTTGGCCGTCGACCTCGACGGGCACGCCCTCGACGAAGCGCAGCGTGAGCTCCTCGGGCTCGTCGGGGGTGTCGACCAGGGCCGCGGAGCGCTCGTAGACGTCCTCGGGAGGCTGCGCCCACGGGTCCTCGAGGATCCCGCACTCGGCGGTGCGGCCCCAGAGGTTCTCGTCGATCGAGTACGGCGAGTCCTTCTTCACCGGGATGGGGATGTCGCGCTCGGCGGCCCAGGCGATCGCCGCGTCGCGCGACAGGCCCCACTCGCGGATCGGTGCCTCGACGGTGAGGTCGGGGGCGATCGTCATCGCCGCGACCTCGAAGCGCACCTGGTCGTTGCCCTTGCCGGTGCAGCCGTGGCCGATCGCCGCGGCACCGTGCTCCTTGGCGGACTCGACGAGGTGGCGGGTGATGAGCGGGCGCGACAGCGCGCTCACGAGCGGGTACTTGCCCATGTAGAGGGCGTTGGCGGCGATCGCCGGGCCGACGTAGTCGTTGGCGAACTCCTCCTTGGCGTCGACGACGAGGGACTCGACCGCCCCGCAGTCGAGCCCGCGCTGGCGCACGCGGTCCATCTCCCCGGGCTGGGCCTGCCCGACGTCGATGGCGAGGGCGATGATGTCGTAGCCCTTCTCCTCGGCGAGCCAGCGGATCGCCACCGAGGTGTCGAGGCCGCCGGAGTAGGCGAGGACGAGGCGTGGTCGGGTCATGGCGCGGCTCCTAGGGACGTTCGGGTCGGTCGGTCAGGTCGTCGGGTCCCCGCCGGGGGCGGGCTCGGCGGCCCTGGCGGGGTTGGCGTGCTTGCGCTCGCGCAGGGCCGTGGCGACCGCGTGGCCACTCGTGCCCTCGTCGGCGACGACGAGGAGGGTGTCGTCGCCCTGCACCGTCGCGAGGACGCCGTCGAGGTCGGCGAGGTCGATCGCGCTGGCCACCGCCGCGGCCGCGCCCGGCGGGGTGCGCACGACGGCGAGGTTGCCCGAGGCGGCGATGTCGATGGCGAACTGGCGCAGGACCTGCGCGAGCCCGCCCGGCTCGGGCAGGGCGTAGGCCAGCCGGCCGTCGGCGCCGCGCTGCTTGCCGATGCCGAGCTCCTCGAGGTCGCGGCTGACCGTGGCCTGGGTGGCCTCGACACCGGCGCCGGCGAGCAGCGCGACGAGCTCGGCCTGGCTCGCGACCTCGTAGCGCGCGACGAGGTCGGTGAGCAGCCGCTGGCGGCGCTCGCGCGGGCTCGCGTCGGCCACCGTGCTCACCCCAGCAGCGCGAGCAGCAGGGCCTTCTGGGCGTGCAGGCGGTTCTCCGCCTGGTCCCACACCCGCGACTGCGGCCCGTCGATGGCCGCGGCGCTGATCTCCTCGCCGCGGTGGGCCGGAAGGCAGTGCAGGACGATCGCGTCCTCGGCGGCCGCGGCGAGCGCGTCGCCGTCGAGGCGGTAGGGCGCGAAGGCCGCCGCACGCGCGTCGGCCTCGTCCTCCTGGCCCATCGAGGCCCAGACGTCGGTGTAGAGGACATCCGCGCCGGCAACCGCGCCGAGGTGGTCGGTCGTCACGCTGAGCTCGGCGCCGCTGGTCGCGGCGTGGGCGCGGGCGCGGGCGAGGACGTCGCGGTCGGGGCCGTGGCCCTCCGGGTGGGCGACGGTGACGTCGAGGCCGACGAGCGCGCCGGCGACGAGCAGCGAGTGGGCGACGTTGTTGCCGTCGCCGAGGTAGGTGAGCCGACGCCCGGCGAGCCCGCCGGTGGCCTCACGGATCGTCTGGAGGTCGGCGAGGGCCTGACAGGGGTGGGCGAGGTCGCTGAGCATGTTGACGATCGGGATCGTGCCCTCGGCAGCGAGGGTCTCGAGGCGTGACTGGGCGAAGGTGCGCACCCCGAGGGCGTCGAGGTAGCGCGAGAGCACCCTCGCGGTGTCGCCGACGGTCTCGCCGCGTCCGAGCTGGAGCTCGGCTGAGGAGAGCACGAGCGGGTGGGCGCCGAGCTCGGCGACGGCGACCTCGAAGGACACGCGCGTGCGCGTCGAGGGCTTCTCGAAGAGCAGGCCGACGGTGCGGCCGGCGAGGTCGTCGCGCTGGCGGCGTCCCTGCGCGCGCTCGGCCTTGAGCGCGTCGGCGTGGTCGAGCAGGGCGAGGAGCTCGGCGGCGTCGAGGTCGTCGACGGTGAGGAAGTGGCGGGTCACGGCGTCGCTCCCTGGTCGGCGGTGCAGCGGTCGAGGGCGGCCGAGAGGCGCTCGGCCATGGTGTCGAGGTCGGCCTCGTCGATGACGAGGGGCGGGGCGAGGCGGATCGCGTCGGGCGCGACGGCGTTGACGACGAGGCGCTCGTCGAGCGCGGCGGCGGCGACGTCGGCGGCGACGGGCCGGTCGAGGACGAGGGCCTGCAGCAGCCCCCGCCCGCGGTGGCCGACCGCGAGGTCGTGGCGCTCGACGAGGGCGTCGAGGCGCGCCGACAGCGCCGCGCCGAGCTCGCCGGCGCGGGCGACGAGCCCCTCGGCCTCGAGGGTGTCGAGCACCGCGAGGGCGGCCGAGGCGATGACCGGCCCGCCGCCGAAGGTCGTGGCGTGGTCGCCGGGGCCGAAGGCGCCGGCGGCGGGCCCGTGGGCGAGGATCGCGCCGATCGGCAGGCCGCCGCCCAGGGCCTTGGCGAGGCACACGACGTCGGGGACGACGTCGGTGGTCTGCCAGCCGTACCAGGCCCCGAGACGGCCGATGCCGGTCTGGACCTCGTCGGCGACGAGCAGGGCGTCGTAGCGGTCGCAGAGCTCCCGGGCGGTGGCGAGCATCGCCGCCGACAGCGGGCGCACCCCGCCCTCGCCCTGCACGACCTCGAGCCAGATCGCGCAGACGTCGCCGTCGACGGCCTCGGCGAGCGCCTCGGGGTCGTCGTGGGGCACGTGGGTGACCCAGTCGCCGAGCGGGGCGAACGGCGCGTGCTTGGCGGGGCTGCCGGTGGCCAGCAGCGCGGCGAGGGTACGGCCGTGGAAGCCGCCGGCGAGCGACACGACCCGGACCTTGCCGGGGTCGCGCTGCTTGCCCCAGCGGCGTGCGAGCTTGATCGCCGCCTCGTTGGCCTCGGCGCCGGAGTTGCAGAAGAAGGCCCGTGCGTCATCCCAGCCGGCGAGCGCGCCGAGGCGCTCGGCGAGGGCGATCTGCGGCTCGGTGTAGAAGAGGTTCGAGACGTGGACGAGACGGCGCATCTGCGCGTCGACGGCGTCGGCGACCGCGGGGTGGGCGTGGCCGAGCGAGGTCACCGACAGCCCGCAGAGGAAGTCGAGGTAGGCGGCGCCCTCGTCGTCGTAGAGCGTCGCGCCGCGGCCCTCGACGAAGGCGACGGGCTGGCGGGCGTAGGTCGGCAGCAACGCGGCGTCCTCGCGCGCGCGGAGGTCGGCGAGGCTCACCGGCAACCCCCCGCGCCCGGGTCGTCGGTCCCATCGGGGACGTCCTCGGGGACGACCATCGTGCCGATCCCCTCGTCGGTGAAGACCTCGAGCAGCAGCGCGTGCTCGATGCGCCCGTCGAGGAGGTGGGCCTGCGCGACGCCGCCGGCGAGCGCCTCGACGACGCTCGTGATCTTGGGGACCATGCCGGTGCGCAGCTCGCCGTCGTCGAGCATCGCCTGCAGCCGGGCCACGCCGACGGTCGACAGCAGCGTCGAGGCGTGGGTGCCGAAGTGCTCGTAGAGGCCGGGCACGTTCGTGAGGTAGATGAGCTTGTCGGCGTCGAGGGCGGTGGCGATCGCGCCGGCGACGCGGTCGGCGTTGATGTTGTAGACCGTGCCGTCCCCGCCGCGGCCGAGCGTCGCCACGACCGGCACGACGCCGTCGGCGAGCAGCCC
This sequence comes from Egibacter sp., assembly GCA_003553795.1. GTDB lineage: Bacteria > Actinomycetota > Nitriliruptoria > Euzebyales > Egibacteraceae > T1Sed10-49. The sequence continues at coordinate 33,377 of PWFH01000195.1, read as the reverse complement.
GCACAGCAGCGTCGGGGTGATCGCGGTGACCTCGCCGACGTAGCCGAGCGCGGGGTCGGCCTGGCGGGCGGCCACGAGGCTGGAGTCGGTGCCCGAGACCCCGGAGGCCGCGGCGCCGGCGCCGGCGATGAGGCCGACGAGCCAGGGGTTGACGTGGCCGAGCAGCGCGAGGCGCACGACCTCGAGGGTCGCGGCGTCGGTGACGCGCTGGCCGTCGACGAAGCTCGCCTCGATGCCGAGGCGGCGGCTCAACGTCGAGATCTGCGGCCCGCCGCCGTGGACGACGACGACGTTGACGCCCACCGAGCGCATGAGGGCGATGTCGGCGGCGAAGGCCGCGGTGGCCTCGTCGGGCCCCTCCCCCTCGCCGGCGACGTTGCCGCCGTACTTCACGACGACGGTGCGTCCGCTCCAGCGGGTGATCCACGGCAGCGCCTCGCGCAGGACGCGGGCCTTGTCCTGCGCGACCTTCGTGCGGTCGGTGAGGTCGGGTGGGGCGAGGGCGTCGGGTGAGGCGCTCACGTCGTGTACTCCGCGTTGATCGTCACGTAGTCGTGGGTGAGGTCGCAGGTGAGCAGCGTCGCCGCGCCCTCGCCGAGGCCGAGGTCGACGGCGAGGGAGACATCGGGGCCGGCGAGCGCCGCGGCGGCCTCGGCGCGGTCGAAGGCCGCGGCCACCCCGTCGGCGCAGACGACGACGTCGCCGAAGGCGATCGTGACCTGCTCGGGGTCGACGACCGCCGGGGCGGCGCCGACCGCGCCGATGACCCGGCCCCAGTTGGGGTCGCCGCCGGCCACGGCGGTGCGCACGAGCGCGCTGTCGGCGACCGCCCGGGCCACCGCGAGGGCCTCGCCGTCGCTCAGCGCGCCGCGGACGGCGAGGCGGACGAGGCGGTGGGCGCCCTCGCCGTCGCGGACGATGTCCTCGGCGAGCGCACCGCAGACCGCGGTGAGCCCGTCGGCGAGCGCGGCCCGCGACGGTGGCGCGGCGGCGGTGCCGGTGGCCAGGAGGAGCACGGCGTCGTTCGTCGACATGCAGCCGTCGACGCTGATGCGGTTGAAGGTCGCCTCGACGGCCTCGGCGAGGAGGTCGCCGGCGTCGGCGGGCTCGAGCACGGCGTCGGTCGTGAGCACCGCGAGCATCGTCGCCATGCCCGGCGCGATCATCCCCGAGCCCTTCGCGAGGCCACCGACGACGCAGGACCCCTGCCCGTCGCCGACCCTGGCGGCGGCCTCCTTGACCGTCGTGTCGGTCGTGCGGATCGCGTCGGCGGCGTCGGATCCGCCGGCCGGCGACAGCGCGGTGACCACCCTCGGGATGCCCGCCAGCAGCGGCACGGCGGGGATCGGCTCGCCGATGACCCCGGTCGAGGCGACGAGCACGTCGCCCGCCGCGCAGCCGAGGTGCCCGGCGACCTCGGCGGCGGACTGCGCGGCGAGCGCGAGGCCCTCCGGCCCGGTGCAGACGTTCGCGCTGCCGGCGTTGAGCAGGATCGCCCGGGCGCGGCCGTCGGCGAGGTGGCGCTCGGTGAGGCGCACCGGCGCGGCGCGCACGGCGTTGCGCGTCTGCACGCCCGCGGCGGTGGCCACCGCGCCGGCGTCGACGAGGGCGAGGTCGGGCGCGCCGCTGGGCTTGAGCCCGGCGGGCACCCCCGCGGCGCGCACGCCCTCGACGGCGCAGACCCCGCCGGGCAGGGGCCAGAGGCCGGCGGTGCCGGTGAGGCCGCCGTGCCATGGCGTCGTCGCGCCGATCGGCGCGCGGGTGCCCGCGCTCACGGGTAGAGCCCCGCGCTGCGCAGCCCGAGGGCCTCGTCGTAGCCGAGGGCGGCGTTGGCGGCCTGGACCGCCTGCCCCGACGCGCCCTTGAGGAGGTTGTCGATCGCGCAGGAGACCGTCACGGTGCCGCTGCGGTCGTCGACGGCGACGCCGAGGTGGGCGGCGTTGCCGCCCGCGACGTGGGTCGTCGCCGGCCAGGTGCCCTCGGGCAGCACCGCGACGAACGGCTCGGGGCCGTAGCGGCGGTCGAAGGCCGCGCGGACCTCGCCGGCGTCGACGCCCGCGCGCAGCGGCGCGGTCACCGTCGCGAGCATGCCGCGGGCCATCGGCACGAGGTGGGGCACGAACGTCACCGGCTGGGGGCCCTCGAGGCCGGCGATCTCGGCGAGCCCCTCGCGGCGGGCGGCCTCGGCCCAGTGCGCCTCGATCTCGGGGGTGTGGCGGTGGCGCGGCGCGCCGTAGGGGGTGACGTTGCCGAACATGTGGCTCGCGTGGAGGTCCTCGCGCAGGGACTTGCCCGCCCCGGAAGTGCCCGACATCCCGACGACGGCGACGCCGTCGGCCTCGACGAGTCCCGACAGCGGCACGAGGCCGAGCAGCGCCGCGGTCGGGTAGCAGCCCGGGCCGGCGACGAGCGCGGCCCCGGCGAGGTCGTCGCGGAAGAGCTCGGGCAGGCCGTAGGGCGCGGGGGCGAGGGCGGCGGCGGTGTGCTCGAGGCCGTACCAGGCGCTGAAGACCTCCGGGGCCAGCCGGAAGGCCCCCGAGAGGTCGACGACGCGCGCGCCGGCGGCGAGCAGGGGCGGGGCGAGATCGAGGCTCGTCGCGTGCGGCGTCGCGAGGAAGACGAGCTCGCAGTCGGCGAGGGCGTCGACCTCACTGGCGACGAGGACGGCCTCGGCGCCGGGCAGGCCGCGCAGGTGGGGGAAGACCTCGTCGACGCGCTTGCCCGCGCTCGCCGCGGCGGCGACGACCTCGACGTCGAGGAGGGGGTGCTCGGCGAGCAGCCGCAGCAGCTCCGCGCCGCCGTAGCCCGACCCGCCGACGATGCCGACCCGCACGTCGCTGCCTTCCCTCGCGATCTATTCACTGGAGCGCATAACTATACGCGCCAGGATGGGGGCTCCGCAAGCCGCCGCGCCGACCGGCGCGCCACGGCGGCCACCGCAGGCCGCAGGGCCTACCCGAGCGGGGCGTCGCCGCCGTCGCGGCGGCCGGGCTGGCCGACGTCGCGCAGGGCGGGGATGCCGAGGAAGCCCGAGGCGAACAGCCCCGACCCCGCCGCGGGCAGCAGGATGATGAGGACCTGCTGCCAGAGCGCCTCGGGCCCGGCGATCGTCCCCAGCAGCCCCCACCAGAGCATGCCGCCGAGGACGGCGGAGAACGCGGTGCGCTGGCCCGGCGGCCGGTCGCCGAGGAGCTGCCAGCCGGCGGCGGCCACGACCTGCCCGCCGAGTGCGCCGAGCCCACCGGCCACGGCGAGCGTGGCGTCGATCGTCGCACCGGCCGCGGCGCCGGCGATGCCGCAGGCCGCGGCGAGCGCGGCGAGCTTGCGCAGCCCCGCCGCACCCCAGCGCGCCTGGAGGATCTCGCGGGCGGCGAGGGAGAAGCCGACGGCGAGCACGACGAGCAGCGCGCCGGTGTCGAGCCACACCGCCGTCGCCGCCGTCAGCGGGCAGGCGACGACGAGCGTCGCGGCGAGGACCCCCTCGCGGCTAACGGCGCAGCACCCCCCCGACGCGCTCGGCGACGGCCTCGGCGACGCGGTCGATCGCCGCGGCCTCGTCGTCCTCGCCGAGGACCGCCTCGGCGTCCTCGAGCCGCAGGCGGTAGGCGAGGCTCTTGCGCCCCTGCCCCACCGAGGCGCCGCGGTAGACGTCGAAGAGGTCGCAGGCCACCGCGGTGGGGCCGGCGCCGGCGAGCACCGCCTCGGCGACCTCCCCGGCGGGGGTGGCCTCGTCGACGACGACGGCGACGTCGAAGCGGATCGGCGGCCGCGGTGAGGGCACCACCGCGCGGCGGGGTCGCACCCCACCGGCGAGCAGGTCCGCGAGCCGCAGCTCGCCGACGAGGGTCCGCGGGGGCACCTCGAAGGCCTCGGCGACCCGCGGGTGGAGCTCACCGACCGCGCCGAGGTCGACGCCGTCGAGGGCGAGCCGCGCGGCCCGCCCCGGGTGGAAGGGCGCCTCGCTCGTCGGCGTGGCCTCGAGCGGGGGGCGCCCGACGGCGTCGCGCACGACGTCGATGGCACCGAGGAGGTCGAAGACGTCGCCGGCGCGGGCCGGCCGGTCGTGGCGGGCGGGCACGAAGGCGCCGCAGGCCGCGAGGCCGAGCACCGGCGGCTCGGCCGGCAGCGCGACGCCGTCGGGGCCCCCGTCGGCGGCGGGCTCGTCACCGGTCGGCGGCAGGTAGACCCGTCCGACCTCGAAGAGCGCGAGGTCGTGGTGCTGACGGTTGACGTTGTGGCGCAGCACGCGCAACAGGCTCGGCACCATGCTCGTGCGCAGGACCGTCTCCTCCTTCGAGAGGGGGTTGACGAGCGCCACGGCCTCGCGGCGACGGTCGTCGGCGGCGAGCCCGAGCGCGTCGAGGTCCTCGAGCGCGGTGAAGGGGAACGGCATGATCTCCGTCCAGCCACCACCGGCCAGGGCCCGGCGCACCGCGCGGCGGGCCTCGTGCTCGGGCGTGCGCGCCCCGACCTGCCCGGTCGAGGGCACCCGGCTCGGCACCCGCTCGTAGCCGTGGAGCCGCACGAGCTCCTCCTGCAGGTCGACCTCGCCGACGAGGTCGGGGCGGTAGTCCGGCGGGGTCACCTCGAGGTCCTCGCCGTCGGGGCGCACCGCGCAGCCGAGCCGCTCGAGCAGGCCCTGCTGGGCGGCGGCGTCGAGGTCGAGGCCGAGCCGGCTGCGCGCCCGGGCGGTGCGCAGCCGGATGCGGGGACGCTCCGGCGGCCGGGGGTAGTGATCGGCCCCACCGGTGACCTGCCCGCCGGCGGTGGCGGTGATGAGCTCGGCACAGCGCGTGGCCGCGAGCCGGGCGGTCTCGGGCGGCACCTGTCGCTCCCAGCGCTTCGAGCCCTCGGTGTGCAGGCCGTGGCGGCGGGCGCTGCGCAGGACGGTGCGCGCGGAGAAGTTCGCGACCTCGAGGAGCACCTCGGTCGTGGCGTCGTTGATCTCGGTGGCCTCCCCGCCCATGACCCCGGCGAGGGCGACGGGGCCGTCGCCGTCGCAGATGAGCAGGTCGTCGGCGTCGAGGCGGCGCTCGATGCCGTCGAGGGTCGTGAGGGTCTCGCCGTCCTCGGCGAGCCGCACGACGATCTCGGGGCCTGAGAGCAGGGCGAGGTCGTAGGCGTGGATGGGGTTGCCGGTCTCGAGCAGGGCGGCGTTCGTCGCGTCGACGACGTTGGAGACCGGGCGCATCCCCGCCGCGGCGAGGCGGCGCTGCAGCCACGCCGGCGACGGCCCGACGGTCACGCCCTCGATGCGGCGGGCGTCGAAGCGCGGGCAGCGCTCGGGGTCGGCGATCGTCACCGGCACGCCCGGGTCGCCGCTCGGGGCGACCGGCTCGGGCAGGCGCAGCGCCGCGCCGGTCAGCGCCGCGACGTCGCGGGCGAGGCCGTGCAGGCTCAGCCCGTAGCCCCGGTCGGGGGTGACCTCGAGGACGAGCACGGCGTCGTCGAGGTCGAGCCAGTCGACGACGTCGGCGCCGACCGGGGCGTCGGGCTCGAGGCGCCAGATGCCGGTATGGTCCTCGCCGACGCCGAGCTCGCGGGCGCTGGCGAGCATGCCGTTGGAGGTCACGCCCATCATCGTGCGCCGGCCGATCTCGAAGCCGCCGGGCAGCACGCTGCCGGGCTTGGCCCAGGCCACGCGGTCGCCGGGACCGAAGTTCGCCGCGCCGGCGACGACCTCGAGGGTCTCCTCGCCGTCGCTGACCTCGGCGCGGTGCAGCTTGCGGCTGCCCTCGACGGGTGCCATGGACAGGACCTCGGCGACGCGCACGCCGCGCGCCCCGCCGGTGGGGCGCTCGATCGCCTCGACCTCGATGCCGCCCATCGTGAGGAGCTCGGCGAGCTCCTCGGCGGGCAGGTCGACGTCGACGAAGTCGCGGAGCCAGGACAGCGGGACGCGCACGGCGGGACTCCTAGAGGCTCGAGAGGAAGCGGAGGTCGTTCTCGACGAAGAGGCGCAGGTCGGCGATGTCGTGGCGCAGCATCGCCATGCGGTCGACGCCCATGCCCCAGGCGAAGCCCTGGACCTCCTCGGGGTCGTAGCCCCCGGCGGCGAGGACGTTGGGGTGGACCATGCCCGCGCCGAGCAGCTCGATCCAGCGCCCCCCGTACCACGCGTCGAGCTCGCAGGAGGGCTCGGTGAAGGGGAAGAAGTGCGGGCGGAAGCGCAGGGCGACGTCGTCGCCGAGCAGCGCCCGCGCGGCGACCTCGAGGGAGCCCTTGAGGTCGGCGAAGGACAGGTCGGTGTCGACCGCGAGCCCCTCGATCTGGTGGAACATCGGCAGGTGCGTCGCGTCCGGGGTGTCACTGCGGTACACGCGCCCGGGCACCGCGACGTAGAGCGGCGGCTCGCTCGCGAGCATCGCGCGGATCTGCATCGGCGAGGTCTGGGTGCGCAGGAGCACGCCGGTCGAGCCGTCGTCGGCGACGGCCTCGACGCCGTCGAGGCGGTGCACGTAGATCGTGTCGTTGAGGCTGCGCGCCGGATGGTCCGGCGGGGTGTTGAGCGCGTCGAAGTTGTGCCAGTCGGTCTCGACCTCGGGCCCCTCGACGACGGCGTAGCCGAGGCCGGTGAGGACGTCGAGCATCGCCTCCATCGTCTCGGCGACCGGGTGGAGGTGACCGGTGGCAGGCCGGCGCGGTGGCAGGGTGACGTCGACGGCCTCGGCGGCGAGGACGACGCGGTCGCGCTCCTCCTCGAGCTCGCGGCGCCGCGCGGCCTCGGCCTCGGCGAGCTCGCCGCGCACGGCGTTGATCGCCGCGCCGAGCTCCCGGCGCGCGTCGGGCTCGAGGCCGCCGAGGGTGCGCTGGAGCTCGGCGAGCGCCGAGCGCTTGCCGAGCCGGCGGGTGCGGGCCTCGTCGAGCTCCTCGAGCGTGGCGGCGGCGCGCAGCGCCGCGAGCGCCTCGTCCCGGATGCGGTCGATCTCCTCTGCGCTCATCGTGTTCCGTCTCGCCTCTCGCTCGTCGCTCGGTCGGGTCCCGCACCGGGGCTCGGCGCGGGGCCGTCGGGGGCGCGCACCGGCAGCTCCACGTGGAAGCGGGTCCGCCGGCCCGGGTCGCTCTCGGCCCAGATGCGGCCACCGTGGGCCTCGACGATCCCGCGGGAGATGTAGAGGCCAAGACCGGTGCCGGCCCGTCGCTCACCCCGCTGACGATAGAACTTCTCGAAGAGCTGGCCCAGCGAGGCGGGACTGAGCCGCCCGCCCTCGTCGACGACGGAGAGCCGCACGACCCCGCCACCGGCGCGCCCGCGCACGTTGACCTGCCCTGCGCCGTAGCGCACGGCGTTGTCGACGAGGTTGGTGAGGACCTGCTCGACCTTGTCCTCGTCGGCGTCGACCCGCGGCAGGTCGCAGTCGAGGTCGACGACGAGCCCGCGGTCCTCGAGCCCGGGCGCGGCCCGGCCGGCGACGCGCTCGACGACCGCCTCGAGGTCGATCGGCGCGCGCCGCAGCTGCAGCCGCCCGGCGTCGATCCGGCTCACGTCGAGGAGCTCGCCGAGCAGCCTCGTGACGCGGTCGGCGTCGGCGTTGATCACGGTGATCATGTGGCGCTTCTGCTCGTCGCTGAAGCGCTCCCACTTCGTGAGCAAGGTCTTGCTGAAGCCCTTCACCGAGGTCAGCGGGCTGCGGAGCTCGTGGCTCACCGTCGCGACGAGCTCCGAGCGCGCGGCGTCGAGGCGCTGGCGGCGCTCGGCGCGGCGCAGGACGACGACGAGCCAGACCCCGCCGGCGAGCTCGTGGCGCGCCGCGGTGACCATCACCGCCCGGGGCCCGGCGGTGGTGGCCAGCGTGAGGGCCGCCTCGGGCACGCGCGCGGCGACGGTGGGCGCGACGGCCTCCGAGGGCAGCGCCGACCACCAGTCCGCGCCGTTCTCGGTCGTCAGCGCCACGGCCTCGGCGGCGGGGCGGCCGACGGGATCGGCACCGAGGAGGCGCTGGGCCAGCGCCGTGGCGTGGGCGACGCGACCGTCGCCGTCGACGACGACGACGGGGTCGGGCAGGAGCTCGAAGGCCTCGGCCGTCGGCTCGTCCGCGCCGGCGCCGAGCCCGGCGCCGGCGACCTGCCCCCGGGCGTGGCGCCTCATCGTGCCCCCCGCTGGCGGGCGGCCTCGAGCAGGACCACCGCCGCGGTCGCGGCGAGGTTGAGCGACTCCGCGCGGCCCCGCCAGCCCGGGCGGGCGGCGCCGGGCATCGGCACACGCACGAGCGCGTCGCAGCCGGCGGCGACCTCCGACGGCAGCCCGTGGGCCTCCGCGCCGAGGACGAGCAGGCTCGGCGCGGCGAGGTCGGCCTCGCTGTGGGCGAGGGTGCCGCCGGCGTCGAGGCCGAGGGTCGCCAGGCCCCGCGCACGGGCCGCCGCGAGCGTCTCCCGTGGGTCGACGCCCTCGACGACGGGCAGGTGGAACAGCGAGCCGGCCGAGGCGCGCACGGCCTTGGGGTTGCGCGCGTCGACGCTGCCGGCCGACAGCAGGACGACGTCGGCCCCGGCGGCGTCGGCGCTGCGGATGAGCGCCCCGGCGTTGCCGGGGTCGGCGACCCCGCAGCAGAGCACGGCCAGCGAGGCGGTGGCGAGGGCCTCGTCGCCCGGCGGCTCGTCGAGCGCGGCGACGCCGACGACCCCCTGCGGGGTCACCGTCGTCGCGAGGGCGTCGAGGACCGCCGCAGCGACCTCGGTGCGGCGTGCGCCCCGGGCCTCGGCGGCCTCGGCGACGGCGCGGGCCGCCGGCGGGGCGTCGACGGCGACGAAGACCTCGACGAGGTGGTCGAGGGCCTCGGTGAGGACCTCGGGACCCTCGACGAGGAAGACCCCGCGGCGGGCGCGCTCGCGGCGGCGCGCGAGCTTGCGCGCCGCACGCACCCGCTCGTTGGCGGGGCTCTCGACGATCATCGCGGGCCGCCGCGCCAGCGCCGTGGCGCGGCGCGGCGCGGTGCTGGCGGGCATCGCCTCACGGCCCCCACACGCGCCGGGCGCGCCTAGGCGTCGAGGGCGCGCTTGGCCGCGCCCACGAGCTCGCGGAACGCCTCGGGGTCGCGCACCGCGAGGTCGGCGAGGATCTTGCGGTCGACGTCGATCTCCGCGCGCTTGAGGCCGTGGATGAAGCGGCTGTAGGACAGCCCGTCCTGGCGGGCAGCGGCGTTGATGCGGGTGATCCACAGGCGCCGGAAGTCGCGCTTGCGGGCGCGGCGGTCACGGTAGGCGTAGCGCTCCGCGTGGAGCACCGCCTCGTTGGCGATGCGGTAGCGGCGACTGCGCGCACCGCGGAAGCCCTTCGCGCGGGCGAGGATCGCCCGCCGGTGCTTGCGGGCGTGGACGCCGCGCTTGACGCGTGCCATGAGAGGTCCTTTCGCTCGTCGCCAGCGGGGCCGCTAGCGGCGGCCAAGGAGGTCGTTGACCTGGCGGCGGTCGCCGCCCTCGAGCACGCCGGGCTTCGACAGCCGGCGCTTGCGCTTCGACGGCTTGTGCTCGAGGAGGTGCTTCTTGTTCTGGCGGCGGTGGACGACCTTGCCGTTCCTCGTGACCTTGAAGCGCTTCTTCGCGCCCGAGTGGGTCTTCTGCTTCGGCATGTCGCTGGTCCTTCGCTCGTCGCGGGCGCGACGACGACGGCCGCTGCGCGTGGCAGCGGCCGGGTCACGACGCGACGACGCGCGCGGCGCGCGGCGTCCCGTGACCCGTGCTGGGCGTCGTCACCGACCCCGCAGGGTGGAGGGGCTGACCCCCTCGCTTGCTCATGCGGTTGTGGGCGGGCCCGGGGCCCGCAGCGGCGCAGTGTACCGCCTCGCTGCGAGGCCCGCGCGGCGGGCCATCGTCGGCACGGTCGCCGGGGGCCCGCGCCCGGGCCCGGAGGCGTCGCGGCCTGCCGTGGCGGCGCTCAGTCGCGGCCGGGCACCCAGAGGCGGTCGCTGGACTTGCCACCCTGGCCGGGGCTCTGCGAGGGCGGCGGCGAGGCCGGCGGAGCCTCGGCAGCGGGCTCGGAGGGCGCGGCGTCGCTGGCGGCCTCACCGGCCTGCTGCTCGGCCTGGACCTGGGCCTGCTGGAGCTGGGCGAGGCCGCTCTCCATGCCACTGCGCAGCTCGTCGCTGACCCGGTCGCCGACGGTGTCGACGAGCGCGGCGACGGCGTCGATGAGCACGCGGGCGTCAGGCCGCCCGAGCTTGAGCTCCGCGCCGGTGCCGAGCATCGTGAAGGCCTGGGCGATGATCTCGCTGGGGTCGGCGGCGCGCAACTGCTCGATGTAGGCCTGCATCTCCTCCTGGCTCGGCTGGCCCTGCTGGCTCGGATCACTCATGGGTGCGCTCGCTTCGCTCGGGGTCGGCGACCATCGTAGCCAGGCGGCGCGCGGCGTCACCGCCAGGTCACGTCGGGCGCTCGTCGGCCTCCTCGTCGGCCTGCTCCTCGGCCCCCTCGTCCCCGCCCTCCTGGTCGGCGAGGTGCGTGGCGAGCTCGCGCGCGGCCTGGTCCCGCGTGCGCAGGAAGCCCAGCGCGACGAGGGCGACGACGACGACGGCGAGCGCGAGCGCGACCGGCAGGATCGGCCGCAGCAGCAGGCCCACGGCACTGGCCGCGAGCACGCCCTTGAGCGCGCGCCGGGTCAAGGGACTGGTGGAGAAGACCGACTGCAGGCTCGCGATGATGCCGATGATCGCCACGAGGACGAAGGCGAAGGGCACGACCTGGGGCAGCCCCGGCTCGATGACGATCCCCGGCCAGGTGAAGAGCGCGACCATGAGCAGCAGGAGCGGCAGCGCCATCTCGAGCGCGCGGACCATCGTGCGCATGAACGAGGCGTCGGCGATGCGCGAGGTCACCGCCGCGGTGAGCGACGTCGGCGGCGACAGCTCGCCGAAGGCGGCGATGAGGAAGGCGTAGAAGTGGACCTGCCAGGGGTCGAGGCCCATCTGGATCATGAACGGGGCGATGACGACGGCGACGATGATGTACGTCGGCGCGGGCGGCAGGCCCATGCCGACGACGTAGCCGAAGAGGAACGCCACGAGGATGACGAGCACGACGTTGATGCTCGCGACCTGGACCATGAGCTGGCCGACGGCGGTCGGCACCCCGGTGATCGTGAACGACGCGGTGACGAGGCCGAGGATCGACAGCAGCAGCGTGAGCTCGGAGGTCATGCGCGAGAAGGTCTCGACGAAGCCCTGGTAGGGCTCGATGAGGTAGCGCGGCTTGCGGTACTCCGCGCTGGGCAACGACCGCGCGAGGAAGAGCGCGGTCAGCGCGACCATGAGGACGAAGAAGACCTGCTGGGCGGCCTGCATCGCGGGGGCCCGCACCCAGCCCATGAGGTAGATGAGCCCGAGGATCGCCACCGCGTAGGCGAGGAGGTTGGCCTTGTCGAAGAAGGTCAGCGGCGAGACGTCGGGCACCGCGCCCTTGGCGTTGAAGCGCGCGGCGAGGAGGTAGACCGCGAAGCTCACGCCGAGGAAGTAGATGATCGCCGGGGCGAAGCCGCGCGCGACGACGTCGAAGTAGCTCACGCCCATGTAGTCGGCCATGAGGAACGCCGCGATGCCCATGAGCGGGGGCATGAGCTGCCCGCCGAGCGAGGTCGCGGTCTCGATCGCCGCGGCGCGGATCTTCGGGATGCCGGACTTGATGAGCGCGGGGATCGTCACCGAGCCGGTCGTCGCGGCGTTGGCCGCGCCGCTGCCGCTGACCGCGGCGACGCCGAAGGAGCCGATGACCGCGGCCTGCGGCAGCAGGTGAGGCGAGCGCACCGCGAGGCGCTGCGCCCCGCGGATGATCGAGTCGATCGCGCCGAAGCCGCGCAGCGTCGCGAGCACGAGGATGAACGAGCCGATGAGCGTGAGCGCGAGCTGGGGCAGCTGCTCGAAGATCCCCGTGCTCGTCTCGAGGCTCATCGACGTCACGACGCGCGACCACGACATCCCCGAGTGCCCGAACATGCCGGGTACCGCGTAGCCGTAGACGACGTAGAGGGCGAGGACGACGTTGAGGATGAACAGCGGCAGGTACTTGCGCCGGGCGTACTCGAGCAGCAGGAGGGTCAGCGCCGCCCCTCCGGCGAGGTCGGCGGTCGTCCAGCGGCCCATCCGCAGCATGCGGATCGCCTCGAAGTTCGTGAAGAGGTAGAGCCCGGCCACGACGGCCACGGCGATGAGCGCCACGCCGATGCCGGCGGAGACCATCGGGGGCAGGCGCGGGTAGAGCTTGCCGAGGCGGATGTCGTCGAGGGTGGCGACGATGTAGGCCACGGGGACCATCGCCACCGCGAGCATCGTCGGCCCACCGGCGCCGGTGGCGTAGTAGCGCAGGAGCACGATGGTGAAGAAGACGCCGACGACGTAGAAGCCCACGGTCGCAGCGCGCTCGAGCCACGGCGGCGTCGGTCGCGGCGCGTCGCCGCCGTCGTCGCCGACGGCCCTTGCCTCAGGGCTCTGTGTGGCCATGGCTCACCTCGCGCCGCGGCGGAGAGGGAGGGGGCCGGCGCGACACCACCCCCTCCCTCCCAGTCACCGGCTCACTGGGCGATGCGGTCGTCCCACGCGTCGTCCCAGACCCCCTGGTCCTGCATCCAGCTCGCGAGGCCGGGGTGGATCTCGACGTAGTCGGCCGCGGAGGCCACGCCGCGCCGCTGGAGCTCGGCGGGACCCTCGGCGAGGACGCTGAAGGCATCGTCGGCCGCCGCGAGCTCTTCGGCGTGCTCGTCGATGACGTCGAGCATCGCGTAGACGTCCTCCTCGCTGACCTCCATGCCGACGTGGAAGCCGTAGAAGAACGGCACGAGGAGCATCTCATCGGTGCCGACGTCGCCCTCGAAGCCTTCGGTCGAGACCGACACGACCTCGAAGCCGGCGGCCTCCATGTCGGCGACCTCCTCGTCGGTGGGGTTGAGGATGCGCAGGTCGGTCTGCAGCTCGGCCTCGACGACCCACGGCGCGGGGGCGATCTCCGAGGAGGTGTAGGCGACCATCGCGGAGATGTCGCCGGTGTCGAGAGAGCTGCCGGCCACCCCGGTGTCGACCTCGACGTACTCGTGGCCGACGTCGATGGCGTCCATCGCCGCCTCGAGGTTGGCGCGCACGTCCCACGGCGCCGGCGCGGTGAAGACGGGCTCACCGCCGAGGTCGCGCCAGCTCGTGAACTCGTCGGCGTTGTCGGCGTGGATCGCCAGGCCCGTCTCCATCGGGTACGCCCAGAAGGACTGCACCGGCATGCGCTCGGCGTCCTCGGCGAAGCCCTCGTAGCGATCGCGGTCCTCGGCGATCTCGGCGAAAGCGACGTTCGCGCCGTAGTAGGCGTCGAAGTCGCCCTCGGCGTAGCCGACGACGCTCTGCACCGCCCCGCCGGTCGGCAGGACGTCGGTCTGGAAGCCCTCCCACTCGCGGTTCAGCAGCGCCGAGAGGTTGACGAGCGCGGCGTGGCCCGCCGAGCCGACGTCGGAGGTCGCCCACGCGATCGACTCCGCGTCGGGGTCGGCCTCGGCGTCGCCCTCGTCGATGTCGGGCTCGGGCTCGTCGTCGTCATCGGGCTCATCGGGCTCGTCCTCGACGTCGTCGACGTCGACCTCCTCGTCGGCGATGTCGGCGTCGCACGCGGCGAGGAGCAGGGCGAGGGCACTCAGCAGGGACAACAGGACGAGGAGACGCTGGCGCATCGACGATCACCTTTGGCTCGCGGGTGGCGACGGGACCGGCCTGCACTTCCCGGAGCGTGGCCACCTCGGCGGGACTGTGGTGAGGAGGGTAAGAAGCGCGCTATCGTGCCGTCAAGAGAAACGTTGTTTTTTCGGATGATCGTCGGCACCCTCCCCGGGGTGCGCCACACCCGGCCCCACGACGTCCGACCGCGACGAGGAGCCCCCAGGATGACCGCCAGCGAGCCCCAGCCCCGACGCGTCGCGCTCGTCACCGCCGCGAGCCAGGGCCTCGGCTTCGCGAGCGCCGACGCGCTCGCCGCCGCGGGCCACGACCTCGTCGTCTGCGCCCGCGACCCCGAGCGCCTCGAGGCCGCCGCCGGACGGCTGCGCGCCCACGGCGTCGAGGTCGCTGCCACCCCCGTCGACGTCGCCGACGCCACCGCCCTCGAGGGCCTCTTCGGCCTCGTCGACGAGCGCTTCGGCCGCCTCGACGTCCTCGTGTCCAACGCGGGCGGCCCACCGCCGGGGACCTTCGCCGACCTCGACGACGCCGCCTGGCAGCGCGGCTTCGAGCTCACGCTCATGAGCGCGGTGCGCTCCCTGCGCCTCGCGGTCCCGCGGATGCGCGCAAGCGGCTTCGGCCGGCTCGTCGTCATCGGCTCCTCGAGCGTGCGCCAGCCCCTGCCGGGCCTCGTGCTCTCCAACGCCTACCGCCCCGCGCTCGCCGGGGTCGTGAAGTCCCTCGCCGTCGAGCTCGGCCCCGACGGCATCACCGCGAACCTCGTCTCGCCTGGACGCATCGACACCGACCGGGTCCGCAGCCTCGACGCCGGGCGCGCCGAGCGCACCGGACGGTCCGTCGAGGAGGTCCGCGCCGAGGCCGAGGCGTCGATCCCGATGGGCCGCTACGGCGAGCCCGCCGAGCTCGGCGCCGCGGTGGCCTTCCTCGCCTCGGAGGCCGCCGGCTACCTCACCGGCCAGAGCCTGCTCGTCGACGGCGGGCTCGTGCCGACCCTGCCGTGATCGGATCGCCGGACCGCGCTCGCGGCGCGCCCGCTCACCCGAGTCCGCTCGTGGCGAGGTAGGCCTCGACGATCGGCCGGCCCGCGAGCAGCGCCGCGATCGCGCCGAGGGCGAGGTAGGGCCCGAAGGGGATCGCGTCACGGCGCGAGCGCGCCCCGGTAGCGAGCAGGGCGATCGCCGCGGTCCCGCCGAGGAGGAAGCCGCCGAAGAGCCCGACGACGACCTCGCCCCAGCCCAGCGCACCGAGGCCGAGGCCGATGACCCCGGCGAGCTTGACGTCGCCCATGCCCATGCCCCTGGGGCTCGCCAGCGCGATCGCGAGCAGGACCGCGAAGCCGGCGAGGCCGGCGAGCGGGATGCGCAGCGCCGCGGCCGGGTCGCCGTCGAGCAGCGCGCCGACGACGAGCAGGGCGGCGAGCACCGGCGCGAGCGGGTAGGTCAGCGCATTGGGGATGCGCCGGGTGCGGGCGTCGATGACCGCGAGGACGAGGAGCAGCCAGGCGAGCAGGAGCAGGCCCGGCAGCAGCCAGCTCGCCCCGACCCGCCAGGCGACCGCGGCGAAGAGGAGGCCGCAGGTGAGCTCGAACAGCGGGTAGCGCACGCTGATCGGCTCGCCGCAGGCACGGCAGCGCCCGCGCAGCAGGAGCCAGGAGACGACGGGGACGTTGTCGCGCGCGGCGATCTCCGCCCCGCAGCCGGGGCAGGCGCTGCGCGGGCGCACGACCGAGGCGCCCTCGGGCACCCGGTGGACGACGACGTTGCCGAACGACCCGAGGAGCAGCCCGAGGACGCCGGCGAGCAAGGGCAGGGCGACCTCCACGACCGGCAGTGTGCCCCAGCCGGGGCGGCCGCGCGCACGCCGGTCCCCAGGCCACGCGCGGCCCGCCTCACGCCGTCGGTCCCGTTGCCGGCGACGTCCCGGAGGCCTACGGTGAGCGACACCACGCCGTCGCGGCGCCGCGAGGCCCTCGCCTGCGCCGCTGGGGTCGGAGGACCGCGCCATGGCTGAGCCAACCACCCCCGAGGGACTCGTCGA
The DNA here is from genome assembly GCA_003553795.1 of Egibacter sp. GTDB lineage: Bacteria > Actinomycetota > Nitriliruptoria > Euzebyales > Egibacteraceae > T1Sed10-49. The sequence goes on along the minus strand of PWFH01000195.1, from coordinate 17,700 downwards.
GGAGGTCCGCGACCGCTACGCCAGCGCGGCCCGCGACGCCGTGCACGGCACCGCCTCCTGCTGCGGACCAACCGCCTGCGACGACACCCAGGCCGCCGGCTTCGGCCCGGGGCTCTACGACCCCGACGAGCTCGCGGCGCTGCCGCGGGCCGCGACGGGCGCGAGCCTGGGCTGTGGCACGCCCACCGCGGTGGCCGACCTGCGCCCCGGCGAGGTCGTGCTCGACCTCGGCTCCGGCGGCGGGATCGACGTGCTGCTCTCCGCGCAGCGGGTGGGCCCGAGCGGTTGGGCCTACGGCGTCGACATGACCGAGGAGATGCTCGACCTCGCGCGGGGCAACGCCGCCGAGGCCGGGGTGTCGAACGCCTCCTTCCTCGCCGGGCGCATCGAGGCGCTGCCCCTGCCCGACGACAGCGTCGACGTCGTCATCTCCAACTGCGTGGTCAACCTCTCGGTCGACAAGGCCGCAGCGCTCGCCGAGATGCGGCGCGTCCTGCGGCCGGGCGGGCGGGTCGGCCTCACCGACGTCGTCGCCGAGGACCGGCTCAGCGCCGCCGAGCGCGCCGAGCGCGGCAGTCACGCCGGCTGCCTCGCCGGGGCGCTGTCGCAGCGGGAGCTGCGCGAGGGCCTCGCCGCCGAGGGCTTCGTCGACGTCCGGCTCACCGCCACCCACGAGGTCGCCGACGGCCTCGCGAGCACGATCATCGCGGCGCGGCTGCCGGCGTGAGCGCGCCGACGGCCGCCGGGCTCAGCGACCGTCGACGAGGGTGAGCAGCCGGGCGGTCTCGATCGCCGACTGCGCGGCCTCGAAGCCCTTGTTGCCGGCCTTGCCGCCGGCGCGGTCGACCGCCTGCTCGTAGGTCTCGGTCGTGAGCACGGCGTTGGCGATCGGCACGCCGGTCTCGAGGGCGATCCGCCCGACCTGCGCGGCCTGGTCGGCGACGTAGTCGAAGTGCGCGGTCTCGCCCCGCACGACGGTGCCGAGCGCGACGAGGGCGTCGAAGCGCCCGCTGCGCGCCATCGCCTGGGCGACGACGGGCAGCTCCCAGGAGCCCGGCACCCAGGCGAGCTCGATGGCGTCGGCGTCGCCACCGTGGCGCACGAGGCAGTCGACCGCGCCGTCGACGAGCCGGCGCACAACGGTGTCGTTGAAGCGTGCCGCGACGAGGCCGAAGCGCAGCCCCGTCGCGTCGAGCGTGGCCTCGTAGGTCCTCACGTCGTCTCCTCCTCGATCTCGTCGATGTCCTCGGCGACCTCGGCGACGACGTCGGCGAGGCGCAGCAGCTCGTGTCCCATCTTGTCCCGCTTCGTCGTGAGGTAGCGCAGGTTCTCCACCGTCGGGGTCGTCTCGATCGGCACGCGCTCGACGATGCGCAGCCCGTAGCCCTCGAGCCCCGCGCGCTTCTCGGGGTTGTTGCTCAGCAACCGCAGCGTCGACAGGCCGAGGTCGACGAGGATCTGCGCGCCGGTGCCGTAGTCGCGGATGTCGGCGGGGAAGCCGAGCTCGATGTTCGCCTCGACGGTGTCGCGGCCGTTCTCCTGCAGCTTGTAGGCCTGGAGCTTGTGGGCGATGCCGATGCCGCGGCCCTCGTGGCCCCGGACGTAGACGACGACGCCCTCGCCGGCCTCGGCGATCTGGCGCAGCGCGTCGTGCAGCTGGGTGCCGCAGTCGCAGCGCAGCGAGCCGAAGACGTCGCCGGTGAGGCACTCGGAGTGCATCCGCACGAGGACGTCCTCCTTGCCCTCGGGGTTGCCGCGCACGAGCGCGAGGTGCTGGGCGTCGTCGAACTCCGACTCGTAGGCGTAGGCGGTGAACGTGCCGAAGGCCGTGGGGATCGTCGCCTCGGCGATGCGCCGCACGAGGCGCTCGTGGCGGCGGCGGTAGGCGATGAGGTCGGCGATCGAGACGATCGGCAGCCCGTGACGGGCGGCGAAGGCCTCGAGCTCGGGCAGGCGCTGCACCGAGCCGTCGTCGTTGACGAGCTCGCAGATCGCCCCCGCCGGGGTGCGTCCCGCGAGCCGGGCGAGGTCGACGGCGGCCTCGGTGTGCCCCGCCCGGTTGAGCACCCCGCCGGGCTGGTAGCGCAGCGGGAAGATGTGCCCGGGCCGGATGAAGTCCGACGCCCTCGCGTCGGGGTCGACGAGCCGGCGCAGCGTCGTGGCGCGGTCGGCGGCGCTGATGCCCGTCGCCACACCGGCGCGCGCGTCGACGGAGACGGTGAAGGCCGCGCCCTGCGGGTCGGACGGCGCCTCGACCATGAGCGGCAGGTCGAGGGCGTCGGCGCGGCTGGGCTCGAGGGGCGCACAGACGAGCCCGGAGGTGTGGCGCACGAAGAACGCCATCGCCTCGGGCGTCACCGCGTCGGCGGCCATGACGAGGTCGCCCTCGTTCTCCCGGTCGGCGTCGTCGACGACGACGGCCATGCCGCCGCGGGCGATCTCGGCGACGGCGTCAGCGATCGGGGCGAACATGCGCTAGCGCTCCTCGCTGCCCGCCGCGGCCTGGGGCGCGGGGGCGTAGGGGGTCGGCACGCCGCCGCGCAGCATGCGCTCGACGTACTTCGCGATGATGTCGACCTCGAGGTTGACGGGGTCGCCGGGCTCGCGCGAGCCGAGCACGGTGACCTCGAGGGTGTGCGGGATGAGGCCGACGGAGAAGGAGCCCTCGCCGACCCCGGCGACGGTCAGCGAGACGCCGTCGACGGCGATCGAGCCCTTCTCGACGACGTAGGGCTCGAGGTCGGGGGGCAGGGTGAACGTCATCGTCGTCCATTCCTCGTGCTCGGTGACGTCGGTGACCTCCGCGACGCCGTCGACGTGGCCCTGCACGAGGTGCCCGCCGAGGCGGCCGTCGGCGGGCAGCGCCGGCTCGAGGTCGACGGGGTCGCCGGGCTCGAGGGCGCCGAGGCCGGTGCGCGAGAGCGTCTCGCCCATGACGTCGGCGACGAAGCCGCCGTCGGGGCGCAGCTCGGTGATCGTGAGGCAGACGCCGTTGACGCTGACGGAGTCGCCGACGACGGCGTCGGCGACGACGTCGTGGCAGGTGACGGCGAGCCGGCCGTGGCCCTCGCCCATCTCGACGGCCGCGACGCGGCCGAGCTCGGTGACGATGCCGCTGAACACTGCGGTCCTCCTAGGTCGGCCCGGCGCCGTGCGGCGCGAGGGCGTGGTCGTGGTCGTGGTCGTGGTCGTGCGGGCCCTCCGGCGCCCCGGCGCGCGGCGCGCAGGTGAGCACCGCGTCGCCGTCGACGCGCTCGACGTCGACGAGGTCCCAGCGCGGGGCCGCGGCGAGGGTCGGCACGCCGAGACCGGTGACCGCCGGGCGGCCGGCCTCGCCGAGCAGCACCGGCGCGACGTGGACGACGAGCCGGTCGGCGAGCCCCGCGGCCACGACGGCGCCGGCCACCGCCGCGCCGCCCTCGACGAGCAGGCTCCGACAGCCCCGCGCCCCCGCGGCGGCGAGCGCCTCGGCGAGGCCGCCGTCGGCGGCGCGCCCGTCGACGCGGGCGACGTCGAGCCCGGCCTCGTCGAGGTGGCCGGCCTCGGCGGCGGCGTCGACGACGACGAGGCTCGCCGCGGCGTCGTCGTAGACCTTGGCCCCGGGACGGGTGCGCGCGCGGCGGTCGAGGACGATGCGCAGCGGTTGGCGGGCGCCGGCGCTCGGCGCCGTGGCCGGCTCGCCGTCGGGACCGAGGCGGACCGTCAGCGCGGGGTCGTCGGCGAGGACGGTGCCCGAGCCGACGACGACGCCATCGACCGCGGCGCGCAGACGGTGCGCCGCAGCGCGCGCCGCGGGCCCGGTGAGCCACTGCGAGGTCCCGTCGGAGGCGGCGAGGCGGCCGTCGAGGCTCAGCGCGAGCTTGACGACGACCGCGGGGCGCCCGGCGGCGACGCGCTCGAGGAAGCCGGCGAGGCCCTCGAGGGCGCTCTCGGCGCCGACGCCGACCTCGACGGCGACGCCGGCGGCGGCGAGGCGCTCGACCCCACCGTCGGCGAGGGGGTTGGGGTCGGCGACGGCGACGACGACGCGCGCCACCCCGGCGGCGGCGAGGGCGTCGGCGCAGGGCGGGGTGCGCCCGGTGTGCGCGCAGGGCTCGAGGGTGACGTAGGCGGTCGCGCCGCGGGCGGCGTCACCGGCCGCGGCGAGGGCCGCGGCCTCGGCGTGCGGGCCGGGTGGCGGGGCGGTCGCCCCCTCCCCCACGACCAGGCCGTCGCGCACGAGCACGCAGCCGACGGCGGGGTTGGGCCAAGTGCGGGCCGCGACGCCCTCGGCGAGCGCGAGGGCGCGGGCCATCCAGCGCTCGTCGTCGCTCATCGCTCACCTCCTCTCCGCGGCCTGCTCGGGGGAGGTGCGATCGCAGCGGCGACGGGCACGGGCGACCCGTGCCGGCCACGCTGGCGACCACGCCTTCTCTCCTCCGGACTCTCACCGTCGGCTCCGGCCTGGTCCCTGTCGGGACACCACCGGATCCACCGTCCTGGGACGGGTCGCGGGCTCCCCGCTCGTAGGCGGGCCACCGCCGGTCGGGACTTGCACCCTGCCCCGAAGGCGCGCGCATCGCGTGCGCCCCGAAGGCTACCGCAGCACCCGCTCCACCGACGGCGGTGTGGGACCCTCGCCCGGGCGGCGCAGGGCCGTCCGGCCCACGGGCCCGGGGACGCCCCGGCGCGCGGGCCCGGCCGCCGCCGGCGGTGTCGGGGACCGCCGCGGCGGGGACCCGCTCAGCTGCGGCGCAGGACGACGAGGTACATCCCGTCGGTGCCGTCGCGGTCGGGTCGCAGCAGCCGCCCGGGCCCGTCGGGCAGCGCCGTGCCGGCGGCGACCGCGGCCTCCTCGGCGGCGTAGTCGGGGCGCCGGGCGAGGAAGGAGCCGACGACGGCGGTCGTCTCGGCGACCGTCCAGGTGCAGGCGGCATAGACGAGGGCCCCGCCCGCGCGCGGCAGGTCCGCGGCGGCGGCGAGCAGGGCGCGCTGGGTGGCCGCGAGCGCGGCGGGGTCGCCGGCGGTGCGTCGCCAGCGCAGCTCGGGGCGGCGGCGCACGACCCCGAGGCCGGTGCACGGCGCGTCGAGCAGGACGGCGTCGACGCCACCGGGCGGCCACGGCGGGGCGGTGCCGTCGGCCACGGCCACGGGCACGTCGAGGCCGAGCGTGGCGGCGAGCTCGGCGACCCGGCGGGCGCGGTGCTCGTGGAGGTCGGCGGCGACGACGCGCGCGCCGAGGTCGGCGGCGTGGCAGGCCTTGCCGCCCGGTCCGGCACAGGCGTCGAGCAGCCGCCCGCCCGGGCCCGCCGCGGCCGCGGCGGCCTCGGCGACGACGATCGAGGCCTCGTCGGCGACGGTCGCCCGGCCCTCGGCCACCGCCGCGAGCGCGCCGGGATCGGCCCCGGGCACGCGCAGCGCCGAGGGCGAGAGCGCGCCCCGGGTCGGGGTGAGCCCGACGGCGGTGAGCTCGGCGGCGAGCGCCTCGGCGTCGCCGCGGGCGCGCAGCGTCACCCCCGGGGCGACGTTGCCGGCCTCGAGGACATCCCTGGCCTGCCCGCCGAAGCGCGCCCGGGCCTCGGCGACGATCCACGGCGCGTAGCCGGTCGCCAGGCCGAGGCCCTCGCTCGTGGCCTCGTCGGGCCAGGGCAGCGCGTCCCAGCGCCGGGCGAGGGCGCGCAGCACCCCGTTGACGAAGCCGGTGACCTTCGCGCCGACCTCGGCTCGTGCGAGGTCGACCGAGGTCGCGACCGCGGCGTGGGCGGGGGTGGCGCCGTAGGCGAGCTGCCAGGCCCCGAGGCGCAGGACGTCGCGGACGTCCTCGTCGATGCTCGGGCGCGACAGGACGTGGCCGAGCGCCCAGTCGAGGGTGCCCTCCCAGCGCAGCGTCTCATAGGCGAGGTTGGCGGCGAAGGCGCGGTCGCGCGGGCCGAGCCGGCCGATCGCCGCGTCGACGGCGGGGGTCGACCACGCCCCGTCGGTGTGGACCCGACGCAGGACGCGGTAGGCCGCCCGTCGGCTCGCAAGCCCCTCCGAGCCCACGCTCAGGCGTCGGCGCCGAGGACGCGCCCGAGCGGGCGGTAGCCGTTGGCGAAGGCCGCGCCGGCCATGCGGGCCTTGCCGGCGGGCTGGACCTCGTCGAGGCGCAGGGCCCCCTGCCCGCAGGCCACGACCGGGCCACCGGCGCCGTCGTCGTCGACGTCGACGCGGACGACCTCCCCGGGGGTGCCCCCGCCGTCGACGACCGTGGCGCGGTGGACCTTGAGCCGCTCGCCCTCGAAGGTCGTGTGCGCGCCCGGCATGGGGTTGAACGCCCGCACCGCGCGCTCGAGCGCCTCGGCGGGCTCGGACCAGTCCAGCGCGGCGTCGGCGGCGGAGAGCTTCGGGGCGTAGGACACCCCCTCCTCGGGCTGGGGCACCGCCTCGATCGTCCCCTCGACGAGGCCGACCAGGGCCTCGACGAGCGCGGGGGCCCCGAGGTCGGCGAGGCGGGCGGTGAGCTCCCCGGCGGTCTCCCCCGGGGCGATCGGCGTGCGCCGCTCGGTGAGCACCGGGCCGGTGTCCATGCCCTCGTCGAGCAGGAAGCACGACACGCCGGCCTCGCTGTCGCCGGCGCGCAGCGCGTGGGGCACCGGCGCGGCACCGCGCCATGCCGGCAGGAGGCTGAAGTGGAGGTTGACGAAGCCGCGTCCGCCGGCGGCGAGGACGTCGGCGGGCAGCAGCGCGCCGTAGGCCACGATCGCGCAGGCGTCGACGTCGAGCGCCGCGAGCTCGGACCCGATGGTCTTGGGCTTCTCGGGCTGCCAGACCTCGAGGCCGGCCTCGAGCGCGGCGGCCTTGACCGGAGGCGGGGTGAGCCCGTAGCCGCGCCCGGCGGGCCGGTCGGGGTTGGTGACGACGCGCACGACCTCGATGCGCTCGTCGTCGACGAGCGCGCGCAGCGACGGGACGGCGGGGGCGGGCGTGCCGAAGAAGCAGATCCTCATGCCCGCAAGCCTAGAGCGTCGCGCGCAGGCCGGGTGCCCCGCCGCGCGGTGGCGGGGCCCAGCGCCCGGCGCGCCGCCGCCCCTCGGCGCGCTCGTGGCGCCGCCGGCCGGCTCGGGCCGGGCGGGGTCGGGCCCCGGCGGGGTCGGGTCGCGCGGTCGGGCGGTCGGGTCGCGCGGTCGGGCGGCCGGCTCAGGCCTCGGCGGCCTCGTCGAGCGGCGGCATCGCGTCGCGTCGCCGCGCGGCCTCCTCGAGCTCGCCGGCGCGGATGCGCTTCATCGCGGCCTTGCGGTCGTGCCGCGCGAGGTGGTCGATGAAGAGGATGCCGTTGAGGTGGTCGAGCTCGTGGAGGAAGATCCGCGCGCGCAGGCCCTCGGCGACGGTGTCGAGCTCCTCGCCGTGGACGTCGCGGCCCCGCACCCGGGCGCGCAGCGGCCGCTCGGTCGGGTAGAAGAGCCCGGGGAAGGACAGGCATCCCTCGTCGTCGTCGACCGTCTCCTCGGAGGTCTCGACGACCTCGGGGTTGACGAGCGCCCCGGACTCCTCGTCGTGCGCCCAGGTGAACATCCGCTTGAGGACCCCGACCTGGTTGGCGGCGAGGCCGGCGCCCTCGGCCCAGCGCATCGTCTCGAGCATGTCCTCGGCGAGGCGCGCGAGGGCCTCGTCGAAGGTCTCGACCTCGGCGGCGCGGGTGCGCAGCACCGGGTCGCCGAAGATGCGGATCGGCAGCAGGGCCATGGTCGCGGGTCTCCCTCGAGGCGGACCTCCCCCATCCTGCGGGGCTGGCCGGCCGACGGCAACGTCGTGGATGCGCCGACGGCCACTCTCGCGCATGATGAGGCCGAGCCCCTCGGAGGTGGGTCATGGCAGAGCGCAAGATCACGACGACCGAGGCGATGAGCCCCGACGGCAAGCCCTCGATCGGGCGGGGCTACGACCTCGGCTTCAGCCACGCCGCGCTGCGTCCCTCGAGCGACGCCGACGCCGCCGGCACCGACGAGCTGCGCACGGTCGGGGTCTCCCCCGAGCGGCCCGACGAGCGCGAGGCGCTGCGGCTGCGCGCCTTCAGCCTCGACCGGGAGGTGCGCCTCGTCGAGGAGGACGGCGTCATCGCCGTCTACGACGCCGAGGGCACCCGCCGCGTCGGCAGGGTCAGCGACCGCGAGGCCGACGCGGTGCGCCGGCGCCTCGCCGCCCAGCCCGACCTCACGACGTGGGTGTGCTGGGAGTGGCTCACCGACGACGGTCGCGACCGCATCGAGATCGCCCTCTCCGCGCCCGAGGAGCGGCCCCAGCCGCTCGCGCCGCCGGCGCAGTCGACCGCCGGCGCCCCCGACGGGCCCGGCGGCGGCGGACGGCGGCTCTGGCTCGCCGTCGGCGCGGTCGTCCTCGTCATCGCCGTGGCCTTCGTCGCCTGCACGTAGACGCCGCCGCGCTCAGCCGGCGCTGGTCGGGTCGACGTCGACGACGACGCGGCGGCCCTCGCGGCTCCAGGCCTCGCGCAGCCCGACGAGCGCCTCGAGGGTGGCCGGCAGCGCGACCGACTTCACGAGCGAGGCGCCGTCGAGGTCGGGGCCGAGGACCTCGTCGTCGGCGGGCAGCGCCTGCCGCAGCGCCGCGGCGACCTCGGCGGGCTCGGCGGCCGGGCGCACCGCGACGAGCCAGCGCGCCGGCGGGAAGCCGAGCTCGGCCCGCCACGCCGCCTCGCGCCGCCAGAAGCCGTCGGGGTCCCAGCGCACGAGGGCCTGCACCGCGGCGTCGCCGGGCTCGCGGGTCTGCACGACGACGCGGTCGGCCTCGCGCGCGGCGTCCATCCACAGCCGCAGGGCATCCTCGCCGGCCTCGAGCGCCGGGCGGGCACGCAGCGCGTCGGCGTCGGGCACGACGAGCACCGCGGCACGCTCGCCGGCGAGCCAGCGCGGACGGGTCACGACGCTGCCGCGGGTCATCACCCCGATCGCCGGGCGCGCCTTCGGCCCGTCGGCGTCGAAGCCCTCCATGCGGGCGATCTCCGCGGTGGGGTGGGCGCGGGCGAGCTCGGTGGCCAGCCGTCCCGCGCCGGCGGCCAGCGGCGCGGTGCGGGTGTCGCCACAGGCCTCGCACGCCCTCGCCGGGCCGCGCCAGCCGCAGGCCGGGCACTGCCTGACCGCCTCGTCCTCGCGGTCGGGGCGCAGCGAGCCGCCGCAGTCGGCGCAGACGAGACGGGTCCCGCAGCCGGTGCAGGCCAGCGCCGCGCCCTGGCCTCCCCGGGCGGCGAGGACGATCGCCGCGCGGCCCTCGGCGACGGCCTCCGACAGCGCCCGGGCGGCGCGGGAGGTCAGCCGGGCGCGGGCCCCGGGGCGGGGGTCGTCGAGGTCGGCGACGTCGACGCGCGGCGCGCGCTCACGCTCGGTGGGACGGTGCGCGCGGGCGGGGGTGACGTGGCCGGCCTCGAGCAGCCGCCACAGCGCCGCGCTCGGCAGCTCGCCGAGCAGCACCGCGGTCGCCCCGACCATGCGGGCGCGGGCGAGGGCGACGTCGCGCGCGTGATGGTGGGGGCTGCGGCGCTCCTTGTAGGCGGGGTTGGCCTCGTCGTCGACGAGCACGAGGCCGAGGTCGGGCAGACCGGTGAGGGCCGCGCCGCGCTCGCCGACGGCGACGTGGGCGTGGCCGAGCCGGCAGCGCAGCGCCGCGCGGTAGCGCTGCCGCTCGGGCTGGCCGGCGCGCAGGTCCGCGGCGTCGGCCCCGCCGACGGCGAGCGCGGCGTCGGCCACCGGCGAGGCGGGGTCGGGCGAGAGCACGAGCGCGCGGCGCCCCGAGGCCAGGGTGCGGGCGACGAGGTCGGCGGCGAGCAGGGCGGGGTCGTCGCCGGGCAGCGGGCGCAGCCAGAACGCCGGCGGCGGGTCGGCCTCGCCCCGCCCGGCGGTGGCCTTGAGCAGCGCGGAGGCGTCGTAGGGCCGCCAGGTGCGCGCCGGGCACGGCGGCCGCTCGGCGCGGCTCGGCGCGTCGGGCTCGCCCCACCGCGCCGCCTCGGCCTCGACGGCGGCCACCCGCGGGGGCACCGCGTGGCGCAGGACGTCGGCGAGGGTGCCAGCCCAGCGTCGGGCGACCCAGCGGTAGAGGGCGAGGTCGTCCTCGTCGAACCAGGCGACGTCGCCGGCGAGGCGGTGCAGCGGCTTGACGCGCTCGGGGTCGGCGTCGGTGTCCTCGCCGACGCCGAGCACCCAGCCGGTGCGCCGCCGGCCGGCGAAGGGCACGACGACGCGCTGGCCCGCCACCGGCTCGACGCCCTCCTCGAGGGCGTAGTCGAAGGGCCGGTCGAGGTGGGCGGGCCGGACGTCGACGCAGACGCGGGCGTAGCGCGCCACGCGCCGCTCAGCGGTCCGCGAGGCGGGCGAGCTCGTCGGCGCGGTCGGTGCGCTCCCAGGTGAAGGCCTCGCCCTGCCGGCCGAAGTGACCGTAGACCGCCGTCTCGCGGAAGACCGGCCGCAGCAGCCCGAGGTCGCGGATGATCGCCGCGGGGCGCAGGTCGAAGACCTCGCGGACCGCGTCGAGGATGGCCTGGGGGTCGACGGTCTCGGTGCCGAAGGTGTCGATCGACAGGCTCACGGGGTGCGACACGCCGATGGCGTAGGCGACCTGCAGCTCGGCCTTTCGGGCGAGCCCCGCGGCGACGATGTGCTTGGCGACCCAGCGCGCGGCGTAGGCCGCCGAGCGGTCGACCTTCGTCGCGTCCTTGCCGCTGAAGGCGCCGCCGCCGTGGCGGGCCATCCCGCCGTAGGTATCGACGATGACCTTGCGGCCGGTGACCCCGGCGTCGGCCTGCGGGCCGCCGAGCTCGAAGCGCCCGGTGGGGTTGACGAGGACGTCGGTCTCGTCGAAGGCGAGGCCCTCGGGCACGAGCGGGGCGATGACGTGCTCGACGAGGTCGGGCAGCAGCAGGGTGTCGATGTCGATGTCGGGGCGGTGCTGGGTGGAGACGAGGACGCGCTCGATGCCCACCGGGCGCCCTCCGGCGTAGGCGACGGTGACCTGGGTCTTGCCGTCGGGGCGCAGGTAGGGGATGACCCCCGACCGGCGCACCGCGGCGAGGCGCTCGGCGAAGCGGTGCGCGAGGTGGATCGGCAGCGGCATCGCCGCGTCGGTCTCGTCGGTGGCGTAGCCGAACATCATCCCCTGGTCGCCGGCGCCGAGCGCGTCGAGGTCGGCCTCCCCCTCGCCCTTGCGCAGCTCGAGGGACTTGTCGACCCCGCCGGCGATGTCGGGCGACTGCTCGTCGATGGCGACGAGCACCCCGCAGGTCGTGCCGTCGAAGCCCGCCTCGGCGCTGTCGTAGCCGATGCCGGTGACGGTGTCGCGGACGATCTTGTTGATGTCGACGTAGGTCTCGGTGGAGATCTCCCCGGCGACGAGCACGAGGCCGGTCGTCACGAGGGTCTCGCAGGCCACCCGCGCCTGCTCAGGGGTGGGATCGCCGGCGAGCACGGCGTCGAGCACGGCGTCGGAGATCTGGTCGGCGACCTTGTCGGGGTGGCCCTCGGTGACCGACTCCGAGGTGAACAGCGTGGCGCTCATCGAGGCTCCAGCGGGACGGTGGTGGTGGGATCGGTGGGCAGCAGGCCCTCGAGGCGGTCGCAGACGATCGCGGCGAGGCGGGCCTTGCTCGTGAGGCCGACCTCCTCGCGGCCGCCGGCGGCGTCGAGGAGGACCGCCCGGTTGGTGTCGACGCCGAAGCCGGCGTCGGGGGCGTCGACGCGGTTGACGACGACGAGGTCGAGGCCCTTGGCGGCGAGCTTCGCACGGCCGTGGGCCTCCTCGTCGTCGGTCTCGGCGGCGAAGCCGACGAGGACGCGGCCGCCCTTGGCGGCGCCGAGCTCGGCGAGGATGTCGGCAGTCGGCTCGAGCTCGAGGCTCGCAGGTGGACCGTCGGCCTTCTTGCGCTTGCCGGTCAGCGGGGTGGCGGGGCGCCAGTCGGCGACCGCGGCGGCCTTGACGACGGCATCGGCCCCGGCGGCGGCGGCGTGGACCGCCGCGCGCATCTCCTCGGCGGTCTCCACGGCGTGCAGCCGCGCGCCGGGGGGTGGGGCCAGCGCGGTGGGCGCGCTCACGAGGTCGACCTCCGCGCCGCGGGCGAGCAGCTCGGCGGCCAGGGCGTAGCCCATCTTGCCCGAGGAGCGGTTGCCGAGGTAGCGCACCGCGTCGACGGGCTCGCGGGTGCCTCCGGCGGTGACGACGACGCGCCGCCCGGCGAGGGGGCCCGCCGGGACGGCGAGGGCGGCGGCGACCTCGGCGAGGATGTCGGCCTCCTCGGCGAGGCGGCCCTCCCCGACGTCGCCGCCGGCGAGCTCGCCCTCGGCGGGGTCGACGATCCGCACCCCGCGGGCCCGCAGCGCCGCGACGTTGGCCTGGGTGGCGGGATGGCGCCACATCTCGGTGTGCATCGCCGGGGCCACGACGAGGGGGCAGGTCAGGCAGGCCGCGACCGAGGAGAGCAGGTCGTCGGCGAGGCCGACGGCGAGCTTGGCGAGGACGTTGGCGGTCGCCGGCGCGATGACGGCGACGTCGGCCTCGCGCGCGAGGGCGACGTGGGGCACCTCGTGGGCGCCGGTGAAGACGTCGGTGGGCACCGGCCGGCCGGTCAGGCCCTCGAAGGTCGCGGTGCCGACGAAGCGCTCGGCCGACGGGGTCAGCACCGCCTGGACGCTCGCGCCGCCGCGTCGCAGGGCACGCGCGAGCGCGGCGGCCTTGTACGCCGCGATGCCGCCGGTCACGCCGAGCAGCACGTGCCGGCCGGCGAGCGCTTCCCCGGCCTCGTCCATGCGGCTGGCGCTAGGTCTCGTCGCCGTCGGCCTCGGCGGCGGGCTCGCCGGCGACGTCAGCGGGCTCGTCGGCGACGTCAGCGGGCTCGTCGGCGACCGGCGCCTCGGCGGCGGGCTCGTCGGCAACGTCGGCCTCAGCGGGCTCGTCCTCCATCGGGACCCCGGCGGCGGGCTCGTCGGCGACGTCGGCGGCCTCGTCGGCGACCGGCGCCTCCGCGGCGTCGGCCTCGGCGGCGTCGAGCTCGACGATCTCGGCGCCCTCGTCGGCCTCGACGGCGCCCAGGAGCTCCTCGGCCACGCGGCGGGCCTCGTCGGCCTGCTGGACGACGATCTTCTCCTCGGCGATCTCCTCGAGGGCGATCGACAGCGGCTTGTTCGAGCTCGACTCGACGAGCGGCGGCGTGTACGCGCCGAGGCCCTCCCCGAGCGAGTGGTAGTAGGAGTTGATCTCCCGGGCGCGTCGAGCCGCGAGATGGACGAGGGTGTACTTGCTGTCGACCTTGTCGAGCAGCTCGTCGATGGTCGCGATGACGATCACCTTCCCGCGTGAGGGCGGCCGTCGGGGCGACGGCAGGCAGACGTGCCGGTCAGCTGACCGGGGTGTCGAGTATAGAGCCGATCGCCGACGCTGCCGCCTCGATGTCGTCGTTGACGACGACGTGGTCGAAGTCGTCGGCCTGGGCGAGCTCGGCGCGGCCGAGCTCGAGCCGCTCGGCGATCCGCGCGGGGTCGTCGGCGCCCCGGGCCTCGAGGCGCTCGCGCAGCACCCCTTCGCTCGGCGGGGCGAGGAAGACGAGGACGGCGTCGGGGAAGCGCTCGCGGACCTGCCGCGCGCCCTGCACCTCGATCTCGAGCAGGACCGTGCGCCCCTCGGCGAGGCGCGCCTCGACGCTCGCGCGCGGGGTGCCGTAGCGGTGCCCGCCGAAGGCGGCCCACTCGAGGAGGGCGTCGGTGGCGATGAGGCGGTCGAAGGCCTCGTCGTCGAGGAAGTGGTAGTCGATGCCGTCGCGCTCGCCCGGCCGCGGGGGGCGCGTCGTCGCCGAGACCGACACCTCGAGGTCGGGCCGCTGGCGGCGCAGCGCCTTGACGACGGTGCCCTTGCCGACGCCGCCGGGCCCGGTGAGGACGACGAGGCGTCCCGGTCCGGTGCTCAGCGGTGGTCGCCGTCGAACTCGGCGAGCAGGCGCTCGCGCTGGTTGGCGCCGAGCCCGCGCAGGCGCCGTGAGGGGGAGATGTCGAGTCGCTCCATGAGCTTGCGCGCCCGCACCTTGCCGACCTTGGGGATCGCCTCGAGGACCGCCGAGACCTTCGTCTTGCCGACGATCTCGTCGTGGTCGGCGCGCGCGAGCACCTCCTCGAGGCCGATCGCGCCGGTCTTGAGCTCCTCCTTGAGCTCGGCGCGCACCTTGCGCGCGTGCGCGGCCTTCTCGAGCGCCTCGCGGCGCGCGGCGTCGTCGAGCTCGGGCAACGGCATGGGAACTCCTCAGGGGACCGACGATGGGACGAGGGGGCATCTTAGACGCCGCGTCGCGGGGGTCAACGTGGCGGCGCGCGGTGCGCTCAGGCCGAGGCGGCCGCCCGCAGCTCGCTCGCGCGGAACAGCGGCGTGAGCGTGAGGCCGGCCGCGGCGAGCGCCTCGGGCCCGCCGGCCTCGCGGTCGATGACGCAGAGCACCTGCACGACCTCGGCACCGCGGGCGCGGAGGTCCTCGCAGGAGGCGACGACCTGCCCGCCGGAGGTCACGACGTCCTCGACGACGGCGAGGCGCCGCCCGGCGACCGGGCCGCCCTCGGCGAGCTCGGCGGTGCCGTAGGCCTTCGCCTCCTTGCGCACGAAGCGGGCGGGGCGCCCGGTGCGCTGGCTGAGCATCGTCGCGAGCGGGATGCCGCCGAGCTCGAGGCCGGCGACGAGCTCGGCGTCGTCGGCGAGCAGGCCCGCGAGGCCCTCGGCGATCTCGGCGAGCAGGGCGGGGTCGGCCTCGAAGCGGTACTTGTCGAAGTACTCGTGGCTGACCTGCCCGCTGCGCAGGACGAACTCACCGGTGAGGTGCGCCGCGGCGTGGACGCGGGCGGGCAGGGAGGCGGGAGCGGTCATCGCGTGGGGCTCCTCGGTGGCAGGCTGGCGCGGATCTCGCGCGCCGCGGCGGCGGGGTCGGCGGCGCGGGTCAGCGCGCGGCCGAGGACGAGGTGGCTCGCGCCCGCGGCCGCGGCGGCCTCCGGCGTCGCGGGGCGGGCCTGGTCGTCGGTGGCCGTCCCGGCGGGGCGGATGCCGGGCACGACGACGGCGGGGGCCTGCCCGACCCGCGCGCGGACCGCGGCGATCTCCGCGGCGGCGCAGACGAGGCCGCCGGCGCCGGCCCCGACGGCGAGGGCGGCCAGGCGCGGGACCTGCTCGGCGGCGGAGGGCTGGCCGACCGCGGCCAGCGCCGTGTCGTCGAGGCTCGTGAGGACGCTGACCGCGAGGACCGTGGTCTCGGGGGCGGCCTCGGCCGCGGCGGCGATCATCGCCGGCCCGCCGCTGGCGTGGACGGTGAGCATCGCCGCGCCGTGGGCGGCGGCAGCGCGCGCGGCGCCGGCGACGGTCGTGGGGATGTCGTGGAGCTTGAGGTCGAGGAAGACCGGGGCGTGCTCGGCGGCGGCGGCCACCGCCGCGGGGCCGTGGGCGGCGAAGGCCTCGAGGCCGACCTTGAGGAGGTCGACCTCACCGCCGACCGCCGCGGCGAGCGCGGTGAGCTCGCCGAGGTCGGCGGTGTCGAGGGCGCAGATGAGCCCCGCGCTCACGCCTGCACCGCTCCCCGCAGCTGACGCACCGAGCGGTAGCCGCGCTCGGCGAGCCAGTCCGGCAGCCCCTCGACGAGCTCGAGGGTGGCGAAGGGGTCGGCGAACGTCGCGGTGCCGACCGCGACGGCGCTCGCGCCGGCCATGATGAGCTCGACGACGTCGGGCACCGAGCGCACCCCGCCCATGCCGATGATCGGCAGGTCGGGCAGCGCGCGGTGGACCTCGTGGATCGCCCGCACCGCGACGGGCCTGATCGCCGGCCCCGACAGCCCCCCGGTGACCCCGCCGAGGCGCGGGCGGCCGGTCTCGACGTCGATGGCCATGCCCGAGAGCGTGTTGATGAGGCTCACCCCGGTCGCCCCGGCCTCGACCGCGGCGGCGGCGATCGCGGCGATGTCGGTGACGTCGGGGGTGAGCTTGGCGAAGACCGGGACCGCCGAGACCCGGGTGACCTGGCTGATCGCGTCGCGGGTGGCCTCCTCCCGGGCTGCGAAGACCATCCCGCGGTCCTCGACGTTGGGGCAGGAGATGTTCGCCTCGATCGCGGCGATGCCCGGCTGGCCGCGCACCCGCTCGGCGAGGGTGCGGTACTCCGCGACGGTCTTGCCGGCCAGGGAGACGATCGTGCGCACCCCGCGCTCGGCGAGCCAGGGCAGGTCGTTGGCGAGCCAGGCGTCGACGCCGGGGTTCTGCAGGCCGATGGCGTTGAGCATCCCCGAGTCGGTCTCGACCATCCGCGGGGTCGGCAGGCCGAGGCGCGGCTCGAGGGTGAGCGACTTCACGACGACCGCGCCGAGCCCGCCGATGTCGAAGAAGCGGTCGATCTCCCGGCCCGAGGCGAAGCAGCCGCTCGCGGTGACGATGGGGTTGGGCAGCTCGAGGGGGCGGGCGGGGTCGGCGGACAGCGAGACCCGCAGGTCGGGGCGGCGCTCGGCGCTCACGAGGCGTCGCCCTGCTCGACGGGCTCGCCGGCCATCGCCGTCGTGCCGATCGCCTCCCAGACGACGCGCTTGGCGTCGAGCACCGGCCCCTCGTAGCAGGCGCGGACGTTGGCGAGCCCGTCGCGGCGGCGGTAGGGCACGACGCAGGTGTTGCAGACCCCGACTCCGCAGCCCATGAGCTCCTCGACCGAGACCTGGCAGGGCAGCCGGCGCTCCCGGGCCTGCGCGGCGACCGCGGCGAGCATGCCCATCGGCCCGCAGGCGTAGATCGCCTCGGCCCCGGTGCTCGTCGCGATGTCGGGCAGGACGTCGGTGACCCGCCCCTGGGTGCCGAAGGAGCCGTCCTCGGTGGTGAAGCGCGTCGAGGAGGCCTGCCGCTTGCCCTCGATGGCGTTGAAGATCCGCTCGCCGGTCTTCGCGCCGAAGAGGAGGTCGACGCGGTGGCCGCGGTGCTGGAGCTGCGCGGCGAGGTAGAGCAGCGGCGCCGCGCCGTAGCCGCCGCCGACGAGCAGGCACGTCGCGGGCTGGCGCGGCAGCGGGAAGCCGCGGCCGAGCGGGCCGACGACGTCGACGACGTCGTGCTTGCTGCGCCCGGCGAGCCAGGCGGTGCCCGGGCCGACGACGTCGAGGACGACGTCGATCGTGCCCGCCCACGGGCCGTGCTGGCTCACGCCGGTGATCGAGAACGGCCGGCGCAGGATCGTGCCGCCGCCCTCGACGGCGAGGGAGACGAACTGCCCCGGCGTGGCCCTGGCGGCGATGTCGGGCGCGACGATCGTGAGCTGGTGGTAGGCGCCGATCTTGCGGTAGGCGAGGACCTCGCAGATCGAGCGCACCGGGCCGTCCTCGCGCCCCCGGGTGTAGGGGGTGGGCTGCCCGCGGCCTGGCACCGTGCTCACGTCGCCTCCTCCGGCTCGCCCGACAGGGGGGCCAGCGGCTCGCCATGGTAGTCCTGCAGGCTACGCACGCCGATCGTCGCGGCCTGCAGCGCCTCGATGCCCTGGATCGCGGCGATGATCCCCGACATCGTCGTGATCGACGGCACCCCGTGGGTGACCGCGGCGGTGCGGATGCGGTAGCCGTCGCTGCGCGGACCAGCGCCCTCGGGGGTGTTGAGGATGAGGTCGACCCCGCCGGCCTCGATGCGGTCGACGACGGTCTCGCCGTCGCCCTGGGGGGTGCCGTCGGCGTCGCTGACCTTGCTCAGGACCTCGCAGG
>PWFH01000054.1 GCA_003553795.1 Egibacter sp. | reverse complement strand
CGTGGGCGCTCGCGATCGCCGGGCGGGTCCGCCAGCGGCTCGGCCTCGAGGTGCAGGCCATCCACGCCGACGACGGCATCGTCCTGCGCCTGCCCGAGGCCGGCGGGGACGACGCCGCCGCAGTCGTCGAGGCGATCCTCCTCGACCCCGAGGAGGTCCGCGACCTCGTCGTCGCCGAGGTCGCCGACTCCGCGCTCTTCGCCGCGCGCTTCCGTGAGTGCGCCGCCCGGGCGCTGCTGCTGCCCCGGCGGGTCGGCGGGCGCGACGGGATGCGCCGCACGCCGCTGTGGCAGCAGCGCCAGCGTGCGGCCGACCTCCTCGCGGTGGCCGCCTCCTACGGCCAGTTCCCGATCCTGCTCGAGACCTACCGCGAGGTCCTCGGTGATGTCTTCGACGTCGCCGGGCTCGAGGAGCTCCTGCGCGGGGTGGCCTCGCGGCGGGTGCGCGTCGCCCACGTCGAGACCGACGCGGCGAGCCCGTTCGCCTCCTCGCTGCTCTTCGACTACGTCGCCGGCTACCTCTACGACGGTGACGCGCCGCTGGCCGAGCGCCGCGCGCAGGCGCTCTCGCTCGACCGCGAGCTCCTCGCCGAGCTGCTCGGCTCCGAGGAGCTGCGCGAGCTCGTCGACCCCGACGCCCTCGAGGCGATCGAGGCGTCCGCCCAGCGCCTCGCCGACGGCCGGCGCGCCCGCAACCTCGACGAGGTCGCCGACCTCTTGCGCGAGGTCGGCGACCTGCGCGCCGACGAGGTCGTCGCGCGGACCGACGGCGACGCCGAGGGCTGGCTCGCCGAGCTCGAGGCGCAGCGCCGGGCCTACCGCCTGCGCATCGCCGGCGAGCAGCGCTGGGCCGCCGCCGAGGACGCCGCACGCTTCCGCGACGGGCTCGGCGCCCCACCGGTCTCCGGGCTGCCCGACGCCTTCCTCGAGCCCGTCGAGCGCCCGCTCGTCGACCTCGTCGCGCGCTACGCCCGCACCCACGGGCCGTTCCACGCCGCCGACGTCGCCGGGCGGCTCGGCCTGCCGCTCGACGCGGTGCAGATGGCGCTCGGCGCCCTCGAGGCCGAGGGTCGGGTCGTCGCCGGCGAGTTCCGCCCCGGCGGCACGAGCCGGGAGTGGTGCGACGCCGAGGTGCTGCGGCGCATCCGCCGGGCCTCCCTCGCCGCGCTGCGCCGCGAGGTCGAGCCGGTCGCGCCGGTCGCGCTAGCCCGGCTGCTGCCCGGCTGGCACGGCGTCGGCTCGGCGATCCGCGGGGTCGACCGCACCTTCGAGGCCGTCGAGCAGCTCCAGGGCGCGCCGCTGCCGGCGAGCGTCCTCGAGCCCGACCTGCTCGCCGTCCGCGTGCGCGACTACACCCCCGCCTGGCTCGACGAGCTCACCACCGCCGGGGAGGTCGTGTGGACCGGCCGCGGCACCCTCGGGACCGGCGACGGGCTCGTCGCGCTCTACCTCCGCGAGCAGGCCGCGCTGCTCGCCCCGCCGCGCGACGCCGACGCCGCGCTCGGGGAGCAGGCCGGGCCGGCCCACGAGGCCCTGCTCGCCGAGCTCGAGCGCCGCGGCGCGGCGTTCTGGCCGGAGCTGCACCGCGCGGCGGGCGGCGGGGAGCCCACGGCCGTGCTCGACGCCCTCTGGGACCTCGTCTGGGCGGGGCTCGTCACCAACGACGGCCTCGCGCCGCTGCGCGCGAGGGTCGGCCAGGGCGCCAGGCGCGCGCCCGGGCGCAGCCGCCGGCGCCGCGCCCCGCGGGCGCTCGAGCGCTCGAGCCCGCCGGCGGCCTCGGGCCGCTGGTCGCTCGTCGCCGAGGTCCTCGGCGACACCCCGCCCGCCGGCACCGAGCGGGCGGCGGCGCTGGCCGCCCAGCTCCTCGACCGCCACGCGGTCGTCACCCGCGACGGCGTCGGCGTCGAGCAGCTGCCCGGCGGCTTCGGCGCGGTCTACGGCGTGCTCAAGGCGATGGAGGAGTCCGGCCGGGCCCGGCGCGGCTACTTCGTCGAGGGCCTCGGCGGCGCGCAGTTCGCGATGCCCGGCGCCGTTGACCGGCTGCGGGCGCTGCGGGAGGGCGACGGCGAGGGCACGGTCGTCGCGCTCGCCGCGACCGATCCCGCGAACGCCTACGGCGCCGCGCTGGCCTGGCCGACGCCGGCGGGCGAGGGCGCCCACACCCCCCGCCGGGTCGCCGGCGCGCACGTCCTGCTCGCCGACGGCGAGCTCCTCGCCTACCTCGAGCGGGGCGGGCGCTCGCTGCTGACCTTCGGCGACCTCGCCGCCGCGCCGGCCCGCGCCGCGGCGATCGCCGACGGCCTCGCCGGGCTCGTGGCCTCCGGCCGGCTCGCGCAGCTGCGCCTCGCCCGGCTCGACGGCGCCGAGCCGGGCGCGCACCCGCTCGTCGCGGCGCTGCGCGAGGTCGGCTTCGCCGACCACCCGCAGGGCCTCGTGCTGCGGGGACGGTGAGGGGCGCGGGGTCTATCATCCGCGGGCGATGTCTGGCGACCGCGTGCTCATCTGCACGACGAACGGCACCGGGATGGGCCACCTCACCCGGGGCATGGCCATCGGGCGGCGGCTGCCCGAGGGCCTCGCGGCCGTGCTCTTCACGCTGAGCCAGGCCGCGCCGGTGGCCCGCCGGCAGGGATTCCTCACCGAGTACTTCCACGCCGCGGGCACCGCGGGCACGAGCAAGCCCGACTGGAACCTTGCCTACCGCCGCCGCCTCGAGAGCCTCCTCGCGACCTACGACCCCGCGGTCGTCCTCTTCGACGGCGTGCACCCCTACCTCGGACTCCTCGACGTCGCGACGTCCTCAGCGCACCGTCACCGCCGCTTCGTGTGGTCGCGCCGGGGGCTGTGGCAGCCCGGCAAGGGCGGGCAGGCCATCGACCGCGGCCGCTTCTTCGACGTCGTCCTCGAGCCCGGCGACGTCGCCGAGGCCGCCGACCGCGGGCTGTCGGCCGAGCGGCGCGACGAGGCCGTCGTCGTCGACCCCATCACCCTGCTCGACGCCGACGAGCTCCTCGACCGTGACGCCGCCCGCGACGCGCTCGGGCTCGACCGCGACGCGACGTGGGCGCTCGTCCAACTCGGCACCGGCGCGCTGGCCGACCCCGCGAGTCGGCTCGGCATCGCCGCGGCCGCCCTGAGCGCGATCGGGGTGCGCCTCGCCTTCGTCGAGTCGACGATCGCGCGTCAGCGCACCGCCCTGCCGCCGGGCGCGACCGGCATCGAGGTCTACCCCCTCGCGCGCTACCTCAAGGCCTTCGACCTCGCGGTGACCGCCGCCGGCTACAACATCGTCCACGAGGTCTGCGTCGCCGCGCTGCCGACGATCCTGTCGCCGATCGCGACCTCCCACCTCGACGACCAGGTCGCCCGCGCCCGCTACCTCGAGGCCGAGGGCATGGCGCGCTGCTGGCAGGAGCCGACCCGCGCGGCCTTCGAGGCCCACCTCGCCCGCCTCGCCACCCCCGAGCGCCGTGCGGCGGTCGCCGGGCGGCTCGCCGCCGCGGCGTTCCCCAACGGCGCCGGGCAGGCCGCGCACCTGCTCGCCGGGCTCGCCGGGGCTGTCCGGTGAGCGCGCCGCAGGCCGCGGGGCAGGGACGGCTGCGCCGGGCGGCCGACGCCGCGCTCACGCGCCTCGGTCCTCAGGCGCAGTACCGGGTGCGCCGCCTCCACGTCCGGCTGCGCTGGCGCTGGCGGTGGCTCGTCCACCGCGGCGACCCGCCCGTCGTCGAGCTGCCCGGCGGGCGTTGGCGCCGTCCGCTGCTCGTCGTCGCGCTCGGCGCCGACGACACCGCACTCGGCGAGACCGCGAGCGCGGCAGCCGCGCACCGGCCGCAGGCGATCGTCGTCACCGACAGCGACGCCTTCGACCTCCTGCGACGCGAGGGCCTGCTCTTCGAGTCCGTGCCGTCGCGGGCGGACTGGGAGGCGGCCGCCGGCGGGCGCTACGAGGCCTTCCTCGCCGGCCGCCTCGCCGAGATCGCCGAGCTCTACCGCCCATCGCGCACCGTGCGGCTGCGCCCGGGACAGACCCTCGACCCGCCGGGCGACGGCTGAGGCGACCGCGGCGGCGGACGCCCGGCCCGAGACCGTCGGCGCGGCGACCTCGCCCTGCGGCAGCATCGCTGCCGACGCCCTCGTCGCCGCGGCCGACGCGAGCATGTACGACGCCAAGCAGGTGGGCCGCGAGCCGGGCAGCGCGAGGGTCGAGACGCTCCCGCCACCACACCGTCGGTACAGGCGCTAGGGTCAGAGCGCCGAGTGCACGCGACGCGCCACCCACGGGACGGTGGCAGTGAGGACGAGGCATGCAGCGGGTCAGCGGCGCCGAGCCCGTGCCCGTCGGGCCGGGGGAGCACCTGACCGCGACCCTCTGGCGCCGGGCCGGCGAGGACGCCGAGATCGCCGTCCACCACGACGGCCGCCACTGGACGAGCGTCACCTGGCGCGAGCTCGCCGATCGCGTCGCCGCGGTCGCCGCCGGGCTCGTCGCCCGCGGGATCGCGCCGGGCACCTCGGTCGGCATCATGAGCTCGACGCGCCTCGACTGGACCGTCGTCGACCTCGCGATCCTCTCGGTCGGGGCGGTCACCGTGCCGATCTACGAGACCGACTCCCCGCGGCGCTGCGCCCGCATCCTCGACGACGCCGAGGTCGCGCTCGTCCTCGTCGAGCACGACGAGCTCGCCGGGCGCGTCGCCGAGGCCCGCGAGCACGTCGCCTGGGACGGCGAGGTCCTCGTCATCGACGACGGCGCGCTCGAGCGGCTCGCCGAGCGCGCCAGCGACACCGACCGCGAGGAGGTCGAGCGCCGCCGTGCGGCGATCGGCGCCGACGACGTTGCCTCGATCGTCTACACCTCCGGCACGACGGGGACATCGAAGGGCTGCGTGCTCACCCACCGCAACCTCCTGTGGAACGTCCGGCAGTCACTCGTCGCGATCGAGGCGGCCTTCCGCAACCCCGAGGCCTCGACGGTGCTCTTCCTGCCGCTCGCGCACGTCTTCACCCGCCTCGTGCAGTTCGGCTGCCTCGAGCAGGGGGCGACCGTGGCCTACGCGCGCTCGCTGTCGTCGCTGCGGGAGGACCTCCCGGCGCTGCAGCCGACGTTCCTGCTCACCGTGCCGCGCGTGCTCGAGAAGCTCTACGACGGCGCCCGCGCCCAGGCGAGCGGCTGGCGCCGCGTCGTCTTCGACGCCGCCGACCGTGCGGCGGTCGAGGCGGGTACCTCCTCGGAGATCGGGCCGCTGCTGCGCCTGCGGCTGCGTCTGGCCGACGCGCTCGTCTACCGGCGCCTGCGGGAGGCCGTCGGTGGCCGCCTCGAGGTCGTCGTCTCGGGCGGCTCACCCCTCGGTGAGCGGCTGTCGCACTTCTTCCTCGCCGCGGGCATCGTCGTCGGGCAGGGCTATGGGCTCACCGAGACGAGCCCGGCCTGCACCTTCGACCGGCCCGACGATCCGACACCGGGCACCGTCGGCACGCCACTGCCGGGCGTGGAGATCGTCATCGCCGGCGATGGCGAGATCCTCGTCCGCGGCGAGAACGTCTTCGCCGGCTACCACCGCGATCCCGAGGCGACCCGGGAGATCCTCGACGAGGACGGCTGGCTGCGCACCGGCGACCTCGGTGAGCTCGACGAGGACGGGTCGCTGTGGATCACCGGGCGCAAGAAGGAGCTCATCGTCACCGCCGGCGGCAAGAACGTGGCCCCCGAGCCCCTCGAGGAGGCGATCCGCGCCCACCCGCTCGTCTCCCAGGCCGTGGTCGTCGGCGACGACCGGCCCTTCATCGGCGCCCTCGTCACCCTCGACGACGACGCGCTGGCCGCCTTCGCCGAGGAGGAGGGGCTCGCCGGCGACGAGGCTGACCTGCGGGGCCACGAGCGGGTGCGCGAGGAGGTCGCCGGTGCGGTCGAGGCCGCCAACGCGACGGTCTCGCGGGCCGAGTCCATCCGTGAGTTCCGCATCCTCGAGCGCGACTTCCGCCATTCCCTCGACGAGCTCACCCCCACGATGAAGCCGCGCCGGGGGCAGATCGCGGAGAACTTCGCCGACGAGGTCGCCGCGCTCTACCGTTGAGCGTGGCCGCCCAGCGCGCGACCGGGAAGGGTCGGCCCGCGCGCGGCGTTGCAGGGACCAGCAGGCGACGCACCGACCGGCGCGGCCCGCGCTCGGGGACCGGCCTCGAGCAGGCAGGCCCACGGGGCCGGCGGCCCGCCCCCGCAGGATCGAGGGACCGATGACGACACCGACGCTGCAGGTTCACGTGACCGATGAGGCCGCCGAGCACCTCCGTGCCCGCGGCGGCGTCGTCGCCGTCGACTACATCGCCCCGGCCGGCTGCGGCAAGACCCCCGAGATCGCCTTCGACACCCACCTCGTCGGCAAGGACACGAGCGGCTACCACCGCGCGGTGCACCCCGACGGCGACGTCACCGTGTGGGTCTCCCCGGCGCTCGCGCGCCAGACCCACGAGCTCACCCTCGGCGCGACCCGCCGCTGGTGGCGCACGCGGCTCACCGTCGACGCCGGCGAGGCGGCAATGGCCGCCCGGAGCTGCACGATCGGCGGCTGAGCGGCGGCGGTCCGGTGCTCAGCCGGTCGTGCCCGTCGTCGGCGGCCGCGGGCGCGCCGGCGGGGGAGGGGCGAGGTCGGGTCGCGCGGCGCGCAGGACCTGCTCGCTGATGGTCCCCAGCGTGGCGACCTGCTCGGCGGTGAGCGGGTCGAAGAGCAGCGTGCGGACTGCCTCGACGTGGCCGGGGGCGGCCTCGCGCAAGGCCTCGAAGCCGTCTTCGGTGAGGGTGGCGTAGGCGCCACGGCCGTCCTCGGGGCAGTCCCGGCGCGCGACCCAGCCCTGCTCCTCGAGCCGGGTGACCGCGTGGGAGAGCCGGCTGCGCGAGGTCCCGCTGAGCCGCGCGAGCTCGTGCATCCGCAGCTGGCGTCCCTCGGCCTCGGAGAGGCGCACGAGCACCTCGTAGTACGTCAGGGGCATGCCCGCATCCCGCAGGAGCTGGCGGTCGAGCTCCTCGAAGATCGCCCGCGACGCGCCGAGGAAGGCGCGCCATGTCGCCTGCTCCTCGGCATCGAGCCAGCGTGTGTCGGCCATGGCCCCAGCCTACCCGGTGGCGATCGCAATGGTTGAGCGTTGAACGGCAGTGGGTAAGATTGTCGCTAGTAGTTGAACACTGAACAACATTGTGACCGGGGTGGGAAGCTCCGCCCCGTCCCCTCCGACCCCCGAGGAGCACGCCCCATGACTGACACCGCCACCCGCACCGTCGCCGGCAGCACCGTCCCCGAGCAGGGCACCTACGCGATCGACCCCTCCCACAGCGCCGTCGAGTTCGTCGTGCGCCATCTCGGCCTCGCGAAGGTCCGCGGGCGCTTCGCGACGTTCGAGGGCGCGATCACCGTCGCCGAGGACGTCAGCGACTCGCGCGTCGACGTCACGATGCAGGCCGACAGCATCGACACCGGCGAGGCCGACCGGGACGGGCACCTGCGCAGCGGCGACTTCCTCGACGTCGAGACCCACCCGACCCTCGAGTTCCACAGCACCGGCGTGCGCCGGGACGGCGACCGCTGGCTCGTCGACGGCGACCTCACGATCTCCGGTGCCTCCAAGCCGGTGACCCTCGAGGTCGAGTTCGAGGGCGGCGCGCGCGACCCTTGGGGCTACGAGCGCGTCGGCTTCAACGCCGAGACGAGGATCAACCGCGAGGACTTCGGCCTCACCTGGAACCAGGCGCTCGAGACCGGCGGCTGGCTCGTCGGCAAGGAGGTCAGGATCGAGCTGACCGTCCAGGCGGTCAAGCAGGGCTAGGCGCCGTCGCCGTCGGGGGCGCCGCGGCGGCGGCGCCCTTCCGCGGCTTGCGCCCCTCGGGGCCCGGCCGCACGCCCGACGGCGGCGTACCGTCGGGGCCATGCCCGAGGGCGACACGATCTTCCGCACCGCCGCGACCCTGCGGCGTGCCCTCGAGGGCGCCGAGGTCACCGGCGTCTCGACGACCGTCGGGCAGGTGCGCGCGCTCGGCCCGCAGCGCCTCGTCGGGCAGGTCGTCGGGGCCGTCGAGCCGCGCGGCAAGCATCTCCTCGTCTGGTTCGCGCCGAGCGACCTCGCGCTGCACAGCCACATGCGCATGTCGGGGTCGTGGCCCCTCTACCGCCACGGCGAGCGCTGGCGCAAGCCCGCGCGCCTGGCCCGCGTCGTCCTCGACGTCGCTGACTGGCGCGCGGTGTGCTTCTCCGCGCCGGTCGTCGCCCTGCTCGACCGCCGCCAGGTCGCGGCGCATCCGGGCCTCGCCGGGCTGGGACCCGACGCGCTCGACGACGACACCGACCTCGACGAGGCGGCGCGCCGCCTCGAGCGCGCCGGTCGGACCGCGATCGGCGAGGCCCTCCTCGACCAGCGCATCCTCGCGGGCGTCGGCAACGTCTACCGCTGCGAGATCCTCTTCATCCACGGCCTCGACCCCTGGACGAGCGTGGCCGACCTCGACGCGGGGACGCGCCGGGAGGTCCTCGTCACCGCCGAGCGCCTCCTCAAGGACAACATCGCCTCGGGGTCGCCGCGCAGGGTGACGACCGGGGCCTTCGAGGGCCCCGGCGACCGCCTCTTCGTCTACGGCAAGGCCCGCCGGCCCTGCCCGCGCTGTCAGACGCCGATCGCCGTGGCCCGCCAGGGCAGCCAGGCCCGCGTGACGTTCTGGTGCCCGCGCTGCCAGGGTCCGGGGCCGCGCTGAGGGTCGGGTCGACGGCCGCGGTGGGCGCCGCGACGATGGCCGTGCTCAGCGTGCCGCCCCGCCGTCACTCGACGACGGTGACGTCGGCCGCCTCCGGCCCGCTCTCGGTGGCGATTACGGTGAAGCGCACCGCCGCCCCCTCCGGCAGGGTCTTGAAGGCCCGGTCGGAGACGATCGCCGAGTAGTGGACGAAGACGTCCTCCTCGCCCTGTCGGGCGATGAACCCGTAGCCCTTGTCGCCGCTGAACCACTTCACCGTGCCCTCGGCCACGCCTGGCCTCCTCCCGGGGTGCGCGGCACCGTGCCGGCGCCGCCGCGACCGTCGCGTCGGGTCGGCTCGCGCCGCCACGCGTTCGCCTCACGTCGACGCGCAGCCTAGCCTGGGGTCCGTTGCTGCAGGGTCGCCCCGGCGCGGGCTCCGCGAGCAGCGCGTCGAGGGGGCGTCCCCAGGGCCACCGGGCGCGCTCCCGAGCAGGGATCGCCGCTGCGCAGGATGGGTAGGCCTGGAGAGGGCGCGCGGCGGGGGCCGACGCACACGCGCGCCCCGGACCGCGACGACCGACCTCAGGGAAGGTGGGCACGCGCATGTGCGGATTCAGTGGTGAGGTGCGCCTCGACGGCGGCATGGCCAACGCCGACGCGGTGGCGCGGATGGCCTCGACGATGGGCGCCCGCGGACCCGACGGGGCCGGGCTCCACGCCCAGGGCGGCGTCGCGCTCGGGCACCGGCGCCTGAAGATCATCGACCTCTCCGAGCGGGCCGCCCAGCCGATGGTCGACGCCGAGCTCGGTCTGTCGATCGCCTTCAACGGCTGCATCTACAACTACCCCGAGCTGCGCGCCGAGCTCGAGGCGGCCGGCTACCGCTTCTTCTCCAGCGGCGACACCGAGGTCGTCCTCAAGGCCTACCACCGCTGGGGCGACGCCTGCGTCGAGCGCTTCCACGGGATGTTCGCCTTCGCGCTGTCCGAGCGCGACAGCGGTCGGGTGCTCCTCGCCCGCGACCGCCTCGGCATCAAGCCGCTCTACCTCGCGGAGTCCTCCGGGACCCTGCGCTTCGCCTCGACGCTGCCGGCCATCCTCGCCGGAGGCGGCGTCGACACCAGCGTCGACCCCGTCGCGCTGCACCACTACCTCAGCTTCCACGCCGTCGTGCCCGCGCCGCACACGATCCTCAACGGCGTGCGCAAGCTCGCGCCGGCGACGACGCTCGCGATCGAGCCGGACGGCCGCCGCCACGAGCGGCGCTACTGGGAGCCGCGCTACGAGCGCGATCCCGGCAAGGCCGACTGGGACGCCCGCGACTGGGAGGAGGCCGTCCTCGAGGCCCTGCGCACCGCGGTGCGCCGCCGGCTCGTCGCCGACGTGCCCGTCGGGGTCCTGCTCTCCGGCGGGCTCGACTCGAGCCTCATCGTCGGCCTGCTCGCCGAGGAGGGCCAGACCGGCCTCGCGACGTACTCGGTGGGCTTCGAGTCGGTCGGCGGCGAGGAGGGCGACGAGTTCAAGTACTCCGACGTCGTCGCCGAGCGCTTTGCCACCGACCACCACCAGCTGCGGATCCCCACCGAGCAGATGCTGCCGGCGCTGTCGGAGACGATCGCGGCGATGTCGGAGCCGATGGTCAGCCACGACGCCGTCGGTTTCTACCTCCTCAGCCAGGAGGTCGCCAAGACCATCAAGGTCGTGCAGTCCGGCCAGGGCGCCGACGAGGTCTTCGCCGGCTACCACTGGTACCCCCCGATGGCCCACGCCTCCGGCCTCGGCGTCGACGCCTACGCCGAGGCGTTCTTCGACCGCACCCACGCCGAGATGGACGAGGTCGTCGCGCCGGCCTACCGCCTCGGGCGCGACGCCTCCCGCGACCTCGTCGAGGCGCACTTCGCCCGACCGCACGCCGCGACGGCCTCCGACCGCGCCCTGCGGCTCGACACCGAGGTCATGCTCGTCGACGACCCCGTCAAGCGGGTCGACAACATGACGATGGCCTGGGGCCTCGAGGCGCGGGTGCCGTTCCTCGACCACGAGCTCGTCGAGCTCGCCGCGCAGTGCCCACCGGAGCTCAAGACCGCCCAGGACGGCAAGGGCGTCCTCAAGGAGGCGGCCCGGCGGGTCATCCCCCACGAGGTCATCGACCGCCCGAAGGGCTACTTCCCCGTCCCGGCCCTGAAGTACCTCCAGGGCCCCTACCTCGAGCTCGTCGCCGGGGCGCTGCGCTCGGAGCGCGCCCGCGACCGGGGGCTATTCGACCCCGACTACGTCGACGGCCTCATCGCCGGGCACGAGCGCGACGGCGGCGGCACCGACCCCCGCCACCTCACCCCGCTGCGCGGCAACAAGCTCTACCAGCTCGGGCTGCTCGAGTTGTGGCTCCAGTCCCAGGGCCTGTGAGCCCGCCTCTCCCGCGCCAAGGAGCGCCCGCATGAGCAAGGGCTACGACCACCGCGTCAACCGCGGCGACACCCTGTCGACGAAGACCTGGGAGCAGCGCCCGTCGCACGCCTCGAGCGTCATCGAGCACGACGTCGCCGTCGACTGCGGGTGGGGGCGCCTGCTCTTCGGGCAGACCTACGACGACCACGGCGCGCTCGCCGAGCAGCTGCGCCGCGAGGCCCCAAACCAGCGCGACGTCGCCCTGTATCTCCGCGACCCCCACGTCCTCGTCGCCCACACCCCCGACGAGCTCTTCATCGACCCCTCCTACACCTACCGGCTGTGGATGCACGCCTACCGCCCCGCCCGGCAGCCGGTGCGCGGGGTCGTCGTGCGCAAGATGCGCACCGAGGAGGACGCCCGCGCGACGAACCGCCTCTACCAGCGCAACGGCATGGTCGCCGCCGACCCCCAGGTCATGTGGCGCAACCAGCTCACGCCGACGTTCACCTACCTCGTCGCCGAGGACGCCGACACCGGGGACGTCATCGGCACCGTCACCGGCGTCGACCACGCCTTCGCCTTCGGCGACCCCGAGTCCGGCGCGAGCCTGTGGTGCCTCGCGGTCGACCCCCAGGCGCGCAAGCCCGGGGTCGGCGAGGCGCTCGTGCGCACCCTCGCCGAGCGCTACCAGGCGCGCGCCCGCGCCTACCTCGACCTCTCGGTCCTCCACGACAACGCCGCGGCGATCCGCCTCTACGAGAAGCTCGGCTTCGAGCGCGTGCCGGTGTTCTGCGTCAAGCGCAAGAACCCCATCAACGAGCCGCTCTTCACCGCCGCGCCGCCACCCGACGACCTCAACCCCTACGCGCGGATCATCGCCGAGGAGGCGATGCGCCGGGGCATCAGCGTGAGCGTCCTCGACGGCGAGTGGGGCGAGATGGTGCTGTCCCACGGCGGCCGCGAGATCGTCACGCGCCAGGCGCTCTCCGAGCTCACCAATGCCGTGGCGATGAGCCGCTGCGACGACAAGGGGGTGACGCGGCGGCTGCTCGGCAAGGTCGGCCTCGCGGTGCCACGCGGGCGCGCGGCCACCGGCGACGGCGACGACGTCGCCTTCCTCGAGGAGGTCGGCGAGGCCGTCGTCAAGCCGGCGCGGGGCGAGCAGGGCAACGGCGTGACCGTCGGCATCACCGACCCCGCCGACCTCGCCGACGCCGTCGCCCACGCGCGGAGCTTCTGCCCGGAGGTCCTCATCGAGGCGTTCACACCCGGCGACGACCTGCGGGTCGTCGTCATCGACGACGAGGTCGTCGCCGCGGCGGTGCGCCGGCCGCCCGAGATCCTCGGCAACGGCCAGCACACGATCGCCGAGCTCATCGAGAAGCAGAGCCGCCGGCGCGCGGCGGTCACCCACGGCGAGTCGACGATCCCCGTCGACGCCCACACCCGCCAGACGGTGCGCGAGGCCGGCTACGACCTCGACGACGTCCTGCCCGAGGGCGCGGCGCTCACCGTCCGCAAGACCGCGAACCTCCACACCGGCGGGACGATCCACGACGTCACCGCCGACCTGCACCCCGCGCTCGCCGAGGCCGCGGTGCGCACCGCGCAGGCCATCGGCATCCCCGTCGTCGGCGTCGACCTCCTCGTGCCCGACGTCGCCGGGCCCGACTACGTCATCGTCGAGGCCAACGAGCGCCCGGGGCTCGCCAACCACGAGCCGCAGCCGGTCGTCGAGCGCTTCGTCGACCTGCTCTTCCCGCTCACGCGCAACCGCCGGGCCACGCGGGCGTAGGCGCCGGGGCGCGCCCCGGGGAGGTGGCCTCTGGGGGTCCGACGCGCGGCGGGTGTCGGGTCGAGCGCAGCGCACGGGCGGCCGCTGGCCTCGGCGTCGACCGGTCCGCCGCGGTAGCGAGTCGTCGCCTCCACCGTTCGGCCGCGGTGGGGGGCCGTCGCCTTCACCGTTCGGCCGCGGTGCGTGGCCGTCGCCTTCACCGTTCGGCCGCGGTGGCGAGTCGGTGTACCCACCGTCCTGTCGCGCCTCACACGGTTGCTGAGCTCATCTCGATCTCTTCAGGATTTTCTGTGCATACCCGTTGACGCGGCATGCGCTGCGTGGCATACTCTCGAACATGAGTTCGATACCGATCGCGCGCGAGGCCCCCGCCTCCTATGAGGCGGGCGGTGCCGCACCACGCCGGGGCTGGCGTCGTTCCCCCGGGCGGGGCGTCGTGCACGGGCTCGCCGGGCGTGTCGCGAGCGAGCGTTCGGCGCGGGGATCCTTCGGCGCCGGGGCCCCGACGGAGCGCGCGCCGGTGGGAGAGTCGACGTCGACGGGTGCGGCCACTGACGGCGGGGGGCTCGTCGGCCTCGTCGGTCGTGCGCTGCACGGTGCCCCAGGCTCCGCGATCGCGACCGAGGACGTGCTCGCCGCGGCGGGCCTGCTCCTCGATCATCTCGGCGCCGAGCTCGTAGAGGGCGACGAGGATGGGCGGACCGGGACCCCGGGTGCCGACGCCTCCGCGGGTCCTCCCGTCGGTGAGCCGGTGTCCGCATGGAGTCTCCTCGACTCGGTCGACGAGCTCGAGCGGCTCCAGCGACGCTGCGCGGCGGAGCGCCTGCGGCGCGTGGGCGCGCTCGATGAGCGGCAGGTCTGCCTCGAGCACGGGGCGAGCTCCACCGCCGGGTTGCTCGCCGACCGCGGGCAGACCTCCTTCGGGCAGGCCAAGCGTGACGTCACCGCCGCGGCCAAGCTCGAGTTCCTGCCGCGGACGGCGAGCGCACTGGCCGCAGGCGACCTTGAGCGCCGCCACCTCGACGTCGCCGTCCGGGCGAGCAGGGAGCTCGGCTGCGACCCGGCCCTGTCGAAGGACCCCGAGGCCCATCGACGCGCCCGCGCCGAGCTCGACGACCTCGTCGCCGAGCACGGGGCAGGCGAGCTGCCCCACGAGCTCTCCCGCCGCGTCGCCGACTGGCACGCCCAGCGCTCCACCGACAGCCAGGAGGCCAAGGAGGCCCGCGCCCACGAGCGTCGGTGGCTGCGGCTCGGGGCCGCGCAGGGCCCCGACGGGATGGCGCGCCTCAGCGGCGAGCTCGATCCGGTCACCGCCGCCCACGTCAGGGCGCTGCTCGACTCGCTCGGTCGACGCGACGGCGCCGACGACGAGCGCGACCCCGGGCAACGTCAGGCCGACGCGCTCGCGCTGGCCGCAAAGCAGCTCCTCGACGCCGGCGAGCTACCCGAGGTCGCCGCCCAGCGCCCGCACGTCCTGCTCATCACGAGCCTCGAGGCGCTCGAAGGCCTCGAGGGGGCGCTCGCCTCGGAGCTCGACGGCTACGGGCCCGTCGGCTCGGCGACCGCCCGCGAGCTCGTCTGCGACGCCGACATCACCCCGGTCCTCAAGGGGCGCAACGGCGAGATCCTCGACATCGGCCGCACCGAGCGGCGGCCCACCCGCCGCCAGCGCCAGGCGGTCATCGCCCGGGACCGCCGGTGTGTCGGCTGTGGGGCCCCCGCGTCCCGCTGCCAGATCCACCACGTCCTGTGGTGGCGGCACGGCGGGCCCACCGATCTCGACAATCTCGTGCTCGTCTGTGCGTCGTGTCACCACGGGATCCACCACCGCGGTTGGACCGTCGAACGCGAGGGTGAGACCTACCGGGTCGATCGCCCGAGGGGCCGTCGCGGACGGGGGTGCGGCGCGCCACCCGGTGGGCCGCCGCGAGGCGCGGGACCGGAGGGCGCACCCACTGCAGGCCAACGTGCGCCCGACCGGTACCGACGATGACCCCGCCCCAGGAACCGACCGGCCCGGTCGGGGCCTCGGCCTGCGTGGGGCTGTCGGGGACCCCCTGCACGGCAGGCGTCGCCTCATCGCCGGTGTCGGGCGTCCCGGCGGCGTGCCCGTCCGTGTCCCCGCCAACTCCGCGCCGTGGCGACCGCGCACGGCGACGAGCCCAGGCGGGCGTCGCCGCAGGTCACGGGCCAGCGCCCGCGTCGCTCTTGACGGCGGGCCGAACGATCGTTACAACGATTACTGCATTCCGTAAGAATTGTTCTCCACCTCGCCTCGGTCGGGGGCGAGGTGTACCCGGAAGGGACGGCCATGCGCAGATCATCTCTCACCCGCTCATTGCTCGCGAGATCCCGGTTCCTCCTCCTGCTGCTCGTCCTCGCGCTCGTCGCGGCGGCCTGCAGCCTGCCCGACGAGAACGGCGAGGACGTCGCCGACCCCGATGACGACACCGATGAGGTCGCCGACGACGTCGACGACACCGATGACGACCTCGACGAGGTCGCCGAGGACCTCGACGGTGACCCGCTCGTCATCGGCCAGGTCGCCGAGCCGGCGTCGCTCGACCCGCACGCGGTGACGGCGGTCAACGACTTCCGCATCAACGTCAACCTCTACGACGGCCTCGTGCGCTACGACGACGACTCCCTCGAGGTGGAGCCCGCCCTGGCGACCGACTGGGAGATCAGCGACGACGGCCTCACCTACACCTTCGAGCTGCGCGACGACGTCGAGTTCCACGACGGCGCGCCGTTCGACGCCGAGGCCGTGCAGTTCAACTTCGAGCGCATGCTCGACGAGGACCACCCCTACGCCGACACCGGCCCCTTCCCGCTCGCCGACCAGTTCTTCGGCCAGGTCGACCAGGTCGAGGTCCTCGACGACTACACCGTCGAGTTCACCCTCAGCGAGCCGTTCGCGCCGTTCCTCTCCAACCTCGCCTACCCCACGGGGCTGCTCATCTCCCCGCAGGCCGTCGAGGAGCACGGCGAGGACGTCGGCCGTAACCCCGCCGGCACCGGCCCCTACACCTTCGTCGAGTGGCTCGGCAACGAGCGCGTGACCCTCGAACAGAACGCCGACTACTGGGACGGCGCACCCGGCGTGCCCGGCCTCGTCTTCCGCCCCGTCGAGGAGTCCCAGACCCGCGTGACCGAGCTGCTGGCCGGCAACGCCGACATGATCGTCGAGGTGCCGCCCGACGACGTCGCCGCCCTGCGCGACGACCCCGACGTCGAGGTGCAGGAGCAGGCCGGGCCGCACGTGTGGTTCCTCATCCTCAACCTCGCCGAGGAGCCCTTCGACGACGTGCTGATGCGTCAGGCGATCAACCACGCCATCGACCGGGAGTCGCTCGTCAACGACGTCCTCCAGGGCACCGCGACTGTCGCCGACGGCCCGATCGCCGAGGCCTTCGGTGCGGCGTACAACCCCGACCTCGAGCCCTACGAGTACGACCCCGACCGGGCCCGTGAGCTCATGGAGGAGGCCGGCTACGGCGACGGCGTCGACGTGACCTTCTACGTCACCGAGGGCGGCTCGGGGATGCTCGAGCCGGTCCCGATGGGCGAGTTCATGCAGGCCAACCTCGCCGAGGTCGGCATCAACGCCGAGATCGAGACCTACGAGTGGAACACCTTCCTCGACGAGGTCAACGCTGGCATCGAAGGCAAGGCCGACATGGCCCAGATGGCCTGGATGACCGCCGACCCCGACACGCTGCCGTTCCTCACGCTGCGCACCGACGCCTGGCCCGAGGAGGGCGGCTTCAACTCCGGCTACTACTCCAACCCCGAGGTCGACGAGCTCATCGAGGCCGCCCAGCGCGAGACCGACGAGGAGGCTCGCGCCCAGCTCTACCGCGACATGCAGGAGATCGTCGTGGAGGACGCCCCGTGGGTGTTCGTCGCGAGCTGGAAGCAGAACGTGGCCATGGCCCCCGACATCGAGGGCTTCGAGCTGCATCCCTCGTTCCTGCTGCGACTCGGGGACGTCTCCCGCTAGGCGGGCCTCGCACGACGCCCACCGCCTGACCGGCGGCGGGGCGCGCGGTACGAACCCCACTGCGCGCCCCGCCCGCCGGCCGGCGCCCCGCACCCACCCCGACCGACCCGACCGACCCGACCGACCCGAGCGAAAGGCGAGTCGTGCGCGCCTACCTCATCCGGCGGCTCCTGCAGGTCGTGCCGGTGCTCTTCGGCGTCTCGCTGCTCGTCTTCGGGATGATGGTCCTCATTCCCGGTGATCCCGCCAGGGCCATCCTCGGGTCCTACGCCACCCCCGAGAACGTCGCCGCGCTCGAGGCCGACCTCGCGCTCGACCAGCCCGTGCACATGCAGTACGTCTCGTGGATCACCAACGTCGCCCAGGGCGACTTCGGGCGGTCCTACTCCCTCAACCGCCCCGTCTTCGACGAGATCACCGAGCGCTTCACCGCCACGCTGCTGCTCGCCGGCACCGCGCTCGTCATCGTCGTCCTGCTCGGGCTCACCGCGGGCATCGTCGCCGCGGTCAAGCAGCACAAATGGCAGGACCGCGCGTTCACCATCGGCGCCCTCGTCGGTCTGTCGATGCCCTCCTTCTGGCTCGGGCTCATCTTCATCGTCGTCTTCGCCCTCAACCTCGGCTGGTTCCCCACGAGCGGGATGCGCTCGGCGTTCGGCGGTGGGGGACCGCTCGACATCGCCCACCACCTCGTCCTGCCCGCGACCGCCCTCGCGCTCGTCGCCTCCGGCGTCATCGCGAGGATCACGCGCTCGAACATGCTCGAGGTGCTGCGCGCCGACTACGTCCGCACCGCCCAGTCGAAGGGGCTCGCCAGCCGCTGGGTCGTGATGCGCCACGCCTTCCGCAACGCCATCGTCGCGATCGTGCCGGTCATCGGCGTGCAGATCGGCTTCCTGCTCGGTGGCGCGGTCTACATCGAGACGGTCTTCGGCTGGCCGGGCATCGGGCGCATGCTCGTCAACGCCATCGGCACCCGCGACATCCTCCTCGTGCAGGGCGGGGTGCTGCTCGTCGCCACGAGCTACGTCCTCATCAACCTCGCCGCCGACATCCTCCAGGCAGTCCTCGACCCACGGATCCGCGTCGAATGAGCGCCGTCGACCCGACCCCCATCGAGACGACCGCCGCGCCGGGCGCGGGCACGTGGAAGCGCCTCGTCCGCAACCGCCTCGCCGCCGCCGGCCTCGTCGTCCTCGCCTTCGTCCTGCTCGTCGCGACGATCGCGCCGCTGCTGCCGCTGCCCGACCCCGACACCGTCGACGCGAGCCGGCGCCTCGAGGGCGTGGGCAGCCCCGGCGCCCCGCTGGGCACCGACCACCTCGGCCGCGACATGCTCTCCCGCCTCGTGTGGGGCGCGCGCGTGAGCCTCGCCGTCGGCGTCTTCGCCACGCTCATCGCCGCCTTCATCGGCTCGCTCATCGGCCTCTTCGCCGGCTTCTACGGCCGCATCGTCGACAGCGCGCTCATGCGCAGCGTCGACGTCCTCATGGCCTTCCCCTACCTCCTGCTCGCCATCGGCCTCGTCGCGGTGCTCGGCCCCGGCCTCATCAACGCGATGATCGCGATCTCGGTCGTCAACATCCCCTTCTTCGCCCGCGCGGTGCGCGGCGCGACCGTCACGCTCGTCTCCTCGGAGTACGTCGACGCCGCCCGCGCGCTCGCCTTCTCGCGCATGCGGATCCTCTTCCGCGAGGTCCTGCCCAACGTCCTGCCGGTCATCATCGTCACGATGTCGACGACGGTCGGCTGGATGATCACCGAGACCGCGGGGCTGTCGTTCCTCGGTCTCGGCGCGCAGCCGCCGACGTCGGACTGGGGCACGATGCTCGGCGCCGGCCGCGACTTCATCACCCGCGCGCCGCACGTGTCCATCGTCCCCGGCGCAGCGATCTTCCTCGTCGTCATCTCGCTGAACTTCGTCGGCGACGGCCTCCGCGACGCGCTCGACCCCAAGCTGAAGTGAGACCCGAGCCGATGACCACCGACATCCACGCTGGCCGGGCCGGCGACCCGCTGCTCGCCGTCCGCGGGCTCGCGACGCACTTCACCGTCGAGGGCGAGGTCTTCCGCGCCGTCGACGGCGTCGACCTCGACGTCGCCCGCGGCGAGGCCGTCGGCCTCGTCGGCGAGTCGGGCTCGGGCAAGACCGTCACCGCGATGTCGGTCCTCCAGCTCATCCCCGACCCGCCCGGGCGCATCGTCGACGGCTCGATCGAGCTCGAGGGCACCGACCTCGTCACCGCCTCCGACCTGGTGCTGCGCGACGTCCGCGGCAACCGTGTGGCCTGCGTCTTCCAGGACCCGCTGACGACGCTCAACCCGGTACTGTCGATCGGCGAGCAGATCGTCGAGATGATCCGCCGCCACCAGGACCTCTCGCGCAAGGCCGCGCGCGGGCGCGCCCGCGAGCTCCTCGAGGCCGTCCACATCCCCAAGCCGGAGCGCCGCCTCGACGAGTTCCCCCACG
Source organism: Egibacter sp. (assembly GCA_003553795.1). Classification (GTDB taxonomy): domain Bacteria; phylum Actinomycetota; class Nitriliruptoria; order Euzebyales; family Egibacteraceae; genus T1Sed10-49. Next base: position 19,027 of record PWFH01000054.1, on the reverse strand, counting down.
AGCTGTCCGGGGGCATGCGCCAGCGCGTCGTCATCGCGATGGCGCTCGCCAACGATCCCGAGCTGCTCATCGCCGACGAGCCCACGACCGCCCTCGACGTCACCGTGCAGGCCGAGATCCTCGACCTCTTCATCGAGCTGCGCGAGCGCCTCGGCATGGCGCTGCTCTTCATCACCCACGACTTCGGGGTGATCTCCGAGCTCTGCGACCGCGTCGTCGTGATGTACGCCGGCAAGGTCGTCGAGGAGGCCCCCGTCGACCGTGTCTTCGAGGACCCCCGCCACCCCTACACCCGCCGGCTCATCGACTGCGTGCCCGCCCTCGGGCAGGGAGCGCGCGAGCTCGAGGTCATCCCGGGGCTGCCGCCGGCGCTCAACCGTCTGCCGGACGGCTGCGCGTTCGCCCCGCGCTGCGACGTCGTCGAGGAGGCCTGCCGGCGCGGCGAGATCGCGCTGCGGCCCCTCGGCGACGGCATCGCGGCCCGCTGCATCAAGCCGGGAGCGCGGCCATGAGGGCGACCCCGGTGCTCGAGGTCCGCGGGCTCGAGAAGCACTTCCTCGGCCGGCGGCGCCTCTTCGGCGCGACCGCCCCGGCGCTCAAGGCCGTCCAGCTCGTCTCGTTCTCGCTGCAGGCCGGCAACGCCCTCGGCGTCGTCGGGGAGAGCGGCTGCGGCAAGTCGACGCTCGCGAAGACGATCATGGGCCTGCACGAGCCCACCGGCGGGGAGGTCCTCCTCGACGGCCGCGACGTCCGCGACATCCCCCGCAAGGAGTTCGCGAGCCGGGTGCAGTTCGTCTTCCAGGACCCCTACTCCTCGCTCAACCCGCGCAAGACCGTGCGTCAGACCCTCGACGCGCCGATGCGCCACCTCGCCGGCCTCGACGCGCCCGCGCGCGAGGAGCGCGCCGCCGAGCTCCTCGACCTCGTCGGCCTACGCCCGGAGTTCGCCGGGCGCTACCCCCACGAGTTCTCGGGTGGGCAGCGTCAGCGCATCGGCATCGCCCGGGCGCTCGCCGCGAGCGCCGACGTCCTCCTGCTCGACGAGCCGGTCAGCGCGCTCGACGTCAGCGTCCAGGCGCAGGTGCTCAACCTCCTGCGCAAGCTCCAGCGCGAGCTCGGGCTGACGTACCTCTTCATCGCCCACGACCTCGCCGTCGTGGAGAACCTCTGCGACGAGGTCGCGGTGATGTACCTCGGGCGCATCGTCGAGCAGGCGCCCCGCGAGGTGCTCTTCCGCGAGCCGCGTCACCCCTACACCCACACGCTGCTCTCCGCGGTGCCCGTCCCCGGGCAGGCGCGCGGGCAGCGGCTGCGCCTCGTCGCTCCCGGTGACGCCTCCGGGCTCACCGACGAGGGCGTCGGCTGCGCCTTCGCGCCCCGCTGCTACCGCGCCGAGCCGCGCTGCCGCGAGGAGCTGCCGCCGCTCGACGACGCCGCCGTCGGCCATCCCGTGGCCTGCCATTTCGCCTCCGACACCGATCCCAAGGAGCACGCTGGATGACCCTCGATGCCGAGCGCTTCCTCGCCGACCTCGACACCCTCGCCGGCTTCGGTGCCGACGGCGACGGCGGCGTGAGCCGCCCGTCGTTCTCCGCCGCCGACGGCGAGGCGCGGGCGTGGCTCGCCCGCCGCTGCGAGGAGGCCGGGCTGGGCTACCGCGAGGACGCCGCCGGCAACGTCTTCATGCGCCTCGACGGCCCGCCCGGGCCCCCGGTGTGGGTCGGCAGCCACCTCGACAGCGTCCCCAACGGCGGGCCGCTCGACGGCGCGCTCGGGGTCATCGCCGCCCTCGAGGTCGTGCGCAGCCTCGCCGAGGAGGGCGTCGCGCTCTCCCGGCCCGTCGAGGCGGTCTCCTTCACCGACGAGGAGGGCGCCTACACCGGCTTCCTCGGCTCGAAGGCCGCGATGGGCGGGCTGGCCGCCGCCGACCTCGAGGGCATCGAGGGCCGTGACGGCACGCCGCTCGTCGAGGCGATGCGCGCCGCCGGCTACGACCCCACCGCGATCGGCTCGGCCGCCGTCGACCCCGCCGCCGTGGCCGCCTACCTCGAGATGCACATCGAGCAGGGCGCGATCCTCCACGAGGCCCGCATCCCCGTCGGCGTCGTCACCCACATCGTCGGGGTCGGCCGGGTGACCGTGGAGTTCGTCGGCCGCGCCGACCACGCCGGCACGACGCCGATGCACCTGCGTCGTGACGCCGCCCGCGGTGCCGCCGACCTCCTCGCCGCGCTCCCGGGCCTGCCCGCCGAGGTCGGCGCCGCCGACGCCGTCGTGACCTGCGGGCGCCTCGCCCTCGCGCCCGGGGCGGACAACATCGTGCCCGGCCGGGCCACGCTGCACCTCGACATGCGCGACCGCGACCGCGCGGTCATCGAGGCGCTCGAGCGCGCCGTGGGCGCCCACGCCGAGGCTGCCGCCGAGGCCCACGACCTCGAGGTGTCGCTGACCCGCGAGAGCCTCACCGACCCGACCCCGCTCGACGGCCGCCTCGTCGACCTCACCGCCGAGTCCGCCGCCGAGGCGGGCCTCGAGGCGCGGCGCATGCCCTCCGGCGCGGGGCACGACGCCCAGGTCGTCGCCCCCCACGTGCCCACGGCGATGGTCTTCGTGCCGAGCATCGACGGGCGCAGCCACTCCCCGCTCGAGCGCACCGAGCCCGACGACCTCGTCGCCGGGGCGACGGTCCTGCGCGGCGCCGTGCGCCGGCTCGCCACCGAGGACGCATGAGCGCCGGTGCGGGGGACCGGCCGAGCGACCGCGAGCTCCTCGCGGCGGTCTACCCCCAGGCGTCGTGGCCGCCGCTCGACGTCGAGCGCCTCGCCCTGCTCGTCATCGACCTCCAGTTGCTCTGCGCCGCCCCCGACCGGGGGATGTTCGCCGCCGCCGCCGAGCTCGGCCGCCCCGACCTCCTCGAGCCCTACCGCCGACGCCTCACCGACGTCGTCGTGCCCCACACCGCCGCGCTCGCCGCCGCGGCGCGCCGGCGCGGCGTGCCGGTGGTCTTCACGAAGATCGAGTCGCTGACGCCGACCGGCGCGGAGCGCTCGGGCTGCCACCGCGCGCTCGGCCTCCACGTGCCCCCCGGCGACGCCGACGGGGAGATCCTGCCGGCGCTCGCGCCCGAGCCCGACGACCTCGTCGTCGCCAAGACCGCCTCCGATGCGTTCATCGGCACGAACCTCGAGTACCTCCTGCGCAACCTCGGGGTGACCCACCTCGCGGTCTGCGGGGTGCTCAGCCACGAGTGCGTGGAGAGCACCGTCCGTCACGCCGCCGATCTCGGCTTCGTCGTCCGCGTCGTCGAGGACGGCTGCGCGGCAGTCGAGGCCGACCGCCACGACATGGCGATGCGCGACCTCGGCCAGAGCTATGCCGAGCTCACGACCGCCGCGACGCTGCTCGACGCGCTCGACGCGGGGGGCGCCCCGGCCGATGGGAGGCCCGGCGAGGGGGGCCGGGCGTGAGCGACCTCGCCGCGCAGATCCGCGAGGCCTACGACAGCCTCAGCCCGTCGGAGTGCCGGGTCGCCGACGTCGTGCTCGCCTCGCCCGACCTCCTCGTCGGCTTCACCGCCACCGAGCTCGCCGAGACCGCCGGGGTCTCCAAGCCGACGGTGACGCGCTTCGTCGCCAAGCTCGGCCTCGACGGCTTCGCGGCGTTCCGCACCGCTGCCCGCGCGTCGCTGCGCGTGCCCAACGGCTCCCCGCTCGACCTCCTCGCCCGCGGCCTCGACGCCACCGAGGGCGAGCTCGGCCACACCGTCGCCGAGACGTGGGCCGCCGACGTCGCCAACCTCGAGCGCACCTACGCCGGCCTCGACGAGGCCGACCTCGCCGCGGTCGTCGACCGGCTCGTGGCCGCCCGCCGCGTGGCCTTCGCCGACTTCCGCAAGCAGCACACGCTCGCGGCCTACGCCGGGGCGCTCTTCAACGTCGTGCGCGCCGACGTGCGGGTCCTGCCGGTCGCCGGCACCGGCGCGGGCGACGGGCTGCTCGATCTCGGCGCCGACGACCTCGTCGTGATGTTCCCGTTCCGTCGTGCCCAGACCGAGCATGACCGGCTCTCGGCGGCCTGCCTCGACCTCGGCGTGCCGCTCGTGACGATCGGCGACCGCTACCCCAACCCCGCGAGCCGCCGGGCGCTCGTGCACCTGGCCTGCGCGACCGACGGCGTCGGCGTCGTCGACAGCTTCGTCGCCCCGATGAGCCTCATCAACGTCCTCTTCACCGCCACGACGAACCGTCTCGGTGCCCCTGCGCAGCGCCGGCTCACCGCCCTCGAGCGCGAGCACGAGCGCTTCGCGACCTTCGTCACCCGCCACGGCGAGCCCTGATGGTCGCGCCGCCGGTGATCGCCCTGTCATCGGCGTCGGTGCGCGCGCGCTACGACGGCCGCAAGGAGCGGCTCGTCGGCACGAACGTCGCCTACGAGCGCGCGGTCGCGCGTGCCGGCGGCATCCCCGTCGTGCTGCCCTTCGGGGTGCGCGGGCGTCGCGCCGTCGCGGTCCTCGCGCGTGCCGACGCGCTCGTGCTCACCGGCGGCGACGACGTCACCGACCCGGCCCTCGGCGAGCCCCCCGGCCAGGGCGACCCCGTTCGCGACGCCAGCGACGCCGCCCTGCTCGCCGCCGCCCGGGCGCAGGGCCTGCCGGTCCTCGGGGTGTGCCGGGGGGTCCAGCTCCTCGCGGTGCGCAGCGGGGGCGCGCTCGCGCGGGTCGACGGCCACGCCCCGCCGCCGGGAGGGCCGATGGGTCGCCACCGGGTGCGCCTCGAGGCGGCCTCGTGGGTCGCGCACCGTCTCGGGGCCACCGTCGGCGTCGTGCCGTCGCTGCACCGCTTCGCCGTCGCCGACCCCGGCCGCCTCGCCGTCGTCGCCCGCGCGGGCGACGGCACGATCGAGGCGATCGCCGACCCGGCGCGCTTCGAGGTCGGCGTGCAGTGGCATCCCGAGCTCAGCGGCGGCGCCCTCGGCCGTCCGCTGTGGCGGGCGCTCGTCGAGGCTGCCGCGGGGTCCGCGGGGGCCGCCGGGCCCGCAGGCGGCGTGGAGCGCGCCGAGGCCGCCGGGTGCGCGGGGGCCGCCGCCGGCCCCCCGGCGACCGCGCGCCCCGCCGCGGTCGCCCCGCCGCGCGAGCGCCGCCCCGACGGCTACGCTGCCGCCGAGCCGACCGAGGTGGTGTCCCGTTGAGCGCGAAGCTCCTGCCGATCGACATGGACTACGTCCGCGACGTGCTCCTGCGCCTGCTGCGCACCCCGAGCCCGACCGGGCGCACCGACGAGGTCATGCACCTCATCGGCGAGGAGCTCGAGGCGATCGGCGTCGGCTTCTACCTCACCCGCCTCGGCAGCCTCGTCGCCGAGCTCAAGGGCGCTCAGGAGCGCCCCGACCGCGCCGTCGTCGTGCACTCCGACGTCATCGGCTGCGTCGTCAAGCGCATCCGCGACAACGGCCGGCTCCAGCTCAGCCCCGTCGGCACGTTCAGCCCGCGCTTCGCCGAGGGCGCGCGGGTGCGGGTCTTCACCGACGACAGCGACACCGCCTACACCGGCACCGTCCTGCCGCTGCTCGCCTCCGGGCACACCTTCGGCGACGCCGTCGACGACCAGCCGACGAGCTGGGCCCACGTCGAGGTCCGCATCGACGAGTTCGTCGACACCGCCGAGCAGACCGAGGGGCTCGGCATCCGCGCCGGGGACTTCGTCGCCCTCGACGCTGCGCCGGTCATCACCCGGGCGGGCTTCGTCAACTCCCGCCACCTCGACGACAAGGCGGGCCTCGCCGCCGCGCTCGGCGCGTTCAAGTGCCTCGTCGACCACCGCGTCGCCCTGCCGGTGACCGCCCACCTGCTCGTGACGATCGCCGAGGAGGTCGGCCAGGGCGCGAGCCACGGCCTCGACGGCGACGTCGCCGAGATGGTCTCGGTCGACAACGCCGTCGTCGCGCCGGGGCAGTACTCCCGCGAGACCGGCGTCAACGTCGCGATGAAGGACGAGATCGGCCCGTTCGACTACCACCTCACCCGCAAGCTGCTCAGGCTCTGCCGCGACGTCGGCATCCCCGCCCAGCGCGACGTCTTCAACTTCTACCGCTCCGACATCTCCTCGGCGCTCGGCGCCGGGGCGGAGACCCGCGCGGCGCTCATCGGCTGCGGCGTCGACGCGAGCCACGGCTGGGAGCGCACCCACCTCGACGGCATCCGCAACGTCGCCGAGCTGCTCGTGGCCTACCTCCAGACCCCGCTGATGTTCGCCTGGGACGAGCGACCCCGCGGGGCGCTCGAGGACTTCCCCGAGCAGGACGCCGAGTCCGACCTCGGCGGCTACTGAGTCCGCGGCGCGCTGGGGCCACGGGGCGTCGCTCCCGGAACTGAGGCGCTGCGCGGCGGGCGGCGCGTGCTCTGGTGTCGCGATGGCGGGGAGCCGGGATGCGCCCGACCCTGCCCTGCGCGCAGCGGATGGCCGTCGAGCTCGTCGATGCGTCACCCCGTCGGCGCGTCATCACGCAGCCTGTCCCCATGAGCTTCGAGCGGATCTCCATCGACGCCGACCGGATGCAGGGACTGCCGTGCATCCGGGGGACGCCTGTCACCGCAAGCGCGATCGTGGGACAGCTCGCTGCGGGCCGCTCGGTCGATGAGGTCCTCGAGCACTACCCCCAACTCGACCATGCTGACGTGCTCGGCGCGCTCGAGTACGCCGCGGCAGCCACCCGTGAGCGTGAGATCCCACTGACCCCTGCGGGATGAGACTCCTACTCGACGAGAACCTCTCACCCCGGGTCGTGAGGATGCTCCATGAGGCCGGTCACGACGCTGCCCACGTCACCCAGGTCGGCCTCGGCGGCTCCTGAGCCCTGCCCGGTCAGGAGGCGCGGTCGCCCGCCGGCAGGACGGTGACCTCGGCGGGGTCGATCGCGAGGTCGACGCGCTCGCCGGGCTCGGGCGCCGGCGCGCGCCACACCCCGACGGTGAGCTCGACCCCGGCGTCGGTCGCCACGACGAGGGCGAGGTGGTCGCCGGCGAAGCGCCGGGCGGTGACCTCACCCGACACCTTCGGCCCGGCGGGGTCCCCGGCGTCGGCGGCGAGGCTCACCGCGCCGGGCAGGACGACGAGCAGCGCCTCGCCGTCGGCGGCCTCGACGGGCACGTCGGCGAGGGCGGTGGCGGCGACGCCGCCGCGCACCGTCGCAGCGAGGATCGGCTCGTGGCCGAGGAAGCGCGCGACGAAGCCGTCGGCGGGCGCGCGCCACACCGCCTCGGGTGCGCCGATCTGCGCGAAGCGCCCGTCGCGCATGACCGCGACGCGGTCGGCGAGGCTCAGTGCCTCCTCCTGGTCGTGGGTGACGTAGAGCACCGTCGTGCCGACCGCGGCGAACAGTCGCGGCAGCTCGGTGAGCAGCCGGTCGCGCAGCGCCCGGTCGAGGGAGCCGAGCGGCTCGTCGAGCATGAGCAGGCGCGGGCGCGGCGCGATCGCGCGGGCCAGGGCGACGCGCTGCTGCTCACCGCCGGAGATCTCGGCGACGGGCCGGTCGGCGAAGCCCTCGAGGTCGACGAGGGCGAGGGAGTCGCGCACCGCCCGCTCGATGTCCGCGGCGGCGGCACCGCGCATCCGCGGGCCGAAGGCGACGTTCTCGCCGACGCTGCGGTGGGGGAACAGGGCGTGGTCCTGGAACATGAGCCCGACGTGGCGCTCGTCGGGGCGCGCGGCGGTGACGTCCTGGCCGCCGAGGGCGATGCGCCCGGCCACCGGCGGCTCGAGGCCGGCGATCGCGCGCAGCAGCGTCGACTTGCCGCAGCCCGAGGGCCCGAGGACGCAGACGACCTCGCCCCGGGCGGCGTCGAGGTCGACGTTGTCGACGGCGACGTGGGCGCCGTAGGCGACGGTCAGTCCGGTGACCTCGAGCATCAGAACCGTCCGATCTGGCCGACGCGGATGCGGTCGATCATGACGATCGCCGCCGCGGTGATCGCCGCGAGCAGTGTCGACATCGCCATCGCCTCCCCGAAGTTCGCCACGCCCGGCCGTCCGAGCAGCCGGAAGATCGCCACCGGCATCGTCGGCAGCTCCGCGCGGGCGACGAACACCGTCGCCCCGAACTCTCCCACGGCGATCGCGAACGCGAACCCCGCGGCGACGAGCAGGGCGCGCCCGACGATCGGCAGGTCGACCTCGGCCCACACCCGCAGCGGCCGCGCGCCGAGGACCGCGGCGGCCTCGCGCAGCCGCGCGTCGATCGAGCGCAGCACCGGCAGGAGCGTGCGCACGACGAACGGGGTGGCGATGAGCGCCTGGGCGATCGGCACGAGCAGCGGCGAGCCGCGCAGGTCGAGCGGCGGGGTGTCGAGGGCGATGAGGAAGCCGAAGCCGAGCGTCACCGCGGAGGTGCCGAGCGGCAGCATGAGCGCCCGGTCGACGAGTCGGGAGGCGCGCCCGTCGCCGAGCGCGGCGGCCGAGGCGGCGAGCCCGCCGACCAGCAGGGCGAGCACGGTCGCGCTGGCCCCGAAGAGCAGCGAGTTGCGCACCGCCTCGCCCGGGGCGACGGCGAGCACGGTGTCGCGCGTGTCGAAGAGCCCCTGCCAGGCCGCGAGGGTGTAGCCGTCGGGCCCGGCGAAGGAGCGCTCGACGAGCACGAGCAGCGGGGCGAGCAGCAGCAGCGCGACGACGGCGAGGTTCGCGGCGAGGAACGCACGCTCGCCGCGGCTGGTCGGTGGGCGGGCGGCGTGCGCGGCGGCGACGAGGCGCTGCCGGGTCGCCCGGCGCTGCAGCCGGCCGTAGACCGCGAGCGCGGCGAGGACGGCGGCGAGCTGGAGCAGCGCGAGCGCGGAGGCCAGCGGCAGGTCGAGCAGCTGGGTCGTCGCGCGGTGGATCTCCACCTCGATCGTGGCCCGTCCCGGTCCGCCGAGGATGAGCACGACGCCGAAGGAGGTGAGGGTGAAGAGGAAGACGATCGCCGCCGAGGAGGCGATCGCCGGGCGCAGCAGCGGCAGGCTCACCTCGCGGAAGGCCTGCCAGCGCGACGCGCCGAGGACCCGGGCGGCGTCCTCGAGGCGCGGGTCGAGGTGCGACCACAGCCCACCGACGGTGCGCAGGACGACGGCGTAGTTGAAGAAGACGTGGGCGATGAGGATCGCGGTGACGGTGCGCCGCAGGTCGAGGGTCGGCGCGCCCGAGCCGAGCACCGCCTCGAGGGCGGCGTTGATCGGGCTGCGGGGCCCGAGCAGCGCGAGGAACGCCGAGCCGACGACGACGGTCGGCAGGACGAAGGGCACCGTGGCCGCGGCGCGCACGAGCGAGCGCCCGGGGAAGTCCATGCGGCTGACCGCGTAGGCGCCCGGCAGGGCGACCGCGAGGGTCAGCAGCGTCGAGACGACGGCCTGCCAGAGGGTGAACCACGCGACGGAGCGGACGCTCTCGTCGGTGAGCACCCGCCCGAGGACCCCGAGCTCGAGGGAGCCCTCGGGCGCGAGGCCCAGCCCGACGATCCGCGCGAGCGGGTGGAGGAAGAACGCCGCGAGGAAGGCCGCAGGCAGCGCGAGCAGAGCGAGCGGCACCCACCGTCGCCGGCGTGCGGCCGGCGGGGCGGCGGGCGCCGCCTCGGGTGCGCTCAGCGCAGGACCGTCGCCGTCCACTCGTCGATCCACTCCTCGCGCCGCTCACCGATCTCCTCGGGGGCGATCTCGAACGGGTCGTCGGGCACGACGGCGTGCTCGACGTAGACCTCCGGCAACTCGGCGCGCTCGTTGACGGGGAAGACGAACATGTTCAGCGGCATGTCCTCCTGGAACGGCACGTCGAGCATGAAGTCGATGAGCTCCTGCGCCTCGGCCTCGGCGTCGGTGCCGGCGAGGATGCCGACGTGCTCGATCTGGCGGAAGCAGCTCTCCTCGATGACGCCGGTGGGCGCCTCGTCGGGCTGGGGGTCGGCGAAGAGGACCTCGGCGGGCGGGCTCGAGGCGTAGGAGACGACGAGCGGGCGGTCCCCGCCGCCGGTGCCGCTGAACTCGTCGTAGTAGGCCTCCGACCAGCCGTCGGTGACGACGACGTCGTTGTCGACGAGGCCCTCCCAGAACGCGAGGTGCTCGCCGTCGCCGAAGCGCTCGACGCTGGCGAGGAGGAACGCGAGCCCGGGGGAGGAGGTCGCGGGGTTCGTCACCGCGAGCAGGCCGTCGTAGGCCTCGTCGGTGAGGTCGTCGAGGTCGGTGGGCACGTCGACGTCGTGCTCGTCGAACCAGCCGCGGTCGTAGTTGAGGCAGACGTCGCCGTAGTCGATCGGGGTCGCGCGATGCTCCTCGTCGAGGATGAGCGCGTCGTCGACGTCGTCGAGCAGCGGCGAGGTGTAGGGCACGAAGAGGTCCTCGTCGAGCGCGCGGGACAGGAAGGTGTTGTCGACGCCGAAGAGCAGGTCGCCCTGCGGGGCGTCCTGGGTGAGGATCGCCTGGTTCAGCGCGGTGCCGGCGTCACCGGACGGCGCGACGCTGACCTCGATGCCGGTCTGCTCGGTGAACGACGCGAGCACGTCCTCGCTGACCTCGAAGGAGTCGTGCGTGAGCAGGGTGAGCTCGCGCGGCTCGTCGGCCTCGGCGTCCTCCTCGGGCTCGTCGTCGGGTTCCTCGTCGGGCTCGTCGTCGGGCTCGTCGACCTCCTCGTCGACGTCGTCGTCGACCTCCTCGGCGGGCTCGTCCTCGGCGCAGGCCGCGAGGGCCAGGGCGAGGGCGAGCAGCAGCGCGGCGAGCGCGAGCGGCAGGTGCGCCGCCCGGGGGCGGGACAGGGTCGTGCGGGTCATCGTCATCCTCCAGCAGTGGTGGGGTCGGGGCTGTGCGCACCCGGCTGGATCGCGAGGAGGACGCCCTCGCGCAGCGTGACGGTGGCCTGGCTGCCGGCGAGGGCGTTGCTCACCCCGCGGGTCGAGCCCGGCCAGAGGGTCTCGCCGGCGAGCGGGTAGGCCAGGCCGTCGGTCTCCACGCCGCGGGCGGGCCCACCGGCGGCGAGCAGCGAGACGACCTCGCCGTCCTCCCCGGTGAGCACCGCGCGCTCGCGCACGACGGTGACCGTCGCCGTGCCCATGAGCGCGCCGACCTCGAGCGCGGCGTAGCGCTCCGAGGCCAGCAGCAGCGCGCCGGCGAGGAGGTGGTCGAGGCGACCGCCATGGCCGCCGACGACGGTGACCCTCGCCGGGGCGTGCTCGCACGCCGCGTCGAGCGCGAGCGCGAGGTCGGTGGCTTCCTTCGCGGACGGGTGGCGCTCGATGCGGGCGCCGTCGGCCTCGGCCCGGGCGAGCAGGGCCGGGTCGACGGAGTCCATGTCGCCGACGACGAGGTCGACGGCGAGGCCGAGGCGCTCGGCGGCGGCCAGCCCGGAGTCCGCGGCGATGACGCGGTCGGGGCGCGGCAGCGCCGAGGCGAGCGAGGCGGGCACCGGGTCGCCGCCCGCGAGGACGAGGACCTCGCGGTGAGCGGAGCGCTCGATCATCGCCACCTCCCTCCGCTGGCATTACCCAGCTCAGGTTCCACGGGTCGGTGACGGACGGCGGGCATGGCCCGTCGCGGTCACCCTCTCAGCTCGGCCTCCCCGAGCTCCCCGGGTGTCGCACGCACGGCCGCGGATGCGTCCGTGTCCCTCAGACGGTAGCGCGGGGGACCCCCGCCGTCCACGTCATCCCGCGGGCCCCGACGGCCCAGGCCCCCGTGGGCGCCCTCACGGCCCAGGCCGCCGCGCCGGCCCTCAATCGCGGGCGAGCAGCCCCACCGCCCAGCTCACGAGCCCGACGACGACGGCGCCGAGCAGCGCGGCGAGGAAGTCCTCGACGACGAAGTCGAGGGCGAGCTGGGCGGCGATCCAGCCGACGAGCTGGAAGAGCACGGCGTTGACGATGAGCGCGAAGAGGCCGAAGGTCAGCACGTAGAGCGGCAGCGCGAGGGTTTTGAGGATGGGCGCGATGACCGCGTTGACGACGCCGAAGACGACGGCGACGAGACCGAGGGTGATGGCCTGGTCGGTGCCCTCGCCGCCGACCTCGACGCCGGGTACGAGCGCGGTGGCCACCCATAGGGCCACGCCGGTCACGACGATGCGGACGATGAGGTTCACAGCGGGCCTCCAGGCTCGGGTGCTCGCCGCCTTGGCGTCGGGGCTCGGGTTCGGATGAGCGCGTGCCGGCGGCCACGGCATGGTAGCGGGCGGGACGAGCGGACCCTGCGGTGGGGACCATGGTCGGTGGCGCACCCGCGCGGGGAACACCGGGGCCTCGTGCGCTGTTGGCCCCGGCGAGCGACGACGAGAGGGCGAAGCCGTGGGCGACGCGCAGCGCGAGGTCATCGACCGCATCCTCGACACCGCGAAGGTCTTCGCCGTCGTGGGGGCCTCGCCGAGCCCGGGGCGACCGAGCCATCAGGTCATGGGCGTGCTCGAGGAGCACGGCTATGAGGTCCATCCGGTCCGCCCCGGCGAGGAGGAGGTCCGCGGCCGCACCGCCTACCCGTCGGTGGCCGACGTGCCGCGCCCGATCGACGTCGTCGACGTCTTCCGCCGCTCCGATCGCGCCGGCGTCCACGTCGACGAGGCGATCGCCGCCGGCGCCAAGGCGGTGTGGCTGCAGCTCGGCGTCGTCGACGAGGAGGCCGCGGCGAGGGCGCTCGAGGCGGGACTCGACGTCGTCATGGACCGCTGCCCCGCGATCGAGCTGCGTCGGCGCGGGCGGGCCTGACCGCCAAGCCCGCGCAAGGGGCGCCGCGGGGGGCGGCGGCGCTGGTGGTGGTACCCGCGGCAGGATTCGAACCTGCGGCCTACTGCTCCGGAGGCAGTCGCTCTATCCCCTGAGCTACGCGGGCGTATTGCGCGCCGGCTCCCTTCTTTCAGGGTCTGACCAGCGGTTCTCCTCGCAGAGGCGGCCCATGCCGTGACCCGGTAGCGCTGGGTCAGTTGCCGTGAGCTGCCACGTGCTCTTGCCCAAGTGTGTCCGAGGCTCGGCCCGGACGGATGCTCGGACATGATCGCCGGGCAGCGGCCACAGTAGCAGATCCGTGTGGGAGACTCGTGGACGGAATCGGCCTGCGGCGGCGGGCTGCCTGCTCTGCTCGTCGCCTCCGCGGGCGCGGAGGCGAGGGACGCTGAACCTGCGATGCGGCTGGCGTGGTGCGGTTGTCGACGCACCGCCCGGCGTGGGGCGTCTGGGACTGCCCCCGCGCGTGCGGCGCCTCCGTGTCGTGGTGGGTCGCCGCGCCCCAACCGCGGGCTCCCGTCGCTCACCCGACAACGGGTAGCCTGCGGTGCCCGGTCCGAGGGCATCTGACGACAAGGGACGGGGGCATGGCTGGGGGATCAGTCCCACCGGGGTGGTATGCCGATCCTGCTGGGGTCGCTGGCCGGTGGCGCTGGTGGGACGGGCAGCAGTGGACCGAGGCGGTGCGCGGTAGCGACGAGGCCGCCGCGGGCCAGGCCACTGCCGAGCACGACGCCGGGCAGCCGGACCGCGCCGGTCGGCCTGAAGGGTCGCGAGGCTGGAGCCGCTGGCTGCTGGCCGCCGCGGCGATCGTCGCGCTCGCGGCGGCGGGTGGCGTCACGGCCGCGGTGATCGCCGCTGGCGGGGGCTCATCATCCGACGAGGCTGGAGAAGGCTCCGCAGATCGGGCGTCTGCTGAAGCGGGCGAGGGGCAGGCTGACGCCGGGCAGACCGAGGGTGAGGACGAGGCGGCTGGCGCGCCGGGCGAGGGGGACCCGGCGCCGTCCCCTTCCGACGGTGTCGCGACGACGTGGACGGTGGTGGAGCTGGCGCTGCCGGCCGGGTCGTCGGAGCAGGAGCGTGAGGCCGCCGCTGACACGCTCGCGGCGCGCGCTCAGGCGGTCGCTTCCGGGGCGTCCGTCGACCTCGACGGTGATCAGCTCACGGTCACGCTGCCGGGTGTGGCTGACGCCGCGGCGGGCGAGTTGCTGATCGGCGAGTCGGTGCTGTCGGTTGCGGCGGTGCTCGAGACCAGAACCGTGGATCATGACGACTGGCCCGGTTGCGTCGAGGCGGATGGCGATGAGCCGGAGTGGGTGTGTGAGGACGACGAGGAGACCGCCCACCTGCTCGACACGCGGTTGCCGATGCGCAGCCCGTCAGCGGTGGAGCTCGCCGAGCACGATGAGCTCGGTGTCGTCGGGGTGAACGTCGACCTCGCGGACGCCGACCTCGAGCGGTTCACGGAGCTCACCGCGGAGATCGCCTGCGAGCGTGACGCGGGTCGGTCTGGGAGGATGGCGTTGTCGGTCGGATCGAGGCTGGTGGGCGCGCCTGCGATGGGCCCGCAGGTTGCGTGCGGGCAGGGCCTCCGCGACGGGTCGTTCACGATCTCGGTGGGTCCCGACTCGCCGAGGGAGAGCGCCGAGCAGCTCGTTGACGCGCTCGGGTCCTCGCTCGATGTCGTCCCGGAGCTGCAGAACGTCCATGTCGTGGAGTAGCCCGGTGGGCCCGTCACCGACGGGCGGCGACGGTGCTTCCTGCGCTGGGCAGGGCGGCTCGATCGCCCTCCAGGCCGGATCGGCGGCGACCGGCCGATTGGCGACGTCGCCCGGTCAACCGGCAGCGAGCCCCAGGGTGAGGCGAGGGCCGTCCTCAGCAGCGGCAAGCCAGCGGCTCGCAGGAGCAGCGAGATCGGGTCGGCCAAGGTCAGGTCCGTACCGCATGAACGCCGCTCCGGGGGCAGCCATCCCAGAGTGCCCAGGGCTGGGTGCTCTGCGCTCGGTGGACCATCAGCAAGCGGTGATGCGCCGGGTTCGGGACGCGGGTGGCTGCTCGCCTGCCAGGCACGGCCGAGGGCGCCGACCACGCGAAACGGCGGGTGGCCTTGAGTCTCTTGACAGGGCAGGTGGTCGAGCGGACCGACGAGCCCATCGTCGTCGGCGCCCTCCGTCGCGGGCGACGCCAACTCGCCTCCATCCGGGACGACCACGCCGACAGCCGCCCAGGCCGGTGAGCAGGGCCAGGTCGGGCTACCAGCCGGCGGGTACGCGTGGTGTGGTCACGGACGGCGCATCTCCCCCGTGCACCACAGTGTCTGCGTGGCGGGATGCGACCGTGGATCCGGATTGTCCCGGTCGGCCGGACGGGCGTGATCATCGCGGAAGCGCCCCCGACGCTCGCAACGCCGTGTTCGGGCGGGCCGGGGCGGCTGCGCGGGGGTGCTGGGGGGAGGCGACCGTGGTTCGCTGAGTCTGCGAGGCGGCGTCGTCGAGGATGTCGCCCTTGGCGTGGAACTCCGGGAGGTGGTCTCCCTTCGTTGCCGCGCGGGCGTGGGCGACCGCTGAGGTCGAGGCGGCTGTCATGTCGTGAGATCCCGTCGCCAGTCAGCGAGGGCGCGGTCGAGGTCGTCGCTGGCGGCCTCGACGGCGTTGAGCGCGGCCGCAGCCGCGTCGCGGTCTCCGGCCTGCTGCGCGGCGACGAGGCGCCGGGCGCCCTCGTGGGCGGCTTCGTGGGCTGCGCGGACGCTCGCGAGGGGGTTTGCGGCGAGTTGCGCCTCTCGGCGGCGGATCCAGCGCCCGAGCCTGCAGGCGGCGGGGTCGAGCTCTGGCGGCTGGGCGCGCTGGCCTCGGGCGTAGGCCTTGAGACTGTTGCGCCATGCGTCGTGGGCGAGTTCGGCCACGAGCGCCGACATGCGCTCCTGGGTGGCTGGCGCGGCGGCCTGCCAGGCCGGCGGGGGCTGCCAGGAGGCCATC
The DNA here is from genome assembly GCA_003553795.1 of Egibacter sp. Taxonomy (GTDB): domain Bacteria; phylum Actinomycetota; class Nitriliruptoria; order Euzebyales; family Egibacteraceae; genus T1Sed10-49. The sequence continues at coordinate 3,335 of PWFH01000054.1, read as the reverse complement.
CAGTCGGGGAGGCGCTCGGGCGGCATCGGCCGGGCGATGGCGTAGCCCTGCGCGAGCTCGCAGCCGAGCTCGAGGAGCAGTTGGCCGTGGGGCACGGTCTCGACCCCTTCGGCGAAGACCTGCCGGTCGAAGTTGCGTCCGAGGTCGATGATGCTGGTGACGATGACCGCGTGCTCGGGGTCGTCGAGCAGGTCGAGCACGAAGCTGCGGTCGATCTTGACGATCCGCGCTGAGAGCTCCTTGAGCAGTGCCAGCGAGGAGTAGCCGGTGCCGAAGTCGTCGAGGGCGAGGCCGACGCCGAGCTCGCTGAGGCGGCGGGAGAGCCGCGAGACGTGGTCGAGGTCTACCAGGGCGCCGGTCTCGAGGACCTCGAGGTTGAGCCGCTCGGCGGCGATGCTGGGCTGGCGGGCGAGCTGGCCCTCGAGCCGCTCGAGGAAGCCGGGGTCGTGCAGCTGCAGCGTGTCGACGTTGACGTTGACGGCGAAGACCAGCCCCCGGGCGGTCCACGCGGCGACTTGGGACAGCGCCTCGTCGATGACCCAGTCGCCGATGGCGATCGTGAGGGGGTGCCCGTCGAGGTCGGGCAGGAACGCCGAGGGGGGCAGCAGGCCGCGCTCGGGATGCGCCCAGCGGATGAGCGCCTCGACGCCGAGGACCTCGCCGGTGCGCATGTTGACCTGCGGCTGGTAGTGCAGCACGAACTCGCCGCGCTCGAGGGCGACCCGCACCGCGTCGATGCGCCCGTAGCGCGCGCGGTGCCACTCGTCGGCGTCGACGTCGAAGAGGTGGTAGCGGTTCTTGCCGGCCAGCTTGGCCCGGTAGACCGCCTGCTCGGCTTGGCGCAGCAGCTGCTCGGCGTCGACCTTGGCGCCCTGCGGGTAGACCGTCGCGCCGATGCTGCCGGTGACCGCCAGCCGGGCGCCCGCGATGGCCAGCGGCTGCTCGACGAGCATGCGCAGCTCCTCGAGGCGCTGCTCGACGTCGGGGCGTGGCGCGTCGTCGCGGAGCAGCACCGCGAACTCGTCACCGTCGACGCGGCCGACGCATCGGCGGTCGTCGACGAGGCCGAGCAGCCGGTCGGCCACGGCCACGAGCGCCTCGTTGCCGGCGGTGCGACCGTGCACATCGTTGAGCGCGGCGAGGGCGTCGAGGTCGAGGCAGGCCAGCGTGAGGCTCGAGCCGTCCTCCTCAGCGGCGAGCAGCTCGTCGCGGAGCTGGCGGGTGAAGCGCTCACGGTTGAACAAGCCGGTGAGCTCGTCGTGTTGGGCGACGAAGTCGATGAGCTCCTGCTGCGCCTTGCCAGCGCTGATGTCGAGGGCGAGGCCCCACACGTGCACCGGCTGGCCGGTCCCGCCACGCACGAGGACCCGACCGAGGTCACGCAACCACACCCACCGGCCGTCGCGGTGACGCAGCCGGTACTCCGCCTCGTAGCGTCCCCGGGTGCCGGCCAGCAACTGCGCCCACGCACGACGCGCCGCCGCGGTGTCGTCGGGGTGGACCAGCTCGGCCCAGGCCATGCTCGACAGCCTGCCGAGCTCGCCGGGGCCATAGCCGAGCAGCCGCTCCCAGCGGTCGTCGACGGCGACCTCACCGGCCGGGTCCTGCCATTGCCACTGCCACGTCGCGGCCTGCGCCGCCTCGACCGCGTCGTGCAGGCGGGCCTGCTCAGCGGCCAGCCGCCTCTCGGAGGTCTTGCGCTCGGTGATGTCGAGCATCGTGCCGACCGCGCGGGCGGGATTGCCCTGCCTGTCGTGCTCGACCTGCCACCGCGCGTGCACCCACCGCGTCTGCCCGTCGACGAGCAGACGGTGCTCGATCTCGCCGCGGCCCTCCTCCAGGGCCGCCTCCCACGCCGCGAGCACCGCGTCGCGGTCATTGGGGTGCAGCAGCGACGTGGCCAGCTCCACGCTCGGCGCGACCTCAGGGTCGACGCCGTAGAGCCGGTGGCTCTCCACCGACCATTCCAGCTGTCCGGTGCGCAGGTCCATGCGCCAGCTGCCGACCCCGGCGACCGCCTGCGAGTCGGCGAGATCGGCCTGCGAGCGGGCGAGTCGACGCCGCTCAGCCTCCACTTGCGTGATGTCGCGCGCGACGCCGAGCACGCCGAGCAACTGCCCGTCGGCGCTGTGGACCGGGCTCGTGACCACCTCGACGAGGAGGTCGTTGCCCTCGCGGTCTCGCACCCACTCCCAGCAGGTGCAGGGGCGCCCCGCGGCGATCGCCCGCGCGTCAGCGCGCTCGAGCGCCGCAGCGACGTCGGCGTCGTAGAGCTCAGCGTCGGTGCGGCCGAGGATCTCGGGGCGTCGGCGCTCCAGCAGCCGTTCGAACGGCGCGTTGCAGCCGAGGTAGCGCCCCTCAGCGTCCTTGAAGCTCACGAAGTCGGGCAGCGTCGCCAGCAGCGCGGACAGCTGCGCCGCCGCATGCTCGAGCCCAACGCCACCCGAGGCCACGTGCAGCGCGGTGCGCGCCGCCAGCGACTCCAGCTCCAGACCGCGCTGACGCAGCCACCGACGCACACGGTGCGCACCAAGATGGGTCTCGACGCGCGCGCGCAGCTCCCCCTCGCTGAACGGCTGCGCGAGGTAGTCGGTCATCCCCTCACCGAAGACGCGGGCGCGGGCCTCGGCATCCTCGGCCGGGCCGACGAAGACGACCGGCACCTCGCCGAGCCCGTCGAGCTCGCGGAGCCCACGACAGACCTCCACCCCGTCGAGGTCCGGCAGCCGGACGCCGAGGACGACGAGCTCCGGGGCGGTCCGCAACGCAGCGCCGGCCGCGGCCTCGCCCAGCACCACCGCAGCCACACGGTAGCCGTGCCGCTCGAGCACCAACGCGATCATCGAGCGCAACGCCTCGTCACCCTCGACGACCATGACCATCGCCGCGCGCGCGATCTTCCCCTCGTCTGCGCGCTCCGACGGCCCGCGCCCACCAGGCCCGGACGCCGCCGCCTCCTCGACCACCAACCACCCCCTTCTCCTCACCTAACGTAACCCACGACCGCCGTCCAGCGTGGAAGGCCTCGGGTGGCTTGGCCCGTCGGCCGACCCGGCCTCCCACGGTGGCGGAGCGGGCGAAGCGGGGCGGTGTCGATCGGGGATACGCTCCCCTCGGGAGCGTGTCGGTGGGCGAGAGCGCGGTGCGCGGACGGTCGGCTGCATCCCCCGGCGCGCACTCGCAGGCCCGCGACACGGTGGCACCGGGTGACGGCGTGGTCAGGCTCCTGCTGTGCGGTGACGTGATGCTCGGCCGCGGGGTCGATCAGATCCTGCGCCACCCCGGGGACCCGACCCTACAAGAGCGCGGACTCAGCGACGCTCGCGGCTACGTCG
>PWFH01000109.1 GCA_003553795.1 Egibacter sp. | reverse complement strand
TTGTTGGCTTCGGCGTCCCAGCGGTCGCGGTCGAGGCGGATCTTGCGCCAGGCTTTGGCGACCACGGCGGCTTGTTCGTAGTTGAGCTCGCCGCGGGCCAGCGCGGCGTCGGTGTCGGGCAGGGCGGCCAGCTCGTTGGCGGTGCGCACATACCCCAGCGCCTCATAGGAGGTGTGCTGGTGGCGTCGTTCCAGCAGCGAGCCGGCTGAGCGCACCCCTGCTAGCAGGTAGGCGGCGCGGTCGTCGATCTCAGCCAGCGCCCGCAGCCGCTCACGGTGCACCCTGGCCAACAAGCCAGTGAGGGCGCTGTGGGCCTCAACCAGCTGGGCGTCATCAAGCGCCCCACCCAGCGGCAGCCCGGCGAGCTGCCCGAGGGTCTCGCCCAGAGAGGCGAGCAGCCCCTGGACCGACACCTCACCGCCCGCACGCTCACCCGCACCGGCCCCGGCACCGGCACCGGCACCGCCGTTGGTGGTGGCGTCGGCGTCGCCGGCGGCGGTGTAACCGGCGGAGTCCTCGGCGGCGACCGCCGCGGTGGCGGTACGCGTGTTACCTGCGGTTCGTTCGACGATCGCGGTGTAACCGGCGGGCTCTTCGGCGGCGAGGACCGCCACAGCAGCGGCGCGGGGGCGTCGGCAGCCGGTGGGGCTGGGGTGGTGCCGCCGCCGCTGCGCTGTCGAATACATGTTCGAAGTATGCCCCGCATGACGGTGGCTGTCAACGGTTTTCGCTGGATTGTGTGGATCATTTTGGCGGGCTGGGTAGTGGCCGCGGCGGCGGGGGCTCCCGTTCAGCCGACACCAAGCGCGCCAGATGACTGGCCGGCGCAGACCGGCACCACGGCGCTGCTACCCGGGGGCTGCCACCCCGGTTCAGGGCATCACCGAGTCAGCGGTCCAGGTCACGACTCCTGCAACGCCAGAAGCTGCCCGACGGCGCGCGCTCAGACGGCCGCGAGCAGCGCGGCGATGCCCGCCTCGTCAACGGGCCGGGCCACGCCGGCCTCGGTGACGACCGCGGTGATGAGCCCGGCGGGGGTGACGTCGAAGGCGGGGTTGCGCGCAGGGCTGCCCGAGGGAGTCAGCGTGACCGCGCCGACGGCGGTGCGGACCTCGTCGGCGTCGCGCTCCTCGATCTCGATCGCCGCGCCGTCGGGCGTGGCCGGATCGATCGTCGAGACCGGCGCGACGACGAGGAACGGCAGGCCGTGGTGGGCCGCGGCGATCGCGAGAGCGTAGGTGCCGACCTTGTTCGCGGTGTCGCCGTTGGCCGCGATGCGGTCGGCGCCGACGAGCACGGCGTCGACGTCGCCGGCGGCCATGAGCGCCGCGGCAGCACCGTCGACGAGCACCGCGTGGGGCATACCGAGCGCCCCGGCCTCATAGGCGGTGAGTCGGGCGCCTTGCAGCAGCGGCCGGGTCTCGTCGACGAGGAGCCGGGCCATGCGCCCCTCCTCGAAGACCGTGCGCGCCACCCCGAAGGCCGTGCCGATGCCCTGACAGGCGAGCATCCCGGTATTGCAGTGGGTGAGCAGCCCGACGTCGCCGTCGACGAGCTCGGCGAGGAGGTCGGCGCCGTGACGGCCGATCGCCCGGCAGGCCTCGGCGTTGTCCTCGTCGAGGCGCCGGGCCGCGGCGAGGAGGTCGGCGGGGTCGGGTCCGGCGGCGGCGGTGCGCGCGGCGGCCCAGCCGAGGTTGACCGCGGTGGGGCGCTGGGAGGTGAGGTAGGCCGCCGCGCCCTCGGGGGTCCAGCCGGTGTGGGCGCCGAGGACGACGCCGTAGGCGGCGGCGACGCCGAGCGCGGGCGCGCCGCGGACCCGCAGCGCGCGGATGGCCTCGGCGAGGGTCTCGAGGTCGGCGCAGTCGAGGACGACCTCCTCGCCAGGCAGGCGCGTCTGGTCGAGCAGCTGGACGACCGGACCGTCCGGCCGCTCCTGCCAGCGCACCGCGAAGAGCTCACCCATCGACCGTCTCCTCCGTTCGGGGCGGGGAGTATGCGCACCGCGCACGGGAGGCCTCAAGTGCAGGCGAACGCGGCCGACGCTCTTCCTGACGAGCCCTGCGAGGAGGTCACCGTGGACCACGACGAGTATCGGGCCGCCGCCCCCACCGCCTCCTCGGAGATGCCCGCCTGGTACGCCGCGGCGATCCCGGCGCTGCTCTCGGCACTCGTCGTCGTCATGGTGCTCGCCACGCACGGCGCTGCCTGAGGGCTCGGAGGCGCGCCCGGCCCCACGGCGGGTCCTAGTCGAGCAGGGCCTGGGGCTCGAGCGCGACGATCCCGGTGGCACCGAGGGCCCGGAGGTCCGATAGCCGCGACCACAGCTCCTCGGCGGCGACGACGAAGTGCACCGCGACGAGGTCCTCCCGCCCGGCCAGCGGCAGCACCGTCGGCGAGGCGAGCCCGGGGAAGAGCTCGCGCAGCGCATCGAGCCGCTCAGACGGCACGTGGAGCATGACGTAGCGGTGACGCTGCGCGGCGAGGACCGCCTCGAGGCGCAGCGTGAGGTCGTCGATCGCGGCGTGGCCGGGCTGGGCGACGAGCTCGGCCTGGCAGGCGGCGATCTCCTCGAGGACGCGCAGGCGGTTGGCCCGCAGGCTCCGGCCGGTCTCGCGGAGGTCGACGAGCGCGTCGGCGATGCCCGCAGCGACGACGCCCTCGAGCGAGCCGCCCATCTCGAGGACGGTGACCTCGACGTCGCGCTCACTGAAGAAGCGCTCCGCGGCGCGGGGCAGGTGCGTGGCGACCGTCGCGCCGGCGAGGTCGGCGGCACCGACCCGGTCGTCGTCGTCACGGCTGGCGACGACGAGGTCGGAGCGGCTGAACCCCAGCGGGGTCCGCGGCAGCGCCTCGAGGTCGTTGTCGAGGACGAGGTCGGTGGCGATGAACGCCGCGTCGAGCCCGCCGGCGGCCAGCGCCGCGGCGGCGTCGCGCGAGCGCATCTCGAGGAACTCGATGCCGTCGACGGCGGCGATCGCCCCGCCGCCGGTCAGCCCCGAGGTGCGGTAGCCGGCGGTCGACAGCAGCGTGAGGCAGTCCTCCCGCAGCCGGCCCTTCGACGGCACCGCGACACGGACGCGCTCAACCATCTCCTCGCTCCTCCTGGGTCTCGGCTCTCGGCGTGGCCCCGCGGCGGGCGTCGAGCTCGTCGGTGACGTCGGCGAGGGGCACGCCGGCGCCGACGAGCCCGGCGAGGACATGGAAGAGCACGTCGGCGGCCTCGGAGGCGGCGCGGTCGGCGTCGACCTCGGGGCGGGTGAGCTCGAGGCAGAGCTCGTAGGCCTCCTCGATGATCTTGCGGGAGGCGCGCTCGGGGTCGGCGAGCAGCGTCGCGGAGTACGAGCCCGCGGGCGGGTTGGCCTTGCGGTCGCGCAGGACCGCCTCGAGGTCGGCGAGCTCCACCTAGGTCCCCTGGTCGTAGCTGGCGAGGTAGCGGACCTGCTCGGGGGTGAGCTCGTCGATCGCCGTGCCCATCGCCGCGAGCCTGAGGCGGGCGACCTCGGCGTCGAGGTCGGCGGGCACGTCGTGGACCGCCGGGGCGAGGTCGGCGGCGTGCTCGGCGAGCCAGGCCACCGCGAGCGCCTGGTCGGCGAAGCTCATGTCCATGACCGAGGCGGGGTGGCCCTCGGCGGCGCTCAGGTTCACGAGCCGGCCCTCGGCGAGCACGACGATGCGCCGGCCGTCGGCGAGGACGTGCTCCTCGGCGTTGGCGCGGACCTCGCGGCGCTCGGTCGCCATGCCGGCGAGGGCGGGCAGGTCGATCTCGACGTCGAAGTGCCCGGCGTTGGCGACGATCGCGCCGTCGGCCATCGCCTCGAAGTGCTCGGCGCGCAGCACCGAGGTGTTGCCGGTCGTGGTGACGAAGATGTCGCCCTGCGGGGCGGCCTCGGCCATCGGCATGACCCGGTAGCCCTCCATCGCCGCCTCGAGCGCGCGGGTGGGGTCGACCTCGGTGACGATGACGTCGGCGCCGAAGCCCTTCGCGCGGCTGGCCACCCCGCGGCCGCAGTAGCCGAAGCCGGCGACGACGACCGTCGAGCCGGCGATGAGGACGTTCGTCGCGCGCAGGATCCCGTCGATCGTCGACTGGCCCGTGCCGAAGCGGTTGTCGAAGAGGTGCTTGGTCGGGGTGTCGTTCACGGCGACGACGGGGTAGCGCAGCGCCCCGCCGGCCTCCATCGCCCGCAGTCGGATGACCCCGGTCGTCGTCTCCTCGGTGCCGGCGAGGACGCGGTCGGCCTGCTCGGGCCGCTCGCCGTGGAGGCGATTGACGAGGTCGCAGCCGTCATCCATCGTGATCGTCGGCTCGCGGTCGAGCGCGGCGTCGATGTGGCGGTAGTAGCCCTCGTGGTCGATGCCGCGCACCGCGTAGGTGCTGATGCCGTGGGTGGCCACGAGCGACGCGGCGGTGGCGTCCTGCGTCGACAGGGGGTTGGAGGCCACGAGCGTGACGTCGGCGCCGCCGGCGGCGAGCGTGCGCATGAGGTTGGCGGTCTCGGTCGTGACGTGCAGGCACGCGGCGATGCGCTGCCCGGCGAGCGGTCGCTCGGCGGCGAAGCGCTCGCGGATCGCCGCGAGCACCGGCATCGCGCGGTCGGCCCAGGCGATGCGCGCGGCGCCCTCCTCGGCGAGGCCGAGGTCGGCGACCTCCGACGGCGGCAGGTCAGGCATGCGGCACTCCTCAGGGTGGCGGGACGACGCCCGACAGCCTACTGCCGCCGGGCGCGGCGACACCCCCGCGAGCCCTCCCGGCGTCGCAGGCGGCCACCGACCGCGAGCCCGGCCGGCGGGGCGGCGGCGAGGCGGGGCCGGCCCGTCCGCTACAGCCGGCGCAGCACCGCGGCGAGGCGGCGCCGGCCCGCCCGCTACAGCCGCGGCAGCAGCCGGCGCAGCACCGCGGCGAGGCGCGGGCCGGCCTGGGCGCCGACGTCCATGACCTCCTCGTGGTCGGTGTGGCTGCCGCCGGGCAGGTGGACGTTGGTGAGCAGGCTGAAGCCGACGACGCGCAGGCCCGCGTCGCGCGCGGCGATGACCTCGGCGACCGTCGACATCCCCACCGCCTCGACGCCGATGCCGCGCAGCCAGGCGATCTCGGCGGGCGTCTCGAACGACGGCCCCGTGAGCCCGGCGTAGACGCCCTCGCGCAGGGCCTCGCCGGCCTCCTCGGCCGCGGCGCGCGCCGCGGCGCGCAACGCGGGGTCGTAGGCGTCGGTGAGGTCGACGAAGTGCGGGGTGGGCAGGCCGATGAGCGGGTTCTCGCCGGTGAGGTTGACGTGGTCGGCGATGAGCATGAGGTCGCCGGGCTCAGGGTCGCCGGGCTGGCCCGCGCCGATGCCGCCGGCGGCGTTGGTCGGCACGAACGTCTCGACGCCGAGCGCGGCGGCGGCGCGCACCGCGGCGACGACCTCGCCGACGTCGCGTCCCTCGTAGAGGTGGACCCGGCCCTGCTGGCAGAGCACCTCGACGCCCTCGAGGGTGCCGGCGAGCAGCCGGCCCTCGTGGCCGGGGACGGTGGTGTCGGGCAGGCCGACCTCGGCGAAGGGCATCGCCACGGGGTCGACGAGGTCGGCGGCGAGGCCGCCGAGCCCGGAGCCGAGCGTGAGCAGCGCGCGGGGCTCGCGCCCGTCGAGGCGCGCGGCGATGCGCTCGGCGATCGCGTCGGGGGTCATCGGTCCTCCTGGGCTCGGGCCTCGGCGACCGCGGCCTTGAGGCGGTCGATCGAGGCGATGGGGGTGGGGTCGACGCCGCGGGCCAGCGCCGCGTAGACGCTGACGAGGTCGGCGGCGAGGCAGAGCGCGGCCAGCCGCGCGAGCATCGGGTCACCGGGGGCGTCGACGGCGCGGCGGGCGACGAAGCCGAAGGAGCCCTCGACGATCGCGAGCGCCGGGGCGAGGCGGTCGGCGGCTGCGGCGGTCTCCGAGGCGGGGTCGCGCAGGACGACGAGGCCGCGGCGGGTGGCGCCGGCCACCCCCTCCTGCCAGCCGACGACCTCGTTGTGAGCGAGCTCGGGCAGCGCGGCCACGCCGGCGGGCAGCTTCGCCTGCTCCTCGAGCTGGCAGGCCAGCCGCAGCGCGGCGACGTGGCTCGGCGCGCTCGTCGCCCACACCTCGACGGTGTCGACCTCGGCGATCGCCGCGGCGAGCTGCTTGGCGGGGTTGGCCTCGGTCGGCACGTGCGGGCCGAGGGCGGTGACGACCGCGCGCTGGGCGGCCACCGCGGCGGGGACGTCGTCGGCGGCGCCGAGCAGCGCGCAGAGCGCGCCGGCGAGGTGGCCGAGGGCGTGGCGGGGCTGCCCGCCGGCGGGCACGGCGAGCACCTGCCCGCCGGACTCGGCGGCGAGCTCGGCGAGCGGGCCGCCGGCGGTGATCGCGACGAGCGGCGCGCCGGCGGCCACCGCGGCGCGGGCCACCGCGAGGGTCTCCTCGGTCGTGCCGGAGTGGCTCACCGCGACGACGGGCCCCCGCGGGCCGACCCAGGCCGGCAGGTCGGCGTCCTTGTGGGGCACGACGGGGTAGGACAGCCGCTCGGCGGCCAGGGCCGCGGCGACGTCGCCGGCGATGCCCGAGCCGCCCATGCCGGCGACGAGCACCGCGGCGGGCTCGCCCGGCGGCGCCGCCCCCTCGGCGAGCGCGGCGCCCTGCTCCCAGCGGTTGGGGGCGTCGAGCGTCACGCCGAGCGCATCGTCGGGGTCGGCCTCGGCGAAGGCCTCCGGGTCGTCGAGGTCGACGGCGCTCACGAGGACCGCTGGCCCTTCTTGGGCTCGGGCCTGCTCGCCTCGTCGACGAGCATGATCGGGATGCCGTCGCGCACGGGGTAGTGCAGCCCGCAGGCGGTGCAGATGATGAGGTTGCGACGCTCCTTGTACTCGATCGCGCCGTGGCAGGACGGGCAGACGAGCAGCTCGACGAGGTCGGGGTCGACAGCGGGCATGGGCTTCCTCCTCAGGCGCCGACGAGGGCGAGGACCTGCGCGAGCGCGCGGTCGACGCCGGGCTCGTCGCGCGCCTCGACGTTGACGCGCAGCAGCGGCTCGGTGTTCGAGGGTCGGACGTTGATCCACCAGTCTCCCCCATCGACCGACAGCCCGTCGAAGCGCTCGACGGCGACCTCACCGTCGAAGGCACCGGCGACGCGCGCGAGGGCGGCCTCGACGTCGGCGACGGCGACGCTGCGCTCGCCCGAGCTCGCGTAGCGCTCGTAGGGGGCGACGAGCGCCGACATCGGCCCGTCGCAGGCCGACAGCGCCTCGAGGATGACGAGGGTGGCGATGGCGCCGGAGTCGGCGCGGTAGTTCTCGCGGAAGTAGTAGTGCCCGGAGTGCTCGCCGGCGAACAGCGCGTCGTGCTCGGCCATCGCGGCCTTGACGTAGCTGTGGCCGACCCGGGTGCGCACCGGACGGCCGCCGGCCTCGGCGACGACCTCGGGCACGACCCGCGAGCAGATCGCGTTGTGGAGGATCGTCGCGCCGGGATGACGGGCGAGGAGGCGCTCGGCGATCGCGGCGACGACGAGGGAGGAGGCCACGTCCCGCCCGGTCTCGTCGACGCAGAAGACGCGGTCGGCGTCGCCGTCGTAAGCCAGGCCGAGGTCGCAGCCCTCGGCGACGACGGCCTCGCGCACGCAGGCGAGGTTAGCGGGGTCGAGCGGGTTGGCGGGGTGGTGGGGGAAGGTCCCGTCGAGGGTGAAGCAGCGCGGCACGAGCGTGACCGGCAACCCGTCGAGGACGCGCGGCAGGAGGTCGACGGCCATGCCGTTGCCCGCGTCGACGGCCACCCGCAGCGGCCGTAGCGCGGCGACGTCGACGAAGCCCCTGGCGAACGCCGCGTGCTCGTCGGCGAGGTCGGCGGTGCGCCGACGGCCCGGTGTGGGCGCCGGCGGTGGGGGCGGTCCGGCGGCCCGGGCGCCGATCGCGGCGAGGCCGGTGTCGCGGGTGAGGCTGCGGGCGCCCGAGCGGCAGAGCTTGAGGCCGTTGTACTCCGCGGGGTTGTGGCTCGCGGTGACCATCGCGCCGGGCAGGTCGAAGCGGCCGGAGGCGTAGGAGACCACCTCGGTGGCGCACAGACCGAGGTCGACGGCGTCGACGCCCTGCTCGCAGAGCCCGGTCGTGAAGGCCTCGGCGAGCTCGGGCGAGCTCGGGCGCATGTCACGGCCGACGACGACCGCGGGACCGCCGAGCTCGGCGGCCGCGGCCTGCCCGAGGCGGCGGGCGATCCCGGCGTCGAGCTCGTCGGGCACGACGCCGCGCAGGTCGTAGGCCTTGACGATCGGCCCGAGGTCGGCCATCGGGGCTCCTTGCCGGGGACGGGGCGGATCCTAGCCGCCCTCCCCAGCCCTGGCCGGTGGGCTGCGTCGCGCAGGCGCCCGGCGGGACGGCCCGGGGGTCCCCGACGGCGTCGCGCAGGCGCCCGGCGGGACGGCCCCGGTCCCCGACGGCGTCGCGCAGGCGCCCGGCGGGACGACGCTGGTCCCCGACGGCGTCGCTCAGGCGCCCGGCGGGCAGTCAGGGACGTCGACGAGGGCCTCACCGGCCTCGAGCGCCTCGCGCAGCGCCGAGACCGGCACGGCGAAGCCGCGGCCGTCGCCCTGGGCGTAGGCGTAGACGACGCCGACGAGCCGCCCGTCGGTGTCGAGGACGGGGCCGCCGGAGTTGCCGGGGCGCACCTCGACGTCGAGGGCGAGCGCGCCGGCTTCCGCGCCGAAGAGCAGATCCTCGGTGCGCCGGGTCACCCGGCCCTCGGCGATCGACAGCGCCCCACCGCGGGGGTAGCCGGCGACGAGGACCTCGGCGCCGGCCTCGACGTCGCCGGTGGCGACCGCGGCGGCGTCGGGCAGCCCGCCGGCGACCTCGGCGACGGCGATGTCGTGGGTCGTCGCGGCCTTGGCGACCTCGACGGTGAGCGTGCGCCCGTCCCAGGTCGTGACCTCGAGGCGGTCGGCGCCCTCGATGACGTGGCGGTTGGTGACGAGGAGGTCCTCGCCGATGGCCACCGCCGAGCCGGTCGCCAGCCCCCCGCAGCCGAGGTTGCGCACCCGTAGCGTCACCTCGCGGGCGAGCCGCTCGATGGTCTCCGCGCGCAGGGGCTCACCGGGCGCGGCGGCCGGCGCCGGAGTGGGCGTCCCGGCCTCGACCGGCGGCGGCTCGGGCGGGTCCTCGAGGCAGCCCGCAGCGAGGACCAGCGCGGCGAGCAGGGCCGCGGCGAGCCCGCGCGGGCGCCAGCGGCGCGCGGCGGCGGTGGTCTCAGCGCCCGACGGCATCGAGGTCGCCGAGCAGGTCGAAGTAGTCGGCCTCGGCGGCGCCGCAGCGGGCGTTGACCTCGGCGATGCGCTCGTTCGTACGCTCGGGCTCGAGGCCGTCGGGGCCGGCGGCGAGGACGTCGTTGGTCAGCGAAGTGGTCTGGGCGATGCAGTCGCGCAGCGCCGCGCCGACCTCCGCGCCGCGGCGCGACAGCGAGGCGAGGTCGTCGACGACCTCGGTGGCGAGTGCCGCGGAGTCCTCCGCACCGGCCTTCTCGCTTGCGAGGGCGTCGAGCCGCTGCTCGAGCCGGGCGACGTCGGCCTCGCTCGTGGCGAGGCGCTCCCTTGCGCGCTCGACCTCGGCCTCGGCGGCCTCCGCCGCGGCCTCGGCACGATCGGCGCGTTCGGCCTCGATGATGGCGACCTCCCGCCAGCCCTGGCCCGCCTCGAGGGTCTGCGAGCCCCACCACCAGGCGGCGGCCACGCCGGCGACGAGCAGGACGCCGAGCCCCGCGGCGAGCACCACGATCCCGCGCCCGCGCCGCGGCGGCTGCGACACCGGTGTCGGCGGGGGGTCGGACCAGGTCATGGCGCTACGATGCCGCGTCCGCGCCGCCGCTGCCGCGCCATCGGGACAGCCCCGGCGCGGCAACCGCAGGGCGGATGTTCAGGCGGCGCCCACGGGCCTCACGACCGTCGCGCCCGCGAGGCGCGGTTGGCGGACGTGGTGGCCTCATCCTCGCCATTCAGCCCGAGGCGCCGCCGCGGTGGGGCCGCAGGTGGACGGGGCTGGCCGCGGCGTACTCCGCCGCGACGCGCGGCAGGTCGGCGCGCAGTGCGGCGTAGCGGCTCGGCGTCGGCGCGGCGGCAGGCGACGCGGCGGCAGGCGAAGCGGCGGGAGGCGAAGCGGCAGCAGGCGATCCCGACGCGGCAACGCGCTGGGGGCGTGCCGACCGCTCGGCGGCCGGGGACGGGCCGGACGGTGCGGGACCCGAGCCGGCCGGCGTCGCCGGCGAGGCCGCCGCGGCGGTGCGCCGCGGCGCGCGACGCTGATCGCGGCGGGGATCCCGCGGGCGCGACGCCGTCACCACGGACTCCTCCGCCGGACGCGGGGGCGCCGCGGCGAGCTCAGCGGCAGCCGCGGGTGGCGCCGTGCTGCGCGCATCGAGGAAGCCCCAGCCTCGTGGGACGTTGACGCCTGCGTGGCGCTCGCAGAGCTCCCACCGCTGGGGGTGGGCCTCGGCCTCGAGGTCGTCGAGGCGCACCTCGGCGGTGTCGTAGCGGAACGTCAGCGACGCGGTCGCGGGCTCGTGGCAGCCGTTGCGGCGGCAGGTTCTCGACATGACCTCATCCTAAACCACACGGTTGCGACACGAGGGTGAGCCCGCACGGCGCTACGCTGCGGCAATGAGGGACGACCGCCGCGGCCGTGCCGCGCGCGCCGACGGCGACCGGGCCCGCCGGCCGCCGGAGGGCTTCCGCGCGCGCAGCCACGAGCGCTTCGCGCAGCTCACCGACGAGGCCCTGCTCGAGCTGCCTGCCGCGGTGGCGCGCGCGGCCGGCGACGCCGAGATCTTCATCGCCGACGTGCCTCCGCCGCCGCTCGCGAGCGAGGTCGAGCCGAAGCTGGCGGCCTTCTCCCCCGCTCGTCCGGGCGTGCCGGCCCAGCTCACGCTCTACCGGCGCGCCATCGAGCTGCGCGCGATCGACCGCGCCGACCTCACCGCCCTCATCGTCGAGGCGACGATCGATGCGGTCGCCGACGCGCTCGGTCACCCGCCAGACCTCGACGAGCCCTGAGCCGCCGCCGCGGCGACCGATGACCGACCGCACGTGCGGCCGGTGCCAGCCGCACGATGGAGCCTTGCACCGCCCAGCCGGCCAAACGCTCCGCCGACCGCCGACCGGCCGCTGACCGACCGCGCGTGCGGCCAGCGCCAGCCGCACGGTGGAGCCTTGCACCGCCCAGCCGGCCAAACGCTCCACCGACCGTTGCGGGGCCGTCCACGCCGCTCAG
>PWFH01000010.1 GCA_003553795.1 Egibacter sp. | reverse complement strand
TTGAGCGACGGACAGGTGTGCCCGGCGGGGTCGATGGGGCGGTTGCACAGCCGGCAGGTCTCCCGCGCGCCGGCCTCGACGGCGTAGGCGGCGTGCGCGGCCATGCCCGCGAGCTGCTCGCGGGTCAGCCAGAAGCGCGCGAGCCCCGGGTCGTCGTCGGGGTCGGCGGGATCCTGGCCCGGCAGCTCCTCGACCTCGAGGACGAAGCGCTCCGCGGCGTCGTCCATGCCGAGGCTCATCGACCCCGCCCGCCACAGCGGCGCCCCGGGGTCGCGCAGGCGCTGGCGGGCCTCGTCGAGGTCGTCGGGGGTGACGGTGACCCCGGCGCGGGCGAGGAGGTCCTGGGCGAGCTGCGCCAGGGAGCGCACCTGGGCCTTCTCCGCGACGAGGGAGACCCGCTCGTCGCCCGACTGCGCCTGGACGTAGAAGGTGCGCCGACCCGGCTCACCGATCGCCCCGGCGGTGACGAAGTCGACGGACTCGAACTCGACGGACTCACCCACGGCTGGTCTCCTCACCCTCGGCGGACCCCCAGGGTCCGTCGTCGTTGAAGCGCACGAGCGCCGGTCGCGCACCCGGCCCGAGCCGCAGCGCCGAGACGGAGCCAGGGGCGACCTCGAGACGCCCGAAGAGGTCGAGGGGCAGCCCGAGGTAGAAGGCGGTGACGGCCTTGATGACGTCGGCGTGGCTCACCGCGGCGATCGTCTCCCGACGATGCTCGGCGACGAGCGCCTCGGTGGCCTCCACCGCGCGCGCCTGCATCGCCCGCAGCGTCTCCCCCTCGGGGAAGCGCACGAGCGAGGGCAGCCCCTGCACGACCCGCCAACGGGCGGTGCGGGCGACCTTCGCGAGCGGGCGGTCGGTCCAGCGACCGTAGTCGACCTCCGCGAGGCCGTCGACGGTGCCCACCGCGCAGCCGACCGCCTCGGCGACGTGGCCCGCGGTCTCCTGCGCGCGCACGACGGGGCTGGCGTAGACCGCCGAGGGCGCGAGCGGGGCGATGCGCCGACCCGCGGCACGCGCCTGCGCCCGCCCGCGGTCGTCGAGGCTCGCGGTCGTGCGCCCGCCGAGGCGCACCCCGGTCGCGGCGGTCGTGCCGTGGCGGATGAGCAGCAGCGTCGTCATCGGGCTCCGGTCCTGCCTCGGGGGCTCCGCGCCGGGGGCGCCGCGGCGCGCCGGCCCGGCCGGGGGCGTGGCGGCCAGCGTAGCGAGCCAACTAGGCTGCCCTGCGAGATCCCCGGACGCACAGGAGCCACGTGATGACCGCCACCAGGACCGAACGCGACTCGATGGGCGAGATGCAGGTCCCCGTCAATGCGTACTACGGCGCCCAGACCCAGCGCGCCGTCGAGAACTTCCCCATCTCGGGCCTGCGGATCCCCCGCCAGGTCATCCGCGCCCTCGGCCTCATCAAGGCCTCCGCGGCGGTGTACAACCACCGCGTCGGCGTGCTCGACGACCGGCAGTACGAGGCGATCGTCCAGGCCGCCGAGGAGGTCGCCGACGGCGCCCACGACGCGCACTTCGTCGTCGACGTCTTCCAGACCGGCTCGGGCACGAGCTCGAACATGAACGCCAACGAGGTCATCGCCAACCGCGCGATCGAGCTGCTCGGCGGCGAGATGGGCTCGAAGGACCCCGTCCACCCCAACGACCACGTCAACGCCGGGCAGTCCTCCAACGACGTCTTCCCGACCGCCGTCCACGTCGCGGCCTACCTCGCCGCCGCCGAGGAGCTCCTGCCCGCCCTCGACGTCCTCCACGTCTCCCTCGAGGCGAAGGCCAAGGCCTTCGCCGACGTCGTCAAGCCCGGCCGGACCCACCTCATGGACGCCACCCCGGTGACCCTCGGCCAGGAGTTCGGCGGCTACGCCCGCCAGATCGAGCTCGGGTCCGCGCGCGTGCGCGCCGCGCTCGAGCGCGTCTCCGAGCTGCCGCTCGGCGGCACCGCGGTGGGCACCGGGCTCAACGCCCCCGAAGGCATGACCGACCGCGTCCTCGACGAGCTGCGCGACCGCACCGGGACCATCGCCCTGCGCGAGGCCGACAACCACTTCGAGGCCCAGGGCGCGCGCGACGGGCTCGTCGAGCTCTCCGGCGCCCTCAAGGTCGTCGCCGTGTCGATGACGAAGATCGCGAACGACATCCGCCTCATGGGCTCGGGCCCGCGGACCGGCATCGGCGAGCTGCAGCTGCCGGAGATCCAGCCGGGCAGCTCGATCATGCCGGCGAAGGTCAACCCCGTCATCCCCGAGTCGGTGACCCAGGCGTGCGCGCAGGTCATCGGCAACGACACCGCGGTGACCGTCGGGGGCATGAACGGCCACTTCGAGCTCAACGTCTACATCCCGATGATGGCCCGCAACGTCCTCGAGTCCAGCGCCCTGCTGGCGACGAGCGCGGCGAACTTCGCCGAGCAGTGCATCGACGGGCTGACGGCCAACGTCGAGCGCGCCACCGAGCTCGTCGAGAGGGACCTCGCGATCGTCACCGCGCTCGTGCCGGCGATCGGCTACGACAAGAGCGCCGAGCTCTCCAAGCAGGCCCTCACCGAGGACCGCCCGCTGCGCGACGTCGTCAAGGAGGCCGGCGTGCTCTCCGACGACGAGGTCGACCGCATCCTCGACATCAAGCGCATGACCGAGGGCGGCGTCCTCTAGGCCTCACCGATCGCTGCTCTCAGCCCTCCGCCTCGCGGCGCAGCTCGGCTGCGAGGTGGTGGGTCATCGGCTGGCCCATCGCCGCCATGCGCACCTCGTAGGTGAGCACGTCGCCATCGACGGTGAGGTCGCGCTCGAGGGCGTCGACGCGCTTCGCGCTCGGCGCCACTCCGACCGTGGTCGTGGCCAGGCGCACCGTCCGACCCTCGACGGTGCCCGCGTGGATCTCGGTGATCCCGCTGGGCTGGGCGAGGACGAGCTCGACGCGGCCGTCGCCGACCGCCCGCAGGTAGCCGGACTCGGCGTGCATCGGCGCGCCGGTGGCCGCGTCGGCGGTGCGCTGCTCGTAGACGAGGAACGGCTTGCCGGTGTGCCGGAAGCTCACCCACTCGCGGTAGGCGAAGTCGTCGATCGTGGGGTAGGCCCCACGGCCCTCCCCGCTCCAGGAGCCGAGGAGGAAGGACAGGGGCGCGGCGGCGGGATGCAGGGTGCTCACGCCGACAGTCTCGCACAGCACGCCCGGCGGTCGCGCGACGCGTCCGTCGACGCCGGTGACCGGGCGCTCACGCCTCGGGCGGCCAGCCCGCCGCGGCCCGCAGCCGCTCGGCGAGGCGAGACTCGTCGGGAGGACCCCCGCTGGGACGGACGAAGAAGACGTCACGCACCTGCGGGCCGAGCGTGGCCACGCGCGCGCCGACGACGTCGAGCCCCTCGTCGGCGAGGACCCGCCCGAGGCGGTAGAGCACCCCCGGCGCGTCGGGACCGGCGACCTCGATCCGCGTCGTCATCGGCCCGCGGTCGAAGCCCACCTCCACCTCGACGGGGTAGGCGAGGGCGGGTCGTCGGACGTCCCGGCGCCCCTCCCAGCGCTCGACGAGCGCCCCGGCGTCGACCGCGCCGACCGCGGCGGCGGTCAGAGCGGTGAGGACCTCCTCGTCGCCGTCGGGCGGCCCGTCGGCCCCGCCCCCGGCGGTGGGCGGCGGCTCGTGGCCCGCCCGCGGTCCGCCGTCGACGACGAACCAGTCGAAGGCGACGCCGTCGCCACGGGTGAATGCCCGGGCATCGAGGACGACGACGCCGTGGCCGGCGAGCGCACCGGCGGCGTCGGCCATGAGCCCGACGCGGTCGGGCGCGACGAGCGAGAGCGTCCTCGTGCCGGGCACCGGCCCGGGCCGCAGCGCCGCGCGGGCCTCGCCCACCGGGCGCTCATCGTCGAGCCGGGCGTGCTCGGCGACCTGCTCGGCACTCGCCGTGAGGAGGTAGCGCCGTGGCATGCCCTCGAGCGCCGCGGCGACCGCGCCGGGGCCGCCGTGGAGGCGCTCGGCGTCGGCGACGACCGCTGCGGGCGGCGCCACCGCGAGGTCGGCATCGACCTCGCTCGTCAGGCGCTGGCGCACCCGCGCGTGGAGTTCGCCGAGCAGGCCCTCCCGCCAGGCCGACGCGGCGGCCGGCCCGGTGGCCCGCCCGTCGGCGAGCGCGAGGAGGTAGAGGCCGTCGAGGGTCTCGGCGTCGCCGACGCGCTCGGCCACCGCAGTGATCTCGTCGGCGTCGTCGAGGTCGCGGCTCACCGCGACGTCGGGCAGGAGCAGGTGCAGGCGCACGAGGCGTGCCACGCGGTCGGCACGCCGCGCGCCGAAGCCCATCCGCAGGACCCACTCGCGTGCGCTCGCGGCACCAGCCACGGCGTGGTCGCCGGCGCCGACCTTGCCGACGTCGTGGAGCAACGCGGCGAGCAGGAGGACCTCGGGCTCGTCGAGACGCTCGAAGATCGCCCCGTGACGCTCGTCGAGGGCGCCGTCGACGATCGCGCCGAGCTCGGCGACGGTCTCGACGAGGTGGGTGTCGACGTCGTAGCGGTGCAGGGGGTTGCGCTGCGGCGCCCCGCGCAGCGGCGCCCATTCCGGCAGCAGCGCCGAGAGCACGCCGAGCTCGCCGGCGTCGGTGAGCGCCGGCACGGCCTCGCGTCCCCGTCGCAGCACGCGCAGCAGCGCGCCGCGCGTCGCCGCGTCCCACGGCAGCGCGCCGAGCTCGGCGATCTGCGCGGCGAGCGACTCGGCGGTGGCGCGCCCGAGGTGGGTGCCCTCGGAGGCGGCCGCGGCGACGGCCCGGACCGCGAGGGTCGGGTCCTCGGCGAGGCGGCGGCCAGG
This sequence comes from Egibacter sp., assembly GCA_003553795.1. Classification (GTDB taxonomy): domain Bacteria; phylum Actinomycetota; class Nitriliruptoria; order Euzebyales; family Egibacteraceae; genus T1Sed10-49. The sequence goes on along the minus strand of PWFH01000010.1, from coordinate 33,994 downwards.
AGCCGTCTCCACGAGGCCGTCGACGATCTCGAGGCCGTCGTCGACCTCGCGTGGCTGCGGCCGCACGCGTCGGCGACCCCCCCGCGCGTCGGCGAGCACGCGTGGCCAGGCGCGCCCGTGGAGGTAGGCGATCCGCCGGCTCGCGAGTCCGACGGCGCGCAGGAGCGCGTCGCCGTCACCCCAGTCCAGCCGCGTGGCCACGGCGTCCTGGAGGTCGAGTCGCAGGGTGTCGGCGCCGGAGCCCGGCGGCAGGCTCGCTCCCTGCTGCAGATGCAGGGCGCAGCGCGCGGCGAGGAGGACCTCGGCGGCCTCGGCGAGGGCGGGCAGGTCGCTCGCGCCGAGGTAGCGCGCGCCGACGAGCGCGTCGAGGCCGTCGGCGCCGAGCAGGCAGGCCGAGGCCCATCGCAGACTCTGGAGGTCGCGGAGGCCGCCAGCGCCGCGCTTGAGATCCGGCTCGAGCATGCCCGGGCGGTCCCCGGCCTGCGCGTGGCGCGACGCATCGGCGTCGGCCACCGAGGCGAGGAGCTTGCCACCGTGCCGTCGCAGCCAGCGACTCCAGCGCGCGACGAGGTCGTCGACAAGACCGACGTCGCCGGCGACGAGTCGACGCTCGACGAGCGACGTCGAGCTCTCGACCCGCTCGGCGGCCGCCTTCACCGCCGCGCGCGGCGTATGCACCGCGTGCCCGACCGAGAGCCCTGCGTCCCACAGCGGGTAGCAGATCGCGCGGACCAGGCCCTCGAGCTCGGCCGTCGCCCAGCCGTCGTGGAGGAGCAGGACGTCGACGTCGGAGGCGGGCGCGAGCTCACGGCGCGCGTAGCTGCCGAGACCGACGACCGCGACGCCCGACGCCTCGCCGAGGCAGGACGACAGGACGTCGTCGATGCGCTCGGTCCACGAGCGGCACCAGGCCGAGCCCAGCGGGGCGTCGACGCTGGTGGGGTCGAGGCGCCGGCGCAGGTCGGCGACGTCGGCGGCAGGCCCCTCCACGGGGCCGGGGCTCAGAGGGCCTCCGGCCCGCTCTCCCCGGTGCGGATGCGCACGATGTCCTCGAGGGGGAGGATCGCGATCTTGCCGTCACCGATCTTGCCGGTGCGGGCCGCCTTCGTGATCGCATCGACGACCCCGTCGACCTGCGGGTCGTCGACCATGACCTCGATGCGGCTCTTCGGCACGAAGTCGACCTGGTACTCCGCCCCGCGGTACACCTCGGTGTGCCCGCGCTGCCGCCCGAACCCGCGTGCCTCGCTGACCGTCAAACCGGCGACGCCAACCTCGCGCAGGGCCTCCTTGACGTCCTCGACCTTGAACGGCTTCACGATTGCCACGACGAGCTTCATCGGCGCTCCTTTCTCATCGGTACCCCAACGGACCTCCGAGGATGGGCCCCTCGGGTTTCCCCATCGTCAGGCCCCTGTTTCACCGCCGTTACATCTTGCGCCGCCCATGGTGCCGCTGTCAGCCTCATCCGAGCAGCTCCCGGCGGAAAGCCTGGCTCACGAGCTCGGCGCGGTCGCCGGCCTCGAGCTTGCGCAGGAGGTTCTGGACGTGCTTCTGCACCGTGCGCGACGACACGCCGAGTTGCTCGGCGATCCCGGTGTTCGACGAGCCGGCCGCGACGAGCTCGAGGACCTCGCGCTCGCGCGGCGTGAGCTCGGCCTGACCCACGCCCACGCCGCGACCGAGGCTGTTGAGGAGCTTGGGCACGAACTCCTCGCCGATGACGGTGTCACCGTCGACGCAGCGGCGGATCCCCTCGGCGAGCTCGGCACCGGAGATGCTCTTGAGCAGGAAGCCGTCGGCACCGGCGGCGAGCGCCGCGCGCAGCGAGCTCGCCGAGGTGTGCGCCGACAGCACGAGGATCGCCACGCGGTTGCCGGCGGCCCGCAGCCGCTGGGCGACCTCGAGTCCCGAGCCCTCGCCGAGGCGCAGGTCGAGGAGGACGAGGTCGGGCTCACGCGCGGCGACCTCCTCGAGCGCCTCCTCCACGCCACCGGCCTCGCCGACGACGACGATGCCCACGTCGACGGCGGCGAGCAGGCGCGCCAAGCCCTCCCGCACGAGGTCGTGGTCGTCGACGAGGACGACACGGACCGTCCCGCTCATCCCTCGCTGTCGCCCTCTCCTGCCGGGGCGAGGACGTAGTCGTCGGCATCCTCGTCCCACGTCATCGTCACGAGGCCGCGGGTGCGGGCCGCCTTGGCGAACTGCAGGAAGCCACCGAAGCCGAACTCCTTCTCGCTGAAGTCCGGGTCGCGCTTGCGCAGCTGGTCCTTGAGCCCTGACAGCGGCGGCGGGCCGCCCTCGGCCTCGAGGTCGGCGACGACCTCGGCGAGCAGCGCGAAGGCCCGATCCTCGCCGCTGGACTCCTCGGGGAAGAAGACCTCCGGGTCGCCCTTGGCCGGGCCCATCTCGAGCTCGATGATCTTGCGGTCGGCGAGATGACGCAGCAGCTCGCCGAAGGCACGGAAGCCGTAGTCGGCCTCGCTGAACGTGGGGTCCTTGCGCAGCAGCGCGCGCTTGAGGTTCGAGGCGAGCACCGCGCCGCCCGACGAGCGCTGGAGCCCCGCGAGCGTCTGGGTGACGAGCTTGCCGAGCGGCGCGGGCTCCTCGCCGACGGTGATGGCCTCGTCGTCGTGGTCGGGCTCGGCCTCGGGCTCGTCGACGACCTCGGGCTCGTCGACGGCGTCGGGGCCGACCTGCTCGGGCTCGGGGGCGGGCTCGGGCGCCGCGACCGCGGCGTCCTGCGACGTCGTCGACGGCTCGTCCTTCTCGGGGGTCGCCGGCTCGCGTGGCGCGGGTGCCCGTCCGCCCCCGCGGCCACCGCGGCGGCGACCGCCACGCCCGCCCTTGCCCTTGGGGACGTTGACGCCCTCGAGGCGCTCGTAGAAGAGGAACTCGTCGCAGGCCGGCGGCAGCAGCGCCGACGTCGACGCCTGCAGTCCCAGGCCGATGACCCGCTTGTTGAGCTCACGGAGCTTGGCCACGAGCGGGGTGAAGTCGCTGTCGCCGGTACCGATGACGAACGTCGTGATGTAGTCGCGCTCGAAGGACAGCTCGATCGCGTCGACGGCCATCTTGATGTCGGCGGCGTTCTTGCGCACCGCGCCCATGCGCTGGGGGATCTCGATGAGCTCGACGTGCTGCTGGGTGAGCATCCGGCGGTCGTCGTCGAAGTACGACCAGTCGGCATAGGCCCGACGCACGACGACGCGGCCGCGGTCGGCGAGCGCGTCGGCGACGGGCTTGAGGTCGAAGCGCAGACCGTTGAGGTCCTCGCGGGCACCGATCGCGAGATTCTCGTAGTCGAGGAACAGCGCGATGCGTTCTTCATCGGAAGTCATGCCCCTGCAGGCTAGCGGATCCGCGGCGGTACCCTGCCCACGAGCCCGGGGGCGTGGCCCAACAGGCAGAGGCGCGCCGCTTAAAACGGCGGAGCTGTGGGTTCGAGTCCCACCGCCCCCACCTCGGCGGTGCGGGGCGCCCCGCCCTCACGCCGACGTCGCGGGATCCTCCGCGATGTCGTAGCGCAGCTCGGCGCCGCGCAGCCTCTCCGCCTCGTGCAACGCCGTCATCGCGAGCGCGAGCGCGTCGTTGGAGCTCTCGGCGGGCAGGTGGACACGCGCGCGCACGCAGCGCTGCCCCTCGTCGTCCTTCCAGGCCTCGATGCCGCCGACGATGCCGATGCTGCTGAGCGCCCGGCCGAGCTCCTCGCGCGGCGCGGCCTCGACGGCGTCGAGCCGCGCGGTGACGACGACGACGTGCTCGGAGGTGCCCGCACCGCCCTCTGCGTACTCGGCGGGTGCGGGCTGCCCGGCGCTGGCCGTCGAGGCCGTGGCGTCCTCGGGCTGCGGGCCCACGTCGATGGCGACGACGAGGGTGGCCTCGGGGGCTCGCCACGCAACGTGGGTCGTCGCGGTGCGCAGCCCCGAGGCGGTGGGCGCGACGGGCACGACGACGAGGTCGTCCTCGTCGGCGGCGGCGCCGATCGCCATCGCGTAGCGGCGGGGGTCATGGTGGACACGGTCGGAGAGCGCGGCGACCACCTCGGGCAGATCGGCGTCGGCGGCACCGGTGCGCAGGACGCGGATCCGGTGCGGACGCTGCCCGGCGAGACGGCGCGCGAGCTCGGCGGCGAGGCGCACCCCGCCCTCACCGGCAGGCTGGAGGTGATCGTCGGAGAGCGGGACGAGGAGGTGCTCGGTCGGGCGCTGGCCGAGCCGCACGACGGCCATCGGCGTCCGCGAGCGGCCCACGACGGTGTCGATGAGCTCGCCGAAGACGTTGCGGTTCGTGCTCCGGCCCCGCCACCCCATGACGACGAGGGTCGCGCCGTGCTCGGCCGCGGCATCGAGCACCCCGTCGGCGACGTCGTCGCACTCGACGACGAGACCGCGGCTGGCCACCCCCCAGTCGCGCACGACCTCCTCGGCGGCGACGACGAGCGCGCTCGCGTCATCGCGCACCGCGCCCGGCGCGCCGGAGGGGACCACGGTCAGCGGCAGCACCACACCACCGTCGGCGCGGGCCACCGCGACGGCATGGGCCATGAGCCCCTCGGCCGAGGCAGGGTTGGTGAGCGGCACCATGACGACCGACCCGAGTGCCATCTTCACCTCCTGCTCGACCGGTCCTCAACGCGACCTCGCCCGCCGCGACGTGGCCCCGTGGCGCCGTGGCGCCGTGGCGCCGAAGCCCCGAGGCCTCGAGGCCTCGAGGCCCGATCGAGCGTACCCGACGCCGTCGCGACCACGCCGCAGGGCCCGAGCGCGCCTCACTCGCGCCAGCCGACGCCGCCCTCGGCCCGGACGACCCGCCGCAGTCCGCCATCGGCGTCGACGACGAGCAACTCGCCGATGAACGGCTCGAGGCCCGGCGCGGTGACCGCCGGCTGCGGCGCCCCGAGCGCCACGGTGACGTCGGCGCTCGGCAGCTCGCCGAGCAGGCCCTCGCGGGGGTGGAGCCCCGAGGGCAGGTCGACGGCGACGATCGGTGCGCGGCGGCGCTGGAGGGCACGGACCGCCGCGAGCGGCCCGTCGCGCAGCGCGCCCTCGAGGCCGCCTCCCACGAGGGCGTCCACGACGACCCCGGCCTCGGGCAGCTCACCGCCGAGGCGCTGGCAGGCCACGCCGTCGAGGCCCCGCGCCACCGCGTCCTCGGCGACGACGGCGACGGGATGCTCCGCCGCCGCGAGCGCCCGTGCCGCGGCGAGTCCGGCCAGGCCGTTTCCCCCCTTGCCCGCGAGCACGACGACCCCTCGCCGCTCGGCGTCGAGGCGACGGGCGACGTCAGCGAGCCGCTCACCGGTGAGCGGGACACGCGGGGCAGCGGTCGGCCGGTCCGAGCGCGACCCCTCCGCGACCCCCGTCGACGGCAGGTCGCCGAAGTGCGGCCCACGCGACGGGCCGGCGCGAGCGGCGAGCCACGGGGCGACCTCGCGGTCGGCGCCGAGGTCGGACGGCGCGAGGCCGCGCTGCCAACCGGGCACGAGCGCGTCGAGCAGCGCGACGGTGAGCACCCCCGTCGCACCCCACAGGAGGTTGCGGTCGTCGAGCTGCCAGGCCCACGACGCCCGTGAGGTCGAGAGCCGGACGACACGCCAGCGTGCCGGGTCGCAGAGCGCCGAGACCTCGACGGAGAGGATCTCGGCGACCTCGTCCTCGCTGCGCACGAGGGGGTGGGGGTGGTGCCAACGGCCGACGACCGCCTGCAGCCAGAACCGCGAGGGCGGCACGTAGAGCGCAGGGAGGGCCCCGAGCGGTTCGACGGTCGCAGCGTCGAGGCCGATCTCCTCGTGCGCCTCGCGCAGCGCCGCCTCCTCGACGGTCTCACCGCGGTCGACGCCGCCTCCCGGCAGCGAGACCTGGCCGGGGTGGGTGCGCAGGTCGTCGCGGCGCCGGGTGTAGACGATGCGGAGGTCGTCGCCGGCCTCGGCGAGCAGCGCGAGGACGGCGCCTACACGGGCATCGCCGGAGCGCGCGAGGACGTCGGGCGCCCGGAGCGTGCGCGACAGGGCGTCCCAGCGTGCGCCGGCGCGCACTCCCTCAGAACGCGGGAGCGACGGCGAGGGTGAGGACCATCGCCCCGGCGACGAGCGCCACGATGACGATGACGACACCGCGCTGGCGCTTGGGAGACATCATGGTTCGCCACGCTCCTCCATGGCCTGCTCGAGGCTCGCGAGCTTCGCCTCGCGATCCTGGCCTGGCTTGTCGCTACGGACGTCGTACTTCGCGGTGATCGACACCCGGGATGCCGTGGCGAGCACGGCGTCGGCCGCGGCGCGCAGCGCCGCGTCGCACTCCTCCCAGGAGCCTTCCACCAACGTACCCGAGGCGTCGGTCGTGCACCGCGCGCCGGTCGCGCGCACCGCGGCGACAGCGCGCGCGACCTCGGCGGAGACGCTCGCCGAGCCGGTGCCGACGGGGGTCACGGAGAACCACAGGTGCACGGCGCCCTCCTGGGTTGCATGGCGCGTGGGCGGGTACGACATGGGCATGGCGAGGGACACGCCGCTGCACACCATCATGACGTCGCGGGTCATCACCGTCCGCCCCGAGATGCCGATCGAGGACGCCGCGGCGCTGCTCGCCGAGAACGGCATCTCCGGCGCGCCGGTCGTCGACGCCGCGGGTCGGCCGCTCGGCCTGCTCGACGACACCGACCTCATCACCTCGAGCGCGCGACTCGACGCGCCGACGACGCTGCACCTCCTCGGCGCCTACCTCCCGCTGCCCGGCGAGCACCGGCGCTTCAGCGAGGAGCTCCAGCACGCCCTCGCCCAGACCGTCGGCGAGGTCATGCACGATGAGCTCCCGATGCTCGGACCCGACGACACCGTCGAGGACGCCGCGACGATCATGACGCGCCAGGGGGTCGGCCGCGTCGGCATCGTCGACGAGCAGCACCGGATCATCGGCATCGTCACCCGCACCGACCTCATCAAGGGGATGGTCGAGGGGATGGTCGAGCCCGACGACGCCAGCTGAGCGACCGGCACCGCCGCCGCGCTGGAGAGGGCGGGACCGTCGGGCACCGCGCAGGGGCCGTGCGGCCGTATGCCGCCACCGCGCACCGGAGAGGTTGCCTCCAGGCTGCGGCACAACCTCCGCACGACCTCCGGGTGGTGAGCCCCATGCGCTACGACGTGGCGATCATCGGCGGCGGCGTGGTGGGATGCGCGATCGCGAGAGCGCTGTCCCGCTACGAGCTCGAGGTGATCCTCATCGAGCGAGAGCGGGAGGTCGGGTTCGGCACGAGCAAGGCGAACTCGGGGATCATCCACGCTGGCGCCCACGCCAAGCCCACGGAGCTCAAGGGACCGCTCGAGTGGGCCGGCAACCAGGCATGGGGTCCGCTGCACGAGGAGCTCGGCTTCGGATTCAAGCGCGTCGGCGAGCTCATCGTCGCCGTCGAGGAGGAGCAGCTCGACACGCTCGAGAAGCTCCGCCAGCAAGGCGTCGACCGGGGTGTGCCAGGCCTCGAGCTCTGGGACGGCGAGCAGGTCCGCGCCGAGGAGCCCAACGTCAGCGAGGACATCATCGCCGCGCTGTGGGCACCCACCGCAGGCGTCGTCAACCCCTACGAGGCCACGCTGCTGCTCGCCGAGTCGGCGGCCCGCAACGGCGTCACGATCACGACCGACCGGACGGTGACCGCGCTGTCGTCCGACGACGAGGGCACATGGCGCATCGACACCGAAGAGGGCGTGGCCTACCACAGCCGCTTCGTCATCAACGCCGCGGGCCTGCACAGCGACGAGGTCGCGGCGCTCGCCGGGGTCGGGGACTTCACGATCAAGCCCCGCAAGGGTGAGGAGTACCTCCTCGACAAGCGCCTGTCGGGGATCGTCTCGCGGATCATCTTCCCCTGCCCGACGCCGACGACGAAGGGCATCCTCGTCATCCCCACCGTCGACGGCACGATCATGGTCGGCCCGACCGCCGAGGACCTCGACGACAAGACCGACACCTCGACCTCCGAGGCCGGCGCCGAGCAGATCTTCCGCTCCGTCCAGCGTCTCGTGCCCGGCATCAGCCGCAAGGACGTCATCGCGGAGTTCGCCGGCCTGCGCTCGATCTCCTCGACGAACGACTTCATCATCGGCCCGACCGCGGCCCGCGGGTTCATCAACGCCGCCGGCATCCAGTCGCCCGGTCTGACCGCCTCGCCGGCGATCGCCGAGCAGATCGTCGGCTTCCTCGACGACGAGGGACTCAAGCTGCGCGAGCGCGACGACTACGAGCCGACGCTGCCGCACCCGGCGCGCTTCGCCCAGCAGCCGCTCGACGAGCAGATCCGCCTCGCCGCGGCCGACCCACGCTTCGCCCACCTCGTGTGCCGCTGCGAGCACGTCACCGAGGCGGAGGTCGTCGAGGCGATCCACCGTGGCGCGCACACCCTCGACGGCGTGAAGTTCCGGGCCCGTTGCGGCATGGGCCGCTGCCAGGGCGGCTTCTGCACCTGGCGGGTCATCGAACTGCTCGCCCGCGAGCTCGACCTCGACGTCACCGAGGTCACGAAGTGCGGCGGGGACAGCTGGATCGCCCTCGAACGGGAGGACGTCGCCGACCCCACCGAGGTCGCATCCGTGCGCGAGGAGGTGCCGACGTGATCACGACCCAGCCACGCCAGATCGCCTCGGCCTACGACGTCGTCATCGTCGGGGCCGGCCCCGCCGGCCTCGCCGCCGCGCTGGGCGCCCGGGAGCAGGGTGCGGAGTCGGTGCTCATCGTCGACCGCGAGCGCGAGGCCGGCGGCATCCTCCTGCAGTGCATCCACTCCGGCTTCGGCCTGCAGTACTTCAAGGAGGAGGTCACCGGCCCGGAGTATGCCGAGCGCAGCCTCGAGGCCGCGATCGAGCACGACGTCGACATCCTCACCGACGCCTTCGTCATGGACCTCACCGAGGACCGCCGCCTCGTGCTCATGTCCCCCGAGCACGGCGTCGTCATCGTGCGCGCCGGCGCGGTCGTCCTCGCGATGGGCGCGCGCGAGCGCACGCGCGGGGCGATCCAGATCCCCGGCACGCGTCCCGCCGGGGTGCTCACCGCCGGGCTCGCGCAGAAGATGGTCAACCTCCACGGCTACCTGCCCGGCCGGCGCGCGGTCATCCTCGGCTCGGGCGACATCGGCCTCATCATGGCCCGCCGGCTCACCCTCGAGGGCGTCGAGGTCGCCGGGGTCTTCGAGATCATGCCCTACGCCAACGGCCTCGGGCGCAACATCGTGCAGTGCCTCCAGGACTACGACATCCCCCTGCACCTGTCGACAACGGTGATCGACATCCACGGGCACGACCGCGTCGAGCGGGTCACCGTCGCGCCCGTCGACGAGGAGCTCACCCCCGACGCCAGCCGCGCCTGGGACATCCCCTGCGACACCCTCCTGCTGTCGGTCGGCCTCATCCCCGAGAACGAGCTGTCACGCACCCTCGGGGTGCGCATGGACCCCCTCACGAACGGGCCGATGGTCACGAGCGCGATGGAGACCTCGGTGCCGGGGGTCTTCGCCGCCGGCAACGTCGTGCACATCAACGACCTCGCCGACTGGGTCAGCGAGGAGGCGCTCATCGCCGGGCGCAGCGCCGCGCGCAGGGTCACCGGCAACCCGCACCCGGCCGACAACATCCGGGTCATCCCCGGGGAGAACGTCGGCGCCGTCGTGCCCCAGTCGGTCTCGAGTGACCGCCCCCACCGGATCTCCTTCCGGGTCAACCGCCCGATCCTCGAGGACGCCGTCATCAAGCTCGGCGACGTGCGCCGCCGCAGGGTGCGCGCGCTCGCGCCAGCGGAGATGGCGACGATCAACATCGCGCCGCGGCTGCTCGAGAGCTTCCACGGCGACGCCCTGCGGCTCGACGCCTTCGCGGCCGCCGAGGAGGGATGAGGATGACGACCACGCACGAGGGCCACGAGGCCGAGACCTTCGTCTACCTCTGCACCGGCTGCCCCCTGGGCTGCAGCCTCGAGGTCGACGCCACCGAGGAGGGCATCCTCGAGATCCGGGGCGCGACCTGCAAGATCGGCGAGCGCCACGCCGAGCAGGAGCACACCGACCCACGCCGGCCGGTGTCGACGACGGTGCGCCTCGACGACCCCGTGCACCCGCGGCTGCCGGTCAGGGCGGCTGCGCCGGTGCCCAAGGGGCTCGTCGCACCGTTCGTCGCCCACCTCCGCGACGTCGTCGTGCAGCCGCCGGTCGACCGCGGTGAGGTGCTCGCCACCGACGTGCTCGGCACCGGCATCGACGTCATCGCCACGCGATCGATGGCCGCGGCCGCCCGAGAGGACACCGACGCGCGACTCGCGACCGCGGACCGCTAGCCCGCCGCGGCGAGGGCCCGGCAGAGCCCGTCGAGGAGGTCGCGCTCGCTGACGACGACCTCCTCGAAGCCGCCCCAGGCCATCACCCGATCGAGGATGAGCGCCCCGGCGGTGAGCACGTCCTCGCGGCCCGGCGCGACCGGCCCGAGGCCCGCGATCCGCGCGGCGGTGCTGCCGCCCAGTTCGGCGAGCAGCCGCCCCACCTCCCCACGCGACAGCACCGCGGCGTGGATCGCGTGCGGGTCGTAGGCGGCGAGACCGAGGTGCAGGGCCGCGAGCGTCGTCGCGGTGCCGGCCACCGCGACGAGCGAGCGCGCCAGGCTCGGGTCGAGGCGGTGCGCGACGTCGGCGAGCTCGCCGTCGATCACCCTGGCGGCGGCCGCGAGGGCCCCCTGCGACGGCGGGTCCCCGGGCAGCAGACGCTCGGTGAGGCGCACCGACCCGATCTGGCGGCTCTCGCAGGCCTGTGGACGGTCGTGGCCGAGGATGAGCTCGGTCGAGCCGCCGCCGATGTCGAGGACGAGCGCGGGCCGCGCGGGATCGACGCCGGTGACCGCCCCCTCGAAGGCCAGGGCCGCCTCCTCGTCGCCGTCGAGGACCTCGGGTCGCACGCCGCTGACGTCCTCGATGGCCTCGTAGAAGGCCGCCCGGTCGGCGACGTCGCGCACCGCGCTCGTCGCCACGACCGCGACGCGCGCACAGCCGAGGGCTCGCCAGCGCGCGGCGTAGCCCCCGACGACGTCGGCGGTGCGGGCGATCGCCCCGGGGTGCAGCCGTCCGTCGTGGTCGACGCCTTGCCCGAGGCGCGTGGTGATCGCGTCGCGGTCGCGCCAGACCGTCGCGCCGTCGACGACGTCGGCGACGAGCAGACGCGTCGAGTTCGTCCCGCAGTCGACCGCGGCGACGCGGGTCATCCGTGCCAGCCGCTGCCGTCGGCGGCCACGCACGGCCCTGGGCAGGCCATGGGCTCGAGGCGCTCGCCAACCCACGCCCCGATCGGGTTGTCGCCCGTGGCGAGGTGGTGGGCGTAGAGCGCGTGGAGGCACTTCACGCGGGCAGGCATGCCCCCGGCCGAGGGGTCGCCGGGCACCTCCGGGCCGAGGCCGTCACGGAAGGCCACGAAGCGCTCGTGGGCGCGGTGGTAGGCGTCGGCGAGCTCGGGATCCTCGGCGACGCGCCCGCTCAGGGCGACCATGACGCCCGAGGCCTCGAGGGTGCCGATGTGCTTGGCCGCGAGCGGGCAGGCGAGCCAGAACGTCGTCGGGAACGGGGTGCCGTCCTCGAGGGCGGGATCGACGCGCAGCACCGCCGGCAGGCCGAAGGCGCAGCGCACCGCCGCGGCCGGCCGCCCACGCGCCGGCCGCCCAAGCATGCGGGCGACGAGGTCGATCTCGCCGTCGTCGAGCAGGGGGCGGCGCGCCTGCGCCTCGTACGACGCGTCGGGGGCGGGGCGGAGCGCATCGTCGGTCATCGCCGGCCAAGCCTCGCGCGCCACGCGCCGAGCGGCAAACCGGCCGCCGGACGCCCCCGCGTCGAGCCGCGTGTGGCCCCTCACCGCGCTCAGTCGAGGTGGGCCCCGAGGCCGGGATCGGCGAGCCGCTCGGCGACGATCGCGAGGTGCTCGCGGTGGGTGCGCCCCTCCGACAGCGGCGGGGGATCGGCGGGATCGAAGAAGCCCGCCTCGAGCGTCTCGACGCCGTCGGCGCGGGGCTCGGCGTCGGGCTCGCAGGCCTCACAGGCGATGAGGAGCTTGTAGATGCGGAACGGCAGCGGCGGCGCCGGCCGGCGCTCACGGTCGACGACGGCGAGCAGGCGGGTGGCGCGCACGGCGAGCCCCGCCTCCTCGGCGACCTCGCGCTCGACGGCCTCGCGCGGCTCATCGGTCATGTCCGCCCACCCGCCCGGCAGCGTCCAGCCGCCGTCGGCGGCCTCGCGCACGAGCAGGAGCCGCCGCCCGCGGGCGACGACGCCCCGGACATCGACCTTCGGCGTGGCGTAGCCCCGCTCGGCGCCGAGGAGGTCGCCGAGCTCGGCGGCGTCGGCGTCGGACTCTGCGGCGAGCAGCTCGGCGGCGACGCGCTGCACCGCCTCGTAGCGCGCGACGTCGAAGCCCTCGGCGTAGTGCAGCCCCGTCTGGGCGACCGCGGCGAGGCGCCGCCCCCAGTCGAGATGGCGCGGGTCCCGTCCGCTCACGCCCGCAGCATCGGCACGTGGGGGATACCGTCCTCGAGGAACCCGGGACCGCTCACGACGAACCCGAAACGGGCATAGTAGGCCTCGAGGTGGGCCTGTGCGGAGAGACGGGTCGGCGGCCGGCTGCGCGCGAGCGCGTGCTCGATGAGGCCCGCGGCGAGCCCGCGGCCGCGGGCCTGCGCCGCCGTGCAGACCCGGCCGATGCGCGAGCCCTGCCCGCCCTCGTCGAGCAGCCGCAGGTAGGCGATCGGCCCATCGCCCTCGTCGACCCAGACGTGGCGGGTGGCCGGCTCGAGGTCGCGTCCGTCGAGCTCAGGGTAGGGGCAGGCCTGCTCGACGACGAAGACCGCGACGCGCAGCGCGAGGAGGCGGTAGAGCGTGGCCGCGTCGACCTCCCCTGCCCCGGCGGTCCGCACCGCAGGCGTGGCGGTGCTCACCCGCCCGCCCCGACGAGGTCGCCGAGCCAGCGGCCGAGCCGGCGGTACCAGGCGTCGTCGGCCGGTGGCTCCTCGTCGCGAGCCGCCGGCAGGGTCGGATCGGGCTCCGGGCGGGCGACGACGTAGGGCTCCTCGCCAGGCATGACGAGTCCGAGCTCGGAGCGGGCGAGCAACTCGACCTCATCGGGGTCCTCGAGGGACTCGACACGGTCCTCGAGGTCCTCGACCTCCTCGGCGAAGCCGTCGCGGGCCCGCTCGAGCCCGTCGACGCGGTCGGCGGCGGCGGTGTAGACCTGCAGCGGACCGAGCGCCATCGCCCCGATGAGGGCGACGAGCGCGACGAGGGCGAGGACGTAGGGCCGGTCGCCCGCGGTCAGCGCCCTCCACACCCGGCCGCGAGGCCGGGAGCGGGGGCGCTGGGCGGCACGACCGGCCATCGCCGCCTACGACCGCGCGAGTCGGAAGGCGTCGTGTCCCGCGTAGCGTGCGGCATCGCCGAGCTGCTCCTCGATGCGCAGCAGCTGGTTGTACTTCGCGACACGGTCGGAGCGTGCCGGCGCCCCGGTCTTGATCTGCCCGGCGTTCACAGCCACGGCGAGGTCGGCGATCGTCGCGTCCTCGGTCTCACCCGAGCGGTGGCTGATCATGCAGGTCCAGCCGTTGCGGTGGGCGGCCTCCATGGTCTCGAAGGTCTCGGTGAGCGTGCCGATCTGGTTGACCTTCACGAGCACGGAGTTCGCGGAGTCCTCCTCGATGCCGCGACGCACCCGCGTGAGGTTCGTCACGAAGAGGTCGTCGCCGACGATCTGAAGCCTGTCGCCGAGGCGCTCGGTGAGCAGCGCCCAGCCCTGCCAGTCCTCCTCGTCGAGGCCGTCCTCGATCGAGACGATGGGGTAGGCGTCGACGAGCTCGGCCCAGAGGTCGACCATCTCCGCGCTCGACAGCGTCCGGCCCTCACCGGCGAGCACGTAGCTGCCGTCCTTGTAGAACTCGCTGGCGGCGGGGTCCATCGCGAGGGCGATGTCGGTGCCGGGGGTGAAGCCCGCCGCCTCGATCGCCTCGATGATGAGGTCGAGCGCCTCGCGGTTCGAGCCGAGGTTCGGCGCGAAGCCGCCCTCGTCGCCGAGACCGGTCGACAGCCCGCGTCCGGAGAGGACCTTCTTGAGGGCGTGGTAGACCTCGGCGCCCATGCGCAGCGCCTCACGGAAGGTCGGCGCGCCGACGGGGGCGACCATGAACTCCTGGAAGTCGACGTTGGACTCGGCGTGGCTGCCGCCGTTGAGGATGTTCATCATCGGCACGGGAAGGACGTGGGCGCTGGGCCCGCCGAGGTAGGCGAAGAGCGGCAGCTCACGGGAGGAGGCCGCGGCACGGGCGACGGCGAGGCTCACGCCGAGCATCGCGTTCGCGCCGAGGTTGGACTTGCTGTCGGTGCCGTCGAGGGCGATGAGGGCGGCGTCGACGGCGCGCTGGTCGGTGGCGTCCATGCCGACGATCTCCGGCGCGATCGTGCGCAGGACGTTGTCGACGGCCTTGGTCACACCCTTGCCGCCGTAGCGGTCACCGCCGTCACGGAGCTCCACGGCTTCGAACTCGCCGGTCGACGCGCCGCTGGGGACCGCTGCGCGGCCGGCCGAGCCGTCGACGAGGAGGCAGTCCACCTCGATGGTCGGGTTGCCTCGCGAGTCCAGGAGCTCACGGGCCAGGAGTGTCTCGATCTCCACGTGACGTTCACCCTTTCGTGGTGCTGTGACGGTAGTGCAGCGCGGCGCGGCGACGCAACGATCCGCCACGGCGCCAATCGCCGCATCCTCGATCCTCTCCGACGACCTCAGTAGAGGAACATCGGCTTGCCGTTGATGTCACGGACCCTCGGCCGGTACTGCTCGGGGTCGTAGAGCGCATCGACGTCGACGTGCTTGGCGCCCTCGCGCGTGACCTCGATGGGGACGTTGATGTACGTGCCGTTGCGCAGGGCGACCATGCGCCCCCGCGCGCCGTCGACGGCGAGGTCGGCGGCCATGACCGCGTAGTTCGTCGCGACCATGAGGTCGAGGGAGTCGGGCGAGCCCGAGCGCATGAGATAGCCGAGCTGCTGGCTCACCATGTTCACGCCGGTGAGCTCCTTGAGGGCCTGCGCGGTCTCCTCGCCGATGCCACCGAGCTTGCGGTGGCCGTAGGCGTCGGCCTCGCCGGAGAGGCGCACCTCGCCGTCGATCATCTTCGCGCCCTCGGAGACGGTGACCATCGCGTAGCGCGAGGGGTTCGCCGCGCGGTCGGCCATGAGGAAGTCCGCGAGGCGCCCGACGTCGAACGGCACCTCGGAGATGAGCGCACGGTCGACCCCGGAGAGGTAGGCGCTGATGAGCGAGGTCTCCCCGGAGTAGCGGCCGAAGAGCTCGACGACGGCGATGCGCTCGTGCGAGCCCGTCGAGGTGCGCAGCTGATGGATGAACTGGACGCTGCGGGTCACCGCGGTCGAGAAGCCGATGCAGTAGTCGGTGCCGTGGACGTCGTTGTCCATCGTCTTGGGGATCGCGATGACGGGGAAGCCCTCGTCGTGCAGCCGCAGGGCGTAGGACAGCGTGTCGTCCCCGCCGATCGGGATCATCGCGTCGATGCCGAGCTTGTCGAGGTTGGCGAGCACGTGCGGCGTGAAGTCGTGCGGCCCCTCATCACCGGCCTGCTCGCGCAGGAAGTCGGGGACCGCGTCGTCCTTGACCCGGCCGGGGTTCGTGCGCGAGGTGTGGAGGAACGTCCCGCCGGTGCGGTCGATCGTCCGCACCGCCTCCTTGTCGAGCGGCACCGTCCAGGTCGCCACCGAGGCGGGGTCGTCGGCCTCGCACTCGAGCAGTCCGCCCCAGCCCCGCCGGATGCCGACGACCTCGTGGCCATCGTCGATGACGCGATGGACGACCGACTTGATGCACGGGTTGAGACCCGGCACGTCGCCACCGCCGGTGAGCACACCGATGCGCATCTCTGCTGCCCTCCTCATCACATGGGTTCTCTGGCACGCTAGCGCGCCGGCTGCTGCGAGGAAAGCGAGCCCCGCCTGCCCTGCAGGACCGTTCGTCCCCCTGCCGGGCGCGGGGCTCGCTCAGGGGCGCCCGCCCTCGACCTCCTCGCGCAGTCGGTGGGCGTGCGCGCGCAGGGCGGACTCCGGGTCGACGTCGGCCTCGCGCGCGAGCGCGACCGCGGCGGCGAGGAGCTCACCGACCGCGGCGTCAGCCGGCTCGCCGTCCCACGCGTGCGGGCTGCCGCCGGCCGGCTCCGTCGCGGAGAGGGCCGCGAGGGCCCGCTGCGCGGCCTCACCCGGCCCCCGCGCGGCGAAGGGGTCGGCACCGGCCTTGCGCGCCCGCCGCAGGTAGGCGTCGGCGAGCTGCAGCGCGGGCTGGCTGGCCGGCACCCCGTCGAAGGGCCCCTGCCGCTCCGGCTTCTCCTCGGCCTTGAGCGCCTCCCAGTTGCGGGTGACCTCCGCGGCGTCGGCGACGTCGACGTCGGCGAAGACGTGCGGGTGGCGGCGGACGAGCTTCTCGGCGATGCCCCCGGCGACGTCGTCGATGTCGAAGGTGCCCTCGTCGGCGGCGATCTGGGCGTGGAAGACGACTTGGAGCAGGACGTCGCCGAGCTCCTCCCGGATCGCCGCGGGCTCGCCCGAGGCGATGGCCTCGAGGAGCTCGTAGACCTCCTCGATGGCGTAGCGCCCGAGGGACTCGTGGGTCTGCTCGAGGTCCCACGGGCAGCCGCCCGGACCGCGCAGCCGCTGCTCGACGGCGACGAGCTCGAGCAGGCGCACGCCCGTGGGCGCGACACCGAAGTAGACGACCTCGATCTCGATGCCGCGCCGGGTGGCCTCGAGGCCGAGGGCGCGGGTCAGCGCCTCGTCCTCACCGGGTCCGAAGAGGTAGGCGAGCTCGCCGGCCTCGTCGGCCCGGTCGAGCGCCGCCTGGGCGCGGGCCTGGGCCTCGGGCGACCCGCCGGTGAGGTCGACCCCGGCCAGCGAGCGCGGCTCGGCGAGGACCTCGTAGTCGAGCCCCGCCGCCTCGAGGTGCGCGACGAAGGGATGGTCGACGCGGCCGAGCAGGACGAGGTCGCTGGCGACGAGCGCGGACCAGCCGTGCAGCGGCAGCAGCCCCGGCAGCGCGTCGCTCGTGTCGACGAGGACGAGCCGGGCCACCTCAGCGCTCGAGGGGGCTGGGCCGGTCGAGCGGCGAGGTCGGCTCGACCTGGCCGACCTCGGCGCGCCAGGTCCCGAAGCGCGGGTTGACCTCGACCTCGCCGTCGTCGAGCAGCCCGCTGACCCAGGTCTCGATGGCGAGGTCGTCACGATCGGCCTCGGCGGCCGCGCGCACCTCGTCCTCGACCTCGGCGAGCGCCGGGGGCGCGAGGCGCTCGATGACGTGGTAGCCGAACTGGGTCTCGACGGGGCCGACGATCTCGCCGTCCTCGGCCTCGAAGACCGCTTCGGCGAACTCGGGGTCGAACTGCTCGGCGGTGATCGGGCCGAGCTCGCCCTCGTTCTGCTCGGCGCTGGGGTCGGTCGAGACCTCGACGGCGAGCTCGCCGAAGTCCTCCCCCGCCGCGAGGCGCTCGAGGACCTCCTCGGCCTCCTCCTCGGTGTCGAGCAGGATGTGCCGCGCGCTCGGCGTCGCGGTGTAGAGCTGCTCGTAGGCGGTCTCGAGCTCGGCGTCGGTGAGCTCGCCCTGCCCGGCGAGCTCCTCGCCGGCGCGCTCCTGGTAGAGCTGGATCTCGGCCTGCAGGCGGGCGAACTCCGGGGTGATGCCCTGCATGGCGAAGGCCTCGCGCAGCCCGTCGGGGTCGTCGGTGCCGGCCTGGGCGACGATGCGCTGCTCGACGTCGTCCTCGTCGACCTCGACGCCGAGCTCCTCGGCCCCCTGGTGGAAGAGCTCGCGCTGGATGAGCAGCGAGACGAGCACCGCCTCGACCTGCTCGCGCAGGCCCTCCTGGGCCTCGATCTCCTGGGCGAGCTCGGGCAGGTCCACGAGCGCCTCGTACTGCTCGGTGACCGCGCTGACGGGGATCGCCTCACCGTTGACGTCGGCGGCGACCGTCGGCGGCTGGGTCGCCGTCACGGGGGCGCAGGCGCCGAGGAGCAGGCCGAGGGCGACGAGGAGCGCGAGCGGCGCGCGACGGATGTGCACGGTGATGACCTCTCGGGGTGACGCGGGGTGGTCCCTGGGAAGCGTTGCCCGGCCGGCGGCGCGGCTGGCCGTTCCGGCCAGTCTACGCCGGAGGCGCCCTACGATGCGCGCGCCGCCTTGCGCTCAGCGCCGGCGAGGATCGCCTTGAGCTCACCGGCGAGCCACGCGACGAGATCGCCCCCACGGGGGATCGGCAGCTCCATCGCCTCGGCGGTGGCGTTGTAGACCGCGTCGGGATGGCGGCGCGCCAGGCGCACCTCCTGGGCGTCGGAGAGCGAGACCGGCGAGAGCCGGACGGTCCGCCGCGGGGTTGAGGTGATCTCGCTGATGCCCCAGCGCCGCGCGGCCGCCCGCAGCGCGGCGATCGACAGCAGGCGCTTGGCCGGCTCAGGCAGGGGGCCGTAGCGGTCCGCGAGCTCGTCACGCACCCGCGCGACGCCCTTGGCGTCGCGCACCCCGGCGACCTTGCGGTAGGCCTCGAGGCGCAACGCCTCGTCGGGGACGTAGTCGGTCGGCAGATGGGCGTCGACGGGCAGGTCGATGGTGATCTCCGGCTCGGGCGCCACGGCGGGGCCGAACGCGCCCGGGCCCTGCTGGCCGTCGGTGAGCTCGGCGACGGCCTCGGCCATGAGCTGGGCGTAGGCCTCGAAGCCGACGCTGGCGACCTGCCCCGACTGGTCGGCGCCGACGACGTTGCCGGCCCCGCGGATCTCGAGGTCCTTGAGGGCGATCGACAGCCCCGAGCCGAGGCCGGTGTGCTCGGCGACGGTCTCGAGGCGCTTGTAGGCCTCCTCGGTCAGCGCCGCGTCCGGCGGGTGGAAGAGGTAGGCGTAGCCACGGTCGTTCGAGCGGCCGACGCGCCCGCGCAGCTGGTACATCTGCGCGAGGCCGAGGAGGTCGGCGCGCTCGATGACGAGGGTGTTCGCGTTGGGGATGTCGAGGCCCGACTCGATGATCGTCGTCGAGACGAGGACGTCGAACTCCCGCTGCCAGAAGCGCACCATGATGCGCTCGAGGGCGGCCTCGTCCATCTGCCCGTGGGCGACCTCGACGCGGGCACCGGGGACGAGCTCGCGCACCTGCTCGGCGGCGGCGTCGATCGTCGCGACCTGGTTGTGCACCCAGAAGACCTGCCCTTCGCGCAGCAGCTCGCGGCGCACTGCGAGCGCGGCGAGCGAGGCGTCCCACTCCCCCACGTGGGTCACGATCGGCTGGCGCTCCTCCGGCGGGGTGTCGATCGTCGACAGGTCGCGGATCCCGGTGATCGCCATCTCCATCGTCCGCGGGATCGGCGTCGCGGTCATCGTGAGCACGTCCACGCTCGTGCGCAGGGCCTTGATGCGCTCCTTGTGGGTGACGCCGAAGCGCTGCTCCTCGTCGACGACGAGCAACCCGAGGTCCTTGAAGGCGACGTCGGCGCCGAGCAGGCGGTGGGTGCCGATGACGAGGTCGACGGTGCCCGCGGCCAGCCCCTCGAGGATGCGCTCGGCCTCGCGGGGCGGCGTGAACCGCGAGAGCACCGCGACCTCGACGGGGAAGCCGGCGAAGCGCTCCGCGAAGGTCTCGCCGTGCTGCTGGGCGAGCAGGGTCGTGGGCACGAGCACCGCGACCTGCGAGCCCTCGAAGACGGCCTTGGCCGCCGCGCGCACGGCGATCTCGGTCTTGCCGAAGCCGACGTCGCCACAGAGCAGCCGGTCCATCGGCACCGGTGCGCCCATGTCCTCCTTGACCTCGTCGATGACCGCGAGCTGGTCGGGGGTCTCGGTATAGGGGAAGGCGCCCTCGAGCTCCGACTGCCAGGAGGTGTCGGCGCCGAAGGCCCGGCCCTCGCTGTGCATCCGCGCCTGGTACAGACGGATGAGGTCGGCGGCGATGTCGCGCACGGCCTTGCGGACCTTGCCCTTGGCGCGCTCCCAGTCGGCGCCACCCATGCGCATGATCCGCGGCTGCTCACCGCCGACGTAGCGCGCGAGCGCGTCGACGTTGTCGCTCGGCACGAAGAGGCGGTCCTCGCCGGCGTACTCGACGACGACGAAGTCGCGCGTCACCGTCGTCGACCCCCCGCCGACGCTGCGGGTCGGCCCGCGCAGCTCCCGGGTGACGATGCCGACGTAGCGGCCGACCCCGTGGGTGGCGTGGACCACCGGGTCGCCGGGCTCGAGGTCGAGCACGGCCTCGGAGGCCACCCGCCGGCTCGGCAGGCGCTTGCGGGCGCTGCTGCGCCGCGGGCCGAAGAGGTCCCACTCGCCGAGCAGGGCGAGGCCGAGCTCGGGCGAGCGCAGGCCCTCGCGCAGCGTCGAGGCGACGATGAGGACCCCGCCACCCTCGGCCTCCTCAGGCCCGACGGCCTCGACGACGCGCGCGGCCACGCCCTGCTCGCGCAGCACCTCGCCGAGGCGCACCGCCGGTCCCTGCCCGGAGGTCGTGAGCACGACGAGGTCCCCGTCGGCGGCGAGGCGGCGGACGCGCTCGCCGACCGCGGCGACGTCGCCGCGGAAGGAGTCCCACGGCGCAGCGGGCACGTCGGCGTCGGCGCTCGACCCGAACGGCGTGAGCTGCCAGAGCGCTCCCCGCACCCGCGCCTCGACGTCGGGCCAGGCGGCGAACCCCCCGGCCTGGCCCGCGCCACCGAAGAGCCCGGCGGCCTCCTCCCCCGAGCCCCAGCCGGCGACCATGAGCTCAGCGGCCTGGCTCGCGAGCTCCTCGGCGCGGGAGGCCACGAGCACCGGATCGACGACGACCGTCCCGCCGCCCTCGGGCAGGAAGTCCGGCAGCCACGCAGGCGTGGGGTGGATCGCGGTGACGAGCGCCTCCATGCCCTCGAAGGCCACGCCGTCGGCGAGGAGGCGGAGCTGCTCGGCCAGCGCCGGCAGGCTCGGCGCGGCGAGCCGCGCGGTGGCGGCGGTCTCGTCGTCGAGGACGAGCTCGCGGGCGGGGTCGACGGTGACCCCGGCGAGGGCCTCGACGGTGCGCTGATCGCCGGCGGAGAAGCTGCGGAGCTCATCGACGTCGTCGCCGAAGAACTCGACGCGCACCGGGTGCTCCGCGGCGGTCGGGAAGACGTCGACGATGCCGCCACGCACGGCGAACTCCCCGCGGGACTCGACCATCGCCACCCGCGTGTAGCCGAGCTGGGCGAGACCGTCGACCAGGCCGTCGAGTCCGCCCTCGTAGCGGTGGTCGAGGCGGATCGGCTCGCGCTCGGCCAGGCGCGGGTCCATCGGCTGCAGCGCGGCGCGCACGGGCGTGACGACGGCGGCCAGCGAGGGATCGCCGCCGACGAGACGGTCGAGGACGCGCAGGCGCTGCCCGACGGTGGACGCCTGCGGGCTGAGGCGCTCGTGCGGCAGGGTCTCCCAGGCTGGGAAATGCGCGACGGCGTCGCTACCGATGAAGGCGCCGACCCCCTCGGCGAGGGCCTCGGCGTCGCGCTCGCTGGGCACGACGACGAGCAGCGGCGAGGCCGCGGAGGCCAGCAGCGCGCAGGTCAGCGCGCGCGCGGCCGGCCCGGCGTGGACCACACCGGGCGGCAGGGGCTCGTCGAGCCGGTCGCTTGCGCGCTGGAGGATGCCCGCGAGGGGGCCGGATGGCAGCATCCGGGTAAGAGTGCCGAGGCGCGGGCGCCGCGGCAACGCCGGCGGCGCGCTCACAGCGACAGCCGGCCGGTGCTACCGGCCGTGGTGGCGGTTCTGCGCGGTCTCGAGGCCGTCCTCGACGAGGTCGACGATCGCGTCGGCGGCCCGCTCGAGGGCGACGGCGGCGTCGTCGGCCTCGTCGCTGCGGAAGCGCTTGAGGACGTAGTCGCGCGCCGGTTGGCGCCCGGGGGGCCGGCCGATGCCGATGCGCACCCGGGTGAAGTCCTTCGAGCCGAGGCGCTCGGCGACGTCCTTGAGGCCGTTGTGCCCGGCGGTGCCCCCACCCTGCTTCAGCCGGACCTGCCCGAGCTCGAGGTCGAGGTCGTCGTGGACGACGACGAGCCGCTCGGGCGGCACCTTGAAGAACGCCGAGAGCGCCTGGGTCGGCCCGCCGGAGCGGTTCATGTAGCCGTGGCAGACCGCGAGGACGAGGCGCGTGCCCCCGGGACGGGTCATCGTCTCAGCGACGTTGGCCTTCGCCTTGTGGGCCTTGAGCGTGACGCCGAGACGCTCGGCGAGCCGTCGCACGGCGTCGGCGCCGACGTTGTGCCGGGTGCCGCCGTACTCCGCGACGGGGTTGCCGAGCCCGACGACGAGCCAGCGGTCCTCGTCGTCCACGCCGTCGGCGCCGCGCAGCCGCTCGAGCCAGCGCAGCGCCGGCTACTCCTCGTCGCCGGCGTCGTCCTCGTCGCCGGCCTCCTCGTCCTCGACCTCGGCGGCGAACTCCTCCTCGCCCTCGACGACGCCCTCCTCGCCGACCTCGGGGACATCGACCGACTCGTAGTAGACGGTGACGACGGTCGACTCCGGGTCGTCGAGGGCGGTGACGCCCTCGGGCAGGTCGAGGTCGGCGACGCGCTTGACGTCGCCGATGTCCATGTCGGTGATGTCGACGATGATCTGGTCGGGCATCTCCAGCGGCAGCACCTCGACGTTGAGGGTGTAGAGCGGCTGCTCGGCGATGCCGCCGTCGGCCACGCCCTGCGCCTCGCCCTCGAGCGAGATCGGGATGTCGGCGGTGACCTTCTGCGTGCGGCTGATGGCGACGAAGTCGACGTGGAGGATCTCGCGGCGCAGCGGATGGCGCTGGATCTCCCGGGTGAGCGCAAGGCGGCTCTCGTCGTCGTACTCGAGGCGGATGATGGCGTTCATGCCGGCATCGGTGTGCAGCGCGTGGTAGAGCTCGCGCGCGTCGACCGACAGCGGGGTGGCCTCCATGTCGGCGCCGTAGGCGACGGCGGGCACGCGGCCCTCGCGACGGAGGCGGCGCGCCTCGCTCTTGCCGCTGCCGGGACGGCTGTGGGCGGCCAGCGCGACCTGCTTGGACATGGCGGAGGGCTCCTTGCGGGGGTGGCGACTCAGGGTGGGCCGGGGCCTCGCCGACGGCTCGGCGGCCGCGAGGGCACGCTAAGACGGGCACAGGCCTCGCGGCAGGATACTGCCCCGCCCGCGGACGTGCCAGCGCGACGCGCCGCCGAGCGGGCCACGGCCGGGCTCAGGGGATGTCGAGCTCCTGACCGACGGTCAGCCCCGACTGGTCGTCGATGCCGTTGGCCTCGGCGATCTCGCTCCAGCGGTTGCCGTCGCCGTAGACCTCCTCGGCGATGGAGTAGAGGGTGTCGCCGCTCTCGACGGTGTAGGTCTGCCCGTCGTCGTCGTCGGCATCGTCCTCGTCGCCGTTGGTGACGACCTCGGCGTCCTCGGCGGTCTCGCGGTCCTCGGCGTCCTCGCCCTCGTCGTCACCCTCCTCCTCGGCCCCGTCGTCGAGGTCGTCGAGCTCGCCCGGCGCGGGCGTGGGCAGGGGGTCCTCCATCGGGGTGGTCTCGAAGAGGCCGCTGTCGTCGGTGAACTCGACCGTCCCGAGCATCGCGTTGATGGCGAGCGGCACGCTGACAGCGACGACGATGATGATGCCCACCGCCGCGGCAACCCATTTGAGCGCCTGGGGGATCACTGGTTCTGGTCGTCGAAGAGCTCGCTCACGGACTGGTCCTCGAAGATCGCCTTCATCGTGCTCGCCACGATCGGCGCGATCGACACGACCTCGATCTTGTCGAGCTCGTGGCAGGGCGGCAGCGGCAGGGTGTTCGTCACGACGACCCGCTCGATCGGCGCGGCCTGCAGTCGCCGGCACGCCGGGCCCGACAGGACCGGATGGGTGGCCAGGGCGAGGACGCGCTTGGCGCCGCGCTCCATGAGGGCCTCCGCCGCGCCGCAGATCGTGCCCGCGGTGTCGATCATGTCGTCGACGAGCACGACGGTCGCGCCGGCGACGTCGCCGGTGACGCCGAGGGTCTTCGAGACGTTGTGCCCGGTGCGGGTCTTGGCGAGGTACGCCGGCGAGGCCTCCGGAAGCCTGGTGAGGAACTTCTCCATGAGGTTGACCCGGCCGGCGTCGGGGCTCGCGACGACGATCTCCTTGCTCGGGAAGCGCTCCCGCAGCCAGTCGACGAGCAGCGGCAGCGCGGTGAGCGAGTCGAGCGGCTGGTCGAAGAAGCCCTGGACCTGCTGGGAGTGGAGGTCGACGGAGACGACGCGGTCGGCGCCGGCGACGGTGAGCATGTCGGCGAGCAGTCGCGCGGTGATCGGCTCCCGGGACTTCGCCTTCTTGTCCTGGCGGCTGTAGCCGTAGAAGGGGCAGATCGCGGTGATGCGCTTGGCCGAGGCGCGCTTGGCGGCCTCGATCATGATGAGCTGCTCCATGATGTTCTGGTTGATCGGCTCGCAGTGGGTCTGGATGACGAAGACATCCGACCCCCGGACGTTCTCCTGGTAGCGCACGTAGATCTCGCCGTTGGAGAAGTCCTTGAGCTCGACGTCGCCGAGGCGCATGCCGAGGTGGTCGGCGACCTCCTTCGACATCGCGGGGTAGCCACGCCCCGTGAAGATCTGCATCCGCTTCTTCGTCGTGATCTCCATCAGGAGCTGTCCCTCTGGCTGCGCTCGTGCTTGGCGCGCTTGCGCTCGGCGTACCCTTCGATGATGCGTTGCTCGCTGCGGGCCACCGCGAGCGCGCCGTCGGGGACGTCGCTGGTGATGACCGACCCGGCGCCGGTGTAGCCCTCGGCGCCGACGGTGACCGGCGCGACGAGCATCGTGTCGCTGCCGATGCGCGCCCCGGGACCGATGACCGTGCGGTGCTTGGCGAAGCCGTCGTAGTTCACGGTGACCGTCGCCGCGCCGATGTTCGCCCCGGCGCCGATCTCGGCGTCGCCGACGTAGGAGAGGTGCGGCACCTTCGCGCCCTCTCCGATCTCGGCGTTCTTCGTCTCGACGAAGGCGCC
Source organism: Egibacter sp. (assembly GCA_003553795.1). Classification (GTDB taxonomy): domain Bacteria; phylum Actinomycetota; class Nitriliruptoria; order Euzebyales; family Egibacteraceae; genus T1Sed10-49. The sequence goes on along the minus strand of PWFH01000010.1, from coordinate 8,955 downwards.
GATCTTGCCACCGGTGGCCAGACGCGTGCCGGCGCGCACGTAGCTGAACGGCCCGACCGTCGCGTGCTCGCCGATCTCCGCGCCGAGGACCACCGATTGCGCGACCGTCGCGCCCTCCCCGACGGCGCTGTCGACGAGCCGCGTCGCCGGCCCCACGTCGGCCCCGGCGCCGACGGTCGTCGCCCCCTCGAGGTGGGTGCCGGGCCGCAGCACGGCGTCGACGCCCACCCGGACCTCGGCGTCGACGTAGGTGGCGTCAGGGTCGATGATGCTCACCCCCTCGCGCATGAGCCGGGTGAGGATGCGCCGCCGCAGGACCGCGCCGGCCTCGGCGAGCTGGGCGCGATCGTTGACGCCGCTGACGAGCCCGGCGGGGGCGGTCACCGCCCCGACCCCGCGGGGCACGAGCGGAGCGATGACGTCGGTGAGGTACTCCTCGCCCTGCACGTTGTCGGCGGCGAGGCGGGTGAGCCCGTCCTCGAGGGCGGCGCGGTCGAAGGCGTAGATGCCGCTGTTGGCCTCGGTGATCGCGCGCTCGGCGTCGGTGGCGTCACGATGCTCGACGATGCGGGTGACCGTGCCGTCCTCGTCACGCACGAGCCGCCCGTAGCCGCCGGGATCGGCCGGCTCGAAGGCGAGGATCGTCGCCGCGCGCTGTCCGGCGTCGGCGAGCAGCGCGGCGAGCGGCTCGGGCTCGAGCAGCGGGACGTCGCCGGGCAGGACGAGCACCTCGTCGATGCCCTCGAGCGCGCCCTCCTCGGAGGCGCAGCGCACCGCATGGCCGGTGCCGAGCTGCTCGGGCTGGGTGACGGTGACGAGCCCCGGGAGCCCCGCGGCCTCGGCCTCGGCGACCACGTCGGCGGCCTGGTGGCCGACGACGACGACGATGCGGTCGAGTTCGAGGGGCCGTAGCGCCTCGAGCACCCAGCGCAGCATCGTGCGACCCACGACGGGGTGGAGGACCTTCGCGAGGTCCGACCGGAAACGGGTGCCCTTGCCGGCGGCGAGGACGATGGCGGCGCGACTCATCGGCGTGGCGGCTCCCTGTCGCTGAGCTGGGATGGCTGGGAGGGAAGGGATCGAACCTTCAACTCCGACTCCAAAGGACGGCGTGATGCCATTTCACCACCTCCCATCACCAGCCCCACAGCCTCTGCGGCACCTCACTGTAGCGGAGGATCCGACGTCGGTGAGACCGGGCTCACCGCTCAGCGCCCGCGTCGCGGCGGAGCTCCGGGCCACCGGCTGGCGAGGTTGCGATCACCGTGCGTCCGATGTCGGGCGACAGCCGCGCGGCGATCTCCCGAGCGTGGGCGGGGCCGGCCGCGAGGCCGAGCATCGTGGGACCGCTGCCGGAGAGCACGGCACCGAACGCGCCGGCGTCGAGCAGCAGGCGCTTGCGCTCGGCGAGGTCGGGGCGCAGCGCGAACGCCGCCGGCTCGAGGTCGTTGTGCAGCGCCGCGCCGAGCGCCTCGGGATCGCAGGCCCGCAGGGCCTGCAGCACGGCATCGGGCTCGACCTCGCTCGGCGCGCAGCGGGCGTCCCACTCACGGTAGACCGCCGCGGTGGACAGGGGCTCGTCGTCGAGGAGCGCGAGCCAGGTGAACTCCCCCCTACAGAGCACCCGGGCGAGGGACGTCCCGCGGCCGGTCGCCAAGGCCGTGCCGCCCACGACGCAGAACGGCACGTCGCTGCCGAGCTCGGCACCGAGCTCCTTGAGCCGCTCCCGCGGCAGCGCGCAACCCCACAGCTCGTTGAGGGCGACGAGCGCCGCGGCGGCATCGGCGGAGCCCCCCGCCATGCCTCCGGCGACAGGGATCGCCTTGTCGAGCTCGATCACGGTGCGGGGGCCGCCCTCACGCACGCTCGGCGCGCCGTCGATCACCCCCGCGGCACGCGCGAGCGCGAGCGCCGCGCGCATCGCGAGGTTCTCCGAGGCGGCCGGCAACCCTGCGATGTCGTCGTGGGCGAGCTCGAGGCGCATGTGCCGCCGCGCCGCGGGATGCTGCCCGCGCCCCGGCGGTCCGGCGAGCGACGCGCGCAGCTCGTCGAAGACGCCGACGGTCTGCAACACGGTCGTGAGCTCGTGGTAGCCGTCGTCGCGGATGCCGCGCACCGACAGGAAGAGGTTGACCTTCGCGGGGACGCGCACGGCGACGTGCGGACCGTGCGGGACCGTCTCCGACGCCACCCCGGGCATCCCTCCCCGCCGCGCGCACCCAACGGCGCTCGGCCGCGCGGCTCGTGAGCATGAACAGCGAGGATCGTACGGGCGGTCCGCCGGCCCCGCCAAAGCGGGCCGGTCGGCCGTTGCCGCCGGCCGGGGGGGCCGCAGGTGGACACCGGCGCCGGCCACGGCGCGCCCGAGCGCCCTACGCCGGCGGCGTGACCGACGGCAGGGCGCGCGCGAGGGTCACCCAGCCCTCGAGGTCGACCTCCTCGGCGCGGACGTCGGCGTCGAGCCCGGCCGCGGCGAACGCCGCGTCGAGCGCGGCCGGGCTGAGTCCGCCGGCGCGCAGCGCGTTGCGCAGCCGCTTGCGACGCTGCGCGAAGCCGCTGGTGACGAGGCCGAGCACCTGCTCGCGCGCGACGTCGAAGGGCCATGGCCGGGGCTCGAGCCGCACGGTCACCGAGTCGACGCCGGGCACCGGCAGGAAGGCGTTGCGGCTCACCCTGCCGTCGATGCGGGCTTCGGCGTAGGCAGCGACGCGCAGCGACGCGGCGCTGAAGGCCGGGTGGCCGGCGGTGGCGGTCCAGCGCTCGCCGACCTCGCGCTGCACCATGACCTCGAGGCGGCGGAAGCAGCCGGCCTCGAGCGCGCCGACCACGAGCGGCGTCGCGAGGTGGTACGGCAGGTTGGCCACGAGCAGGGCGGCACGCCCGCCGAGCAGCGTCGCCCAGTCGACCTCGAGGGCGTCGGCGTGGTGCAGCGTCACGCGGTCGGTGTCGGCGAGGACCTCGCCGAGCGCGCGGACGAGACCCGCATCGACCTCGACGGCGACGACCTCGGCGCCGGCCTCGACGAGGGCGAGGGTCAGCGCCCCGAGTCCCGGTCCGATCTCGGCGACGAGGTCCCCGGGACCGACCTCGGCCCGCGCGACGACACGGCGCACGGTGTTGGGGTCGACGACGAAGTTCTGGCCGCGACGGCGCGACGGGGCGATGCCATGGGCCTCGCAGAGGCGGCGAACCTCACGGGCGGTCGGCGGCCCGCTCAGTGCAGCCCCAGCTGGCGTGCGCAGTGCGGCCAGGACCCCCAGCCCTGGCCCGCGCGCACGCGCTCGCCGACGGTGATCTGCTGCGCCCGCGTCGCGAGGTGGGCGTTCGGCGCGAAGGCGTGCCCACCGTGCGCCGCCCACGTCTGGGGGTGGAACTGCAGCCCGCCGTAGTAGCCGTTGCCGGTGTTCGCGGCCCAGTTGCCGCCGGCCTCGCAGCGCGCGAGGTCGTCCCAGACCCCTGGTCCCGGCTCGGGGGGTGCGGGCGGCTCTGGATCCGGCTCCGGCTCCGGCTCGGGCGGCGGTGCGGTGCCGACCTCGACGACCTCGTCGGTCGGCGCGTCGACGCGCTCGTCGACGCGCGTGCGGGCGGCCTCGACCCCGTCGAGGTGCACGACCTCCTCGACGATCGCGCGCTCGCCGTCGCGGCCCTCCTGCACGGTGACCCGCTCGCCTTCCACCCGCTCGTCGGTGTCGCGGGTGACCCGCTCGTGCTCGAGCGTCTCGGTGCGCTCCTCCTCGGTGCGGCTGACCCGGACGACGACGATGCGCAGGCCGTCGGCGATCGGCGTCGCAGGCTCGGGGGTGAGCTCGTCGTGCTCACCGAGGTCGACGCCGCGCTCGTCGAGGAGCTCCTCGACGGTGCGCGCCGAGGTCACGATCTGCTCGCTCAGGCCACCGACGACGAGGGTGACGACGGGCGGCTCGAGCCGCCGCGCGCTGCGCGAGGCCCCGATGCCCACCCGGTCACGGGAGGTGGACACGCCATCGTCGGGTGGGGCGCTCTGGGCGACGGGCGCGGCATCCCGGGCGGGCGCGGCGTCGCCGATGACATCGTCGAGGATGACGGCGAGGCCGAGGAGGGGAAGGACGAGGGCGAGCGCGGCCCGGCTGAGTGCGCGCCCGAGCCGTCGCCGCAGGCTCGGACGTGACGGAAGCGCACTCGGCTTGAGCATTCGCTGGAGGCTAGCGGTCGCCGATCGGCCCTGCCGTGGCCTATCCCCGTCCATCCAGTCGGAAGGCCGCCCGGGCGTTCGCGCTCGCCTGGCGCCCGAGCTCCCACGTGGGTAGGCCGTGCAGCTCGGCGAGCTCGGCGACGACGAGGGGGATGCGCGCGGGCTCGTTGGGCTTGCCGCGATGCGGGTGCGGCGAGAGGTACGGCGAGTCGGTCTCGGTGAGCAACAGCTCGAGCGGCGCGACGCGGGCGGCCTCGCGCAGATCGCGGGCATTGCGGAAGGTCACGTTGCCCGCGAAGGAGACGTACCAGCCCTCGTCGGCGCAGCGCTTCACGAGCTCGGTGTCACCCGAGAAGCAGTGGAAGACCGTGCGCTCGGGCGCGCCCTCGCTCTCGAGGATCGCGACGAGGTCGTCATGCGCTTCGCGCACGTGGATCATGAGCGTGCGGTCGAGTTCCTTGGCGAGGCGGATCTGCTCGCGGAAGGCCTCTTCCTGACGCACGCGCGGCGAGTGGTCCCGGAAGTAGTCGAGACCGGTCTCGCCGATTGCGACGACCGCGGGGTGCTCGGCGAGGCCGCGCAGCCGCGCGAGCACGTGCTCGGTCGCCTCGATGGCGTTGTGCGGGTGGATGCCGACGACGGCCCACACCTCGTCGTAGGCCATCGCCGTGCCGACGCACTCCGCCGACGAGGCGAGGTCGACGCCGACGGTGACGAGCGTGGTGACCTCCTCGGCCCGGGCCCGCGCGATGGCCTCATCGGGCGGGAGGTCGAGCATCTCGAGGTGGCAGTGCGCATCGGTGTACACGAAGGGCCTCCGGCGGCGGTGGGCCGCACGATCCGTCTCGCGGGCGGGATGTGAGCAATGCGGCAGGATAGCCCCTCGCCGTCCAACCGACTACGGCGCTGACGCCCACCGCCGGGCCGTGGTCGCCGGCACGAGCCCGAGACCGTGCGCTCAGCGCTCTCCCGGGTGCAACGCCGCGGCCGCCCACGCAGCCGGCAGCTCGGTGACCTCCGCGGTGTCGTCGACGGTAGCGGGATGCCGCACGTGCCAGACCCCTCCTCGGCCGTCGCCGAGCAGGGTGTCGCGTCCCTGCGAGGTGAGCCACGGCTCGGCGTCGTCGGCGGCGAGCGCGGCGGCGACGTCACCGCCGAGGGCGAGGTCGCGCCGACCCTCCGAGCCCAGGGCACCGCGACGCAGCCGCGCCTCGCCGGCTTCGTCGACACCGAGGAGGTCGACCTCGGCATGGTGCACGGACACCGGTTCGGCCGGCGCGAGCGCGAAGGGGTCGAGGCCGTGCCGCTCGAGCGCCGCCTCAGGGGGGAGCCCCTCCCGGTCGCCGGCCAGCGCGAGCCCCCCGTCGTCCTCGCGCTCGAGCGGGAGCGCGTGCCAGCGGTCGGCACCGTCGGTCGCCTCGGCGACGACGAGCCGCCATCCGGCGTCGCTGCCGAGCCAGGCGCGCACCGCGAGGTCACCGTCGGCCGCGAGCGACCAGCGCCACTGCTCGGCGTCCCCCTCGAGCGCGCCCTCGACGTCGACGACGCGCAGCGTCGCGCCCTCCTCGATCCAGGCGAGCTGCTGGCCACTGGGCGCGAAGGCCGCCGGCCCGGGGCACGACGTCGACACCTCGGCCTCGCGGCCGGTGGCGACGTCGCGCAGGACGAGGACGTCGAGGCAGCCTGCCGGAGGCGCGGCGGCGGAGCCCAGGCGGTAGGCGACCCGCACGCCGTCGCCGCGCGCGGCGACCGCCAGAGGCCCCACGCCCGGAGGCCCGGTCGCGACGGGACCCGGCTCGCCGCCCACGACGCGAAGCGCACCGTCCTCCTCGAGCAGCGCCAGCGACCCGAGGCGCTGCCGCAGCCCCTCGACGCGCTCGAGCGGGACGAGGGGGTCGACCTCGGCAGGCGCGAAGCCGGCCTCACCGTCGGACGGGGCGGCGTCGGCGCCGGGCTCAGGGGCCGCTCGCGGGCCCTCGTCTCCGGGCTCGGGCGGCGCCGTCCCGGCGGGCGCCTCAGCGGCGTCCTCGGCGACCTCGCCGGGCTCGGGGTCCACGGCGACCTCCGTCGGGGCGGCCAACCACGTCGGCGCGACGGCGAGCGCGGCGAGGACGACGGCCGCCGCACCGACGACCGGCGCCGCCGAGCGCCTGCGGCGACGACGCAGGACCTGGCGTCTGACCGCCTCGGCGCGCTCGGGACCGGCGGCCACGTCGCCGGCGCGGTCGTGCAGGCTCGCGCGCAGGCGCTCCTCGAGGTCGGCCATCAGCCGGCCCCGCCCTCGTCGGGGCGGTCGCCGACGAGCTCGCGGAGGCTGGCGATGCCACGGGAGACACTCGACTTGACCGTGCCGGTGGCCACCCCCATGACCTCAGCGGTGTCGGCCTCGGAGAGGTCCTCCCAGTAGCGCAGCACGATCGCGGTGCGCTGCCGCTGCGGCAGCTGCGCCAGCGCGGTGAACAGCGCGTCGCGCTCGCTGACCTGCTCGTCGTCGGCGCGGGCACCCCGAGCATCACCGGAGCGCCGGGTGAGCTCCCGACGCTCGAGCGCGAGGCGGCGGAAGCGCGAGTTGACGGTGTTGACGACCGCGCGGCGGATGTAGGCCCGCGGGCTGTCGATGCGCCCACGCCGCCAGGCCCGCCAGACCTTGACGAAGGCATCGGCGACGGCGTCCTCGGCGCGCTCCTGCTGCCCGCAGAGCAGGTAGGCCAGACGCACCGCCTCGGCGTAGTGCGCGGCGTAGAGCTCGGCGAACGCCTCGTCGCCCCGCGCGTCGTCAGCCACGGCGGCGCGCGGCCCGACCGCGCCGGTCGCCGATGGGGGCCTCGGCGGCGCACCCGGTGGCGCGCCGCCGACGGCGCGGGCGCCGGTCACGCTCGCGCCACCGCGCAGGAGGGTCGCCGTGGCCATGTCGCCCCCCTCGACGCGCGAGCGACGGGCGAGGTTGTCCCACGGCGGCGTCTACTCCTCGAGCTTGGGGAAGAGCACCTGCCCGCGCTCGGTGCGCACCCCCGGCACCAGCCCGCCCGGCTCACCGGCCTCGGGCAGGCGCTGGTCCTCGAGCGCCTCGTCGAGGCCGAGCTTGGCCCACAGGCTCTGGGCCATGTCGGGCATGACCGGGCTCGTGAGCACGGCGATGACCCGCAGCGCGTCGACGCACTCGTAGAGGACCCGGTCGAGGTCGTCGTCGGCGCCCTGCTTGTTCAGCGCCCACGGCTGGCGCGCCTCGACGTAGCGGTTCACGCCGCCGACGAGCTGCCAGAGGTCCTCGAGCCCCTTCTTGAAGGCGAGGCGATCGAAGGCCGCGAGTCCGGCCAGGGCGGTCTCGCGATCCCGGGAGAGCTGGGCCTCGGCGTCGCCCGCGGCCCCGGTAGGCGCGGGCACGACGCCGTCGCGGTAGCTGCCGACCATGTTGAGGACGCGGTTGACGAGGTTGCCGAGATCGTTGGCGAGGTCGGTGGTGTAGCGCTCCTCCATCGACTCCCAGCTGAACGTGCCGTCCTGGCCGAAGGAGATCTCGCGCAGGAAGTAGTACCGGTAGCAGTCGATGCCGAAGTGCTCGACGAGCTCGGATGGGCGGATCCCTGTGGCGTTGGACTTGCCCATCTTCTCCCCGCCGACGAGCAGGAAGCCGTGGGCGTAGACCTGGTGGGGCACCTCGACGCCGGCGGCGATGAGCATCGCCGGCCAGTAGACGGCGTGGAAGCGCAGGATGTCCTTGCCGATGAGGTGGACGTCAGCGGGCCAGCGCCGGGAGAAGGCCTCCTCGTCGGCGCCGTAGCCGGCGGCGGTGATGTAGTTGAGGAGCGCGTCGAACCACACGTAGAAGATGTGGCCGTCGTCCCAGGGGCAGGGCACCCCCCAACTGAACTCGGTGCGGGTGGCGGAGATGTCCTCGAGGCCGGCCTCGACGAAGGCCCGGACCTCGTTGCGGCGCACGTCGGGCTGGACGAACCCGGGATGGGCGTCGTACAGGTCGAGCAGCGCCGGCGCGTACTTCGAGAGGCGGAAGAACCAGTTCTCCTGCTCGAGGCGCTCGACGGGCTGGCGGTGGATCGGGCAGAGCTCGCCCTCGAGGAGCTCGGCCTCGGCGTAGTAGCCCTCGCAGCGCACGCAGTACGGCCCGACGTACGTCGACTTGTAGAGGTCGCCCTGGTCGTAGAGGCGCTGCATGAACTCCTGCACGCGCGCCTCGTGGCGGTCCTCGGTCGTGCGGATGAAGTCGTCGTTGGAGATGTGCAGCAGCCCGAGCATCTCCTTCCACCGCGGAAGGATGTCGTCGCAGTGCTGCTGCGGGGTCATGCCGCGCTCCTCCGCGGCGCGCGCGACCTTCTGGCCGTGCTCGTCGGTGCCGGTGAGAAAGTGCACGCGGTCGCCGTTGAGGCGGCGCCAGCGGGCGAGCACGTCGGCGGCCACCGTGGTGTAGGCGTGGCCGATGTGCGGCACGTCGTTGACGTAGTAGATCGGCGTCGTGAGGTAGTAGGTGTCCTTACCCATGGGTGGGTACCTCGCCAGGTCGCGGCTTGCGGGTCTGCTGCGGGCCGGCCGGATAGTATCGACCGCCATGGCAGGCCAGGGAATCCGGCGCAAGATCGACGACCTCGGACGCGTCGTGATCCCGTCGCAGTTCCGCCACGAGCTCGGTATCGACGAGGGCGACGAGCTCGAGATCACCCTCGAGGCCGACCGGGTCGTCATCGGGCCCGCGGTCGACCAGTGCACCTTCTGCGGCGCGGAGGACGAGCTCGCGACGTTCCGCGACAAGCCCGTGTGCTGGTCGTGCA
>PWFH01000092.1 GCA_003553795.1 Egibacter sp. | reverse complement strand
CGGGGCCTCGAGCGCTACGCGACCTTCCAGGGCCGCGCGAGCCGCCGGGAGTTCTGGTGGTTCTTCCTCTTCGTCTTCGCGGTCTCGTTCCTCGCGCCGTGGGCCTTCGCCCTGTTCGGCTTCGGCCCCGACACCGCCGACCTGCTGCTCTTCGTGCTCTGGCTCGCCCTGCTCGTGCCCCACCTCGCGGTCGGCACGCGGCGGCTGCACGACACCGGCCGCCCGGGGCTGTGGTGGCTCATCGGCCTCGTGCCCTTCGGGGGGATCGTCCTGCTCGTGTTCTGGGCGAGCCCGGGCAACCCCGCGGCGAACCGCTACGGGCCGCCGCCGGAGCGCTGAGCGCGACGGCCCCCGGCCCCAGGGGCCCTCAGGCCGGGTCGAGACCACCCGCCGCAGCGCGGTCGACGAGCCAGCGACTGTCGTCGCGCGGCAGCCGGGTGGCGGGCAGCGCGCGGTCGCCCGCGCGCACCCGGGCCAGCGCCGCGGCCTTGTCGGCACCGGCGACGAGCCACACCCGCTGGCGGGCGCGCCACAGCAGCGGGAAGGTGAGGGTGAGCCGCCGGCGGCCCTCGTAGGCGCCGGTCACCGCGACGTCGCGGTCGGCGACGTCGAGCACGGGGTCGCCGGGCACGAGCGAGGCGGTGTGCCCGTCGGCGCCGAGCCCGAGCTGGACGAGGTCGAGGACCGGCGGGTCCCCGGCGAGCACGGCGAGCCCTCGGGCGTAGGCCTCGGCGGCCTCCTCGGGGTCGGCGGCGGTGACCGGCATCGCGTGCAGCGTCGGCCCGACGCCGGGCAGCCGATCGAGGAGGCGGTCGCGCAGCAGGGTGAGGTTGCGCTCGGCGTGGCCGTCCGGGGCGATCCGCTCGTCGACCTGGAGCAGGTGGACGCAAGCCCAGGCCACCTCGCGCCGGGCGAGCGCCGCGAGCATCGCCCCGGGGGTGCGCCCCCCGGAGACGGCGACGGTGGCGTGGCCGCGCTCGCGCATCGCGCTGCGCAGCGCGTCGGCGAGCACGTCGGCGGCGCGCTCGGCGAGCTCGTCGGCATCGTCGAGGATCTCGAGCCTCATGCTCGCGCCACGCTCGTCTCGAGGTCGACGGCGAGGACGGACTCAGCCATCGCCGGCCACCTTCGGGCGGCGCCAGCCGCCGAGGCCGGCGAGGAGGCGGTCGGCGTCGGCGGGACCCCAGCTGCCCCGCTCGTAGGGGTGGACCGGGCCGGTCTGCTCGAGCACCGGACCGACGATGCGCCACGCCTCCTCGACGCCGTCGGCGCGGGCGAAGAGACGCTGGTCGCCGTCGAGGGCGTCGTCGAGCAGCCGGGCGTAGGCCTCCTGGCGGGCGCCCTCGACGCGCTCGTCGTAGCGGTAGGACAACTCGACGGGGTGGCTCACCATCTCCCCGCCGGGCGACTTGATCTGCACCTGCACCCCGACCTCCCCGCCGGGCTTGATCTGGAAGCGCAGCCGGTTGGGCTCAGGCGGCGGGGCGTCACAGCGGGCGAAGAACTGCAGCGGCGGCCGGGTGAACTCGACGACGACCTCGGTGGCGGTGACCTCGAGGGCCTTGCCCGCCCGGATGGAGAACGGCACCCCCGCCCAGCGCCACGACTCGATCGAGGTCGTCAGCGCCACGTAGGTCTCGACGTCGCTGTCGGCGGCGACGCCATCCTCGTCGCGGTAGCCGGTGTACTGCCCGCGGACGACGCTCGCGGGCTCGAGGTCGGGGATCGCGCGCAGGACCTTGACCTTCTCGTCGCGCAGCGCGTCCGCGCTCACGTCGACCGGCGGCTCCATCGCCACGAGGGTGAGGACCTGCAGGAGGTGGTTCTGCACGACGTCGCGCAGGGTGCCGACCTCGTCGTAGAAGGCGCCGCGCCCCTCGACGTCGAGGTCCTCGGCCATGGTGATCTGCACACTGGCGACGTGGTGGCGGTTCCACGCCGGCTCGAGCAGCGAGTTCGCGAGCCGGAAGACGAGGACGTCGAGGACCTGGTCCTTGCCGAGGAAGTGGTCGATGCGGAACACCGCGGACTCGTCGAAGGCGTCGAGCACGCAGCGGTTGAGCGCCCGCGCCGAGGCGAGGTCGCGCCCGAAGGGCTTCTCGAGGACGACCCGCCCGCGCGCGGCGATGCCCGACGAGGCGAGCCCGGCCACCACGGTCTCGAAGAGGCTCGGCGGGATCGCGAGGTAGAGCAGCGGCGTCGCGGTGCCCTCGAGCGCGGTGGAGAGACGCTCGAAGGTCGCGGGGTCGCGGTAGTCCCCGGCGACGTAGTCGAGCGCGCCGAGCAGGCGCCCGAGCGCGCGCTCGTGGACCGCGCCGGCGCCGAACCGGACGACCGAGGCCTCGACGCGCTGCCGCAGCTCGGGCAGGGTCCACGAGGAGGCCGCCACGGCGACGACGCGCCGCGGCAGACGGTCGGCGAGCGCGAGCTCGTAGAGGGCGGGGTAGAGCTTGCGCTGGGCGAGGTCGCCGGTGCCGCCGAAGAGCACGAGGGCGTCGCAGCGCTCGGTCACGACCGCACCTCGTGGCCGCCGAAGGCGTTGCGCATCGTCGCGATGGCCTTCATCGCCGGCGCGTCGTCCTGGCGGGAGGCGAAGCGCGCGAAGAGCGCGGCGGTGATCGCCGGTGCGGGCACCGCGAGCTCGACGGCCTGCTCGACGGTCCAGCGGCCCTCGCCGGAGTCGGCCGCCCATCCCTTGACGCTCTCGAGGCCGGGGTCGGCGTGCACGGCGTCGGCGAAGAGGTCGAGCAGCCAGGAGCGCACGACCGAGCCGTGTCGCCAGACCTCGAGCGCGGCGGGGACGTCGACGTCGAGGTCGCCCGCGGCCAGCAGCTCGTAGCCCTCGGCGAGACTCTGCATCATCCCGTACTCGACGCCGTTGTGGATCATCTTCGTGTAGTGCCCGGCGCCGACCGGCCCCACGTGGGCGAAGCCGTCGTCGGTGACGAGCGCGTCGAGGACCGCGCGGAGGTCGGCGATGTCGTCGCCCGAGCCGCCGGCCATGATGCAGTAGCCCTCCTCGAGCCCCCAGATCCCGCCGCTGACGCCGGCGTCGACGAAGCCGATCCCGCGCTCGGCGAGCGCGGCGCCGTGGGCCTGGGAGTCGCGGAAGTTCGAGTTGCCCCCGTCGACGACGAGGTCGCCGGGCGACAGCAGGCCGGCGAGGGCGTCGATCGTCGCCGCGGTCGCCGCGCCGGCGGGGACCATCACCCAGACGACGCGGCGGTCCTCGCCGTCGAGCGCGGCGACGAGGCCCTCGAGGGAGTCGACGTCGCGTGCCGCGGGGTCGCGGTCGTAGCCGACGACCTCGTGGCCGGCCCTCCGTAGGCGCGTGGCCATGTTGCCGCCCATCTTGCCGAGTCCGATCATGCCGAGCCTCATCGCTGGTCCTTCCGCTCGTGGGGTCCTCGGGCCTTGCGCGCTCCGACGCCGGCGGCCTCGGCCCTGCGCCAGCGGTGCGTCTCACCACGGTGCCTGATCACAGCCCGGCAACCCGTGAGGCCCCCCGCGGCTTCCACCCGCCGGCCACGGACGGAATGCCGGCCACCGCGGGGTGGTTCCCACGACGCCCCCGGACAGGGCCGGCAGCCCGAGCGAGGAGCAGCGATGGCCGAGCAGACGCCGGGCAGGACGAGCACCCCCACGCCAGCGCCACGGTCGGGCGACCGGCTCGACGCCGAGCGCACCCGCCTGGCGGGACCCGACGCGCAGGCGTGGCGGCGGTGGGGCCCGTACGTGAGCGAGCGGGCGTGGGGCACGGTGCGTGAGGACTACAGCCCCGGCGGCCAGGCCTGGGAGGCCTTCCCGCACGACCACGCGCGCTCCCGCGCCTACCGCTGGAGCGAGGACGGCCTCGCGGGCCTGTGCGACACCGGCCAGCGGCTCTGCCTCGCCCTCGCCCTGTGGAACGGCCGTGACCCCATCCTCAAGGAGCGGCTCTTCGGGCTGAACGGCAACGAGGGCAACCACGGCGAGGACGCCAAGGAGCTGTGGTGGTACCGCGACGCGACGCCGACCCACAGCTGGTCGCGCTGGCAGTACGCCTACCCCCAGGCGGCGTTCCCCTACGACGACCTCGTCGCGACGAACGCCGCGCGCGGCCGCGACGACCCCGAGTACGAGCTCCTCGACACCGGCGTCCTCGACGACGGGCACTGGGACCTCACCGTCGACCACGCCAAGGCCGGCCCCGACGACGTCTGCGTGCGCGTCCTCGTGCGCAACGCCGGCCCCGCGCGCGACACCCTCGAGGTCCTGCCGACGCTGTGGTTCCGCAACACCTGGTCGTGGGACGTCGAGGCCGGCCCGCGGCCGTCCCTGCACGGGCAGGGCGGGGGCCGGATCGTCGCGCGCCACCCCGACCTGCCGACGATGACCCTCGTCGGCGCCCACGAGCCCGAGGCGCTCTTCTGCGACAACGACACGAACGCCCGCCGGCTCTTCGGCGTCGACGGCCCCGCCTACCCCAAGGACGGCATCGGCGACCACGTCATCGACGGCGCCCCGACGGTCAACCCCGCCGGCACCGGCACGAAGGGCGCCCTGCGCTACCGGCTGAGCGTGCCCGCCGGCGGCGAGGTCGAGCTGCGGCTGCGCCTGAGCCGTGACGCGGCGCCGGGGCTTGGCGAGGACTGGGAGCAGACGATGGCCACCCGGCGGGCCGAGGCCGACGCCTTCTACGCCGCGCTCGCCCCGGGGGCGCCCGCCGAGGACGCCGAGGTCCTGCGCCAGGCCGCGGCGGGGATGCTCTGGGGCAAGCAGTTCTACCACTTCGACGTCGAGCGCTGGCTCGACGGCGACCCCACCCAGCCACCGCCCCCGCCCGAGCGCCGCGGCGGCCGCAACGCGGCGTGGCAGCACCTCAACACCGCCGACGTCCTGTCGATGCCCGACGCCTGGGAGTACCCGTGGTTCGCCGCCTGGGACCACGCCTTCCACACCGTGGCGCTGGCCCACCTCGACCCGGCCTTCGCCAAGGAGCAGCTCATCCTGCTGTGCCGCGAGTGGTACCAGCACCCCAACGGCCAGCTGCCGGCCTACGAGTGGGCCTTCGGCGACGTCAACCCCCCGGTGCACGCCTGGGCGGCCCTGCGGGTCTTCGAGATCGACGGCGGCACCGACACCGCCTTCCTCGCGCGTGTCCTGCACAAGCTCCTGCTGAACTTCAGCTGGTGGGTCAACCGCAAGGACAGCCACGGCTCGAACGTCTTCGAGGGCGGCTTCCTCGGCCTCGACAACATCGGCCCGATCGACCGCTCGGCGACCCTGCCCCCCGGCGTGCGCCTCGAGCAGTCTGACGGCACCGCGTGGATGGCGATGTACTGCCTCGACCTCCTCGAGATGGCGCTCGTCCTCGCCGAGGTCGACCCGGTCTACGAGGACCTCGCGGTGAAGTTCAACGAGCACTTCGCCTACATCGCCACGGCGATGCACGACCAGGGGCTGTGGAGCGAGCGCGACGGGTTCTACTACGACCAGCTGCGCTGCGACGACGGCAGCGCCGCCGCGCTCGAGGTGCGCTCGATGGTGGGGCTCATCCCCCTCTACGCGGTGACGACGCTGGGGCGGGCCACGCTCGAGCGGCTGCCGTCCTTCGCCGCGCACTTCGCATGGTTCCTCGAGCACAAACCGCAGTACCGCGAGGCCGTCGGCCAGGAGCGCGAGCGCGACGGCCACGTCGGGCGGATGCTCGCGATCGTCGCGCCCGACCGGCTGCGCCGGGTCCTCGCGACGATGCTCGACGAAGCGGCGTTCCTCTCGCCCCACGGCCTGCGCTCGCTGTCGGCCGAGCACCGCGAGGCGCCGTTCACCCTCGAGCTCGCCGGCAGCCAGGCGACGGTGGGCTACGAGCCGGGCGAGTCGACGGCCGGGCTGTTCGGCGGCAACTCCAACTGGCGTGGGCCGGTGTGGTTCCCCGTCAACGTCCTCGTCATCGAGTCACTGCGCCGCTACCACCGCTTCCTCGGCGACGACTGGACCGTCGAGCTGCCGACCGGCTCGGGTCGCCACGCCCACCTCGGCGAGGTCGCCGACGAGCTCTCCCGAAGGCTCATCGCGCTGTTCCGCGACGACGCCGACGGCCGTCGTCCCGCCTTCGGCGACGCTGAGCGGCTGCAGACCGACCCCGACTGGCACGAACGGCTGCTCTTCCACGAGTACTTCCACGGCGACACCGGCGCGGGGCTCGGCGCCTCGCACCAGACCGGCTGGACGGGGCTCGTCATCGACCTCATCGTCGGCCTCGAGCGCGGCCACGACGCCGACGGGCGCCGGGCCGGCGAGCCGGGGGTGACGCCGTGAGCGCCCTGGGACTCGGCCCCCAGACCGCCGCCTCGCTGGCCGAGGGAACCCGCCGGGAGTGGCTCGTGACCGACGGGCTCGGCGGCTTCGCGATGGGCACCGTCGCGGGGCTGGCGACCCGGCGCTACCACGGGCTGCTCGTCGTGGCGACCGACCCGCCCGGCGGGCGGATGCTCGCCCTGGCCGCCCTCGACGCCACGCTCGTCCTCGGCGACCGCCGTGTCGAGCTCGCGACGCACCGCTGGGCCGACGGCACGCTCGCGCCCCGTGGTCACGAGCTCCTCGCGGCGTTCACGCTCGACGACGGCGTGCCGCGGTGGCGCTGGCAGGTCGGCGACGTCGTCGTC
This sequence comes from Egibacter sp., assembly GCA_003553795.1. GTDB lineage: Bacteria > Actinomycetota > Nitriliruptoria > Euzebyales > Egibacteraceae > T1Sed10-49. Next base: position 4,799 of record PWFH01000092.1, on the reverse strand, counting down.
GAGCGCGAGCTCGCGATGGTCCACGGCCGTCCCGCGGTGGCGCTGACCCACCGGCTGCTCGCCGCCTCCGGGCCGGTGCGCCTCGAGCTCGCCGCGCGGTGCACCTGGCGCGACGTCCACGGCGAGCGCGCCGCGGCCGGCGAGCCGTGGCTCGAGCCCACCGCCGACGGCTTCGTCTTCGAGGGCCGCTACCGCGTGGCCGGGCCGGGCTTCCGCCCCGACGGCACCTGGCATCTCGGCGTGCGCCACGACGAGGAGGCCGCCCGCGGGCTCGCCGCCACCGAGGACGTCGTCCTCGCCGGACGCTTCGTCGCCGACCTCGCCCCCGGCGAGAGCGTCGGCGTGCGGGCGTGGGCCGACGACCTCGCCGACGAGCCACCGCCGGCGGCCACCGTCATCGACGCCGCCCGCCAGCGCGCCCGCAAGCTGCGCGAGCGCGCCGGCGCGACCGACGCCGTCGACGGTCGGCTCGTCCTCGCCGCCGACGCCTTCGTCGTCGACGGGCCGACGGTCGTCGCCGGCTACCCGTGGTTCGGGGACTGGTCGCGCGACACGATGCTCTCCTACGAGGGGCTGCTGCTGGCCACCGGCCGCGCCGAGGAGGGCCGCCGCCTGCTCGAGCGTGCGGCCTCCGGGCTGTCGGCGGGCATGCTGCCCAACACCGCCGACGCCGGCGGGCTCGCGTACAACACCGTCGACGGCACCCTGTGGTTCGTCCACGCCGTCGGCCGCCACGTCGCGGTCACCGGCGACGACGACCTCGCCGCGGCACTGCTGCCCACCCTGCGCGCGATCGTCGAGCACCACCTCGGCGGCACGCGCTTCGGCATCGGCGTCGACCCCGTCGACGGGCTGCTCGCCCAGGGCGCCCACGGCGTCGCGCTGACGTGGATGGACGCGCGCGTCGACGGCGTCGCGGTCACCCCCCGCCGGGGCAAGCCCGTCGAGGTCAACGCGCTGTGGGTCAACGCCCTCGCGACGACCGCGGCGCTCGCCGAGCGCCTCGGCGCCGACGCCACCGACCTGCGCGCGCTCGCCGAGCGGGCCGCGGCCTCGGTGCGTCGGCGCTTCGTCACCGACCGCGGCGTCCTCGACGTCGTCGACGGGCCCGGCGGCGACGACGCGGCGCTGCGGCCCAACCAACTCCTCGCCGTCTCGCTGCCGTACGCCCCGCTGGCCGACCGCAAGATCGTCGAGCGCTGCGGGCGCGCGCTGCTGACCCCCCTGGGGCTGCGCAGCCTCGCCCCCGGCGAGCCCGGCTACCGGGGTCGCCACCGTGGCGACCCCGCCGCCCGCGACGGCGCCTACCACGAGGGCACGGTGTGGCCGTGGCTGATCGGCCCCTACGTCGAGGCCGCGGCGCGCACCGGCGTCGACGCCTCGGCGGCCCTCGCGCCGCTCGAGCGTCATCTCGCCGACTGGGGCGTGGGCTCGGTCTCGGAGACCGCCGACGGCGACCCCCCGCACGAGGCGACCGGCGCACCCTTCCAGGCCTGGTCGGTGGCCGAGCTGCTGCGCGCCCGCCGGCTGCAGCGATCGGAGGAAGGACGATGAGCGAGCCCAGCACCCCGCCGCTGGCCACACCCCCCGTCTCGCCTCCGCTGCCGACGCTGTCGACCGCGCAGATGCGCGAGGTCGACCGGATCATGATCGACGAGCTCGGGATCACGCTCGTGCAGATGATGGAGAACGCCGGGCGCAACCTCGCCGACCTCGCGATCAGCCGGTACGCGCCGGCCTCCTGCACGGTGCTCGCCGGGCCCGGCGGCAACGGCGGCGGCGGGCTCGTCGCCGCCCGCCACCTCGCCAACCGCGGCGTCGACGTCGCGGTGGCCCTCGCGGCGCCGGCGGCGATGGCCGAGGTCCCCGCCGACCAGCTCGGCATCCTCGAGCGCATGGGCGTGGCGATCGTCGAGGAGCCGGCCCCGGCCGCGCTCGTCGTCGACGCCGTGCTCGGCTACAGCCTCGAGGGCGACCCCCGCGGCGGTGCCGCCGAGCTCATCGCCTGGGCCAACGAGACCCCCGCGCCGGTGCTCGCCCTCGACACCCCCAGCGGCCTCGACCTGGCCTCCGGGCGGGTGGGAGACCCCTGCGTCGTCGCCGACGCCACACTCACCCTCGCCCTGCCCAAGCGCGGCCTCCTCGCGGCCGGCGAGGTCGTCGGCGCGCTCCACGTCGCCGACATCGCCGTGCCGCCGGCGGTCTACGCCCGGCTCGGCGTGGCCGTCGAGGCCCCCTTCGCCGCCGGCACGGTCCTGCGCCTGGCCTGATCCGCGACCCGTCGGCTACGGCACGTCGGCCTGGTGAGGCTCACGCCGGCGGGGCCAGCCGGCGCACCCCGGCGAAGCGGTCGAAGTCGGTGTCGAACGACACGACCGTGCAGCGGTGGGCGATGGCGAGCGCAGCGAGATGGGCGTCGTTGACGAGGTTGCCGCCGACGCCGAGGGGGCGCAGCAGCTCGCGCACGAGCCGCGGGTGCTCCGGGGTCGGCTCGAGCACCACCGCGGGGGCGGCGGCCACCCACGCCTCGACCCGGTCCATCGCCTCATCGACGGACAGCGGCGAGGGGAACAGGCCCTCCTTGGTCACGAGGCGCACAAAAGCGAGCAGCGCGATCCAGGCGAAGGCGACGGTGTCCTGCCCGGACAACGCCCCGTCGAGCCAGCGTCGCGAGGGCTCGTGCCGCTCGGCGTCCGTGTTGACCGCGTAGAGCAGGACGTTGGCGTCGACGAGCCTCACGCCCCGGCACGCATCCGGCGGACGAGCTCGTCGTCCTCGAGATCGCCGACGAGCTGCAGGGCCCGGTCGAGGTTCACGCTCGGGCGGCCCAGCGACGCCGTCTCGGTGCGGAACGCCTCGCCGCCGCTGCGCGCACCCTCGCGGATGGCGTCGTTGAGGGCCTCCTTGAAGGAGATGCCGCGCTCGCGCATCCGGCGCCGGACGAGCTGCTCGGTGTCGGGGTCGAGGGTGACGGTCGTGCGCATGGCCGCATCATACCATCACCACCGATGATGCCTTGATGCCCCTAAGCGCCACGCCGGCGGCACGGCCGAGTCCGGCCCCTGGGCCTCCCAGGCGCGCGGCGGGTCGGTGAGCCGGCGGTACTGCCCGCGGAAGTACGACAGCGGCGCGTCGAGGTCGCCGAGCGCGACCGCGTCGACGACGCCGTCGAGGAGGACGGGGTAGCCGACCTCGCGCTCGTCGACGAGCCGGCAGGCCGCATGGGTCTCAACGGCGGTGAGCACGGGGCCGTAGGCGCTGTCGGCGACGTCGAGGTCGCGGAAGGGCCCGCCGGGCGCGGGCACCGCCCCGGCGAAGCGCTCGGCGACGCCGCGGTCGGCCTCACCGAGCACGTGGACGACGAAGCGGCCGGTCTCGCGCACGGCGTCGAGGAGGTCGGTGAGGTCGCCGACGGTGCCGAGGACGTGGGCGGGCTCGCCCTCGGTGACGATGACCGAGGCGACGGTGAGCCCGCGAGCCCGCGGTCCCTGCCCGGCCGTCCAGACCGTCACGCCACTCGCGAGCCGCCCGCGCAGGCGCCGGGCGTCGGCGGGTGCGACCTCGCTCATCGCCTCCTCCTCACCGAACACACGGCGGCACGACGTCGCACGCCACCCTATGCCGGGGCGCGCTCGGACGACCTCGGCGCGAGCTCGGGGTGCCGGCACAGGGTGAGCGCGGCGATGACGAGCGCGACGAGCGCGAAGGCCACGCGCAGCCCGACGAGGTCGGCGATGACGCCGACCGCGGGCGGGCCGATGACGAAGGCGGCATAGCCGACGGTGGCCACCGCTGCCACCCCGGCACCGGGTGAGCTCGCCCGCGCGCCCGCGGCGGCGAAGACGAGCGGGATCGTCACGCCGACGCCGGCGCCGACCGCGGCGAACGCGGCGAGCGTGAGCGGCAGGGAGGTGCTCAGCGCGACGGTGAGGTAGCCCGCGGCCGCGAGACCGCCGCCGACGGCCACGACCCGCGCCGGTCCCGCCCGGCGCACGAGGCGGTCGCCGGAGAGACGCACGACGGTCATCGCCCCGGTGAGCGCGACGAGCCCCCAGCCGACGCGCCCCGGGGCGACGGCGAGCTCGTCGGCGAGGTGGATGCCGCTCCAGTCGTTGCCGGTCGACTCGCCGAGGCCGGCGGCGAGCCCGACGAGCGCGAGCGGCAGCAGCGGGCCCCGTGGCAGGGCGAGGCGCGGACCGGGCTCGAGGCCGACGCGGTCGACGACGTCGAGGCCCGGCGCGGCCACCGCGACGAGGGCGGCGATGGCCACGGCGACGCCGGCGAGGTGGGCGGTCACGCCCACGCCCGCGGCCATCGCCGCCGAGCCGGCGAGCGCGGCGAGCAGCGCGCCGACGCTCCAGACCCCGTGGAAGCCGAGCATGATCGACCGGCCGTAGGCGGCCTCGACGCCGACCCCTTGGGCGTTCATCCCGACGTCCATCGTGGCGCTCGCCGCGCCGAGGCCGACGAGGACGGCCACGAGTGCGGGCAGGCTCGGCGCGAGCCCCGCGAGCGGCAGCAGCGCGAGCATCGCCACCGCGCCGACGAGGGTGAGCCGTCGGCTGCCCTGGCCACCGGCGAGCGAGCCGGAGGCCACGAGGCCGAGGACGACCCCGACCGCGAGGCCGGCGAGGGCGAGGCCGAGGGTGGCCTCGCGCAGCGCGAGCAGGTCGCGGACGTCGGGCACCCGCACGAGCAGCGACGGCACGGCGAGGCCGTTGGCGAGGAAGGCGAGGGTGACCGCGCGGCGCGAGCGCCGCGCCGGGGTGACGCCGTCCACCGCTGGCCTCCTCATCCGT
>PWFH01000174.1 GCA_003553795.1 Egibacter sp. | reverse complement strand
GATAGCAGCATCGACGGCCTCGTCGGGTTCGAGGGTGCACTCGCTATTGCCGTCCGTGGAAAGCTCGTCGCCGTCGTCGGCGTCGTCCGCTGCGAGTTCGCACTTGAGCGCGTGAGCCGCCCTATCGCGGAGCGCCTTCAGTGCGATGTCGACCACCTCTTGGTAGCCCCCTTCGGTGGTGTTGTCGGACCACTCGACCGTCACCGGCTTGCCGCCGGCGGCGTCGGCCCAGACGGAGTAGGCCGGACCGCCATTGTCGTCGTCGCGCTCGGTGAGGATCGCGTCGACGGGTTGCGCTCCGAAGTCCGCCCTGAGGTCGATGGTGATGGGCGGCTCGCCGTCCATGGCCCCAGCCTGCGCGGCCGCGCCCGGCAGCAGCACGCTCAGTGCGAGCGTGAAGGCGAGGAGTGCGGCGAGGGGCGCGCGGCCCGCGGCTGTGAGGTCCGCCCTGCTACAGGTGCTCCGGGCCATGAGAGGACTCCGTTCCGTGGGGCTGTGTGCGAGCAGACCCCCGGCCGGCCAACGCCCCGGTCCACTGCCGCGCTCGCTATGCGCCAGCCTCACCTCGGACAGTGACTTTAGGCCTGCCGACCCCGGGTCACAAGACCCTATTCGTGGCCGGCCTCGAGGGGTTCAGCCACCCTGCGCTCGCGGACCTCGGGCGCAGCGTCGTCACGCGGGGCCGTCGGGGCGTCGCCCCGCTGGGTGAACGCGCGCAGCAGGTCGATCGACTCGGTGTAGCCGCGCTCGGCGACCGGTGCGACGACGTCGAAGTCCAGCAGGGCCACGCCCTTGAGCTCGAACTGCACGTGGAGGTCGGCGAGCCCTTCGCCCACGACACGGTCGCGCGACTGCGCCGCTGCGACGAGCAGTGAACGCATCAAGGTGGGCATGAGCCGCGGCACGCGTGGTGCCTTCAGGCCCGGGGTGTAGCGGCGCAGCAGCACCCGGCCGCCCTGCACGTACAACCCGTGGTCCCCCTTGGCCCTTGGCCCGAGAGTCGGCGCGACGTCGGAGGCGATGACCGTCCCGTTGGGGGCCTCCCGGCGGGCGACGTCCACCGGCAGGTTGTTCATCACGCCACCGTCGACGTGGAGATCCTCACCGTAGGCCACGGCCGGCAACACGCCGGGGATGGCAAGGCTGGCGTACATCGCTCGCGCCAGTTCGCCGCGGCGGTGCACGACCGTGGTCGAGCGGGTCAGGTTGGTCGATACGCACCGGTACGGGATCCACAGATCCTCGAGGTCACGACCGTCGGTCCCGCGTTCGATCGATCGCGCGATGCGGCGTCCGGCGATCAGCCCACTGACCGGAACGTTGTAGTCGAGCAGTCGGTGGAACAAGTCCTCGGTCAGCGCCACGAGGTCATCCTCCGGCGTCTCCATCGCCACCAGCGCCCCGAGCGCCGCACCGACGCTGGCAGTGGCCACCCCGTCGATCGGCAGCCCCACCTCGCGCATGGCACGAATCAGACCGAGGTGCGCGAACCCCTTCGCGCCGCCACCGCCGAGCGTCAGCCACACCGACCGACCGCTGAGCATGCGTGACAACCGTGCGACGTCGGGACCGGAGGCGTCGCGCAGGTGGACGTGGTCATCGAGGTCCCGCGCGTCGATCCAGGCGGCCGTGCCCTCGGGCCGCTCGGTGTCCCGGGGATGCACGAGTAGCAGGGTGACCCGTTGATGGGGCACGTGCCGGGTCGGGGTCAGCAGGCGCTCCTCGTCGGTGATCGCGGGATCCCGGGTTGCATCGGCGACCAGGACGAGGTGGTCGGCACGGTCGATGCAGCGTCGGCTCCACTCGCTGGGCTCATGATCGGCAACGAGCAGTACGAGGTCATTGGCCGCCTCCAACTCGTCGAGGTAGCGCTCCATGCGTAGCTCCGCGTGCCCGTGGCGGTCGGCTCGGGCGGCGCCGGGCAACCCGGAGCCGGCGTCGGCCTGGGCAGCGTCGACGTGGCACACGCCGCTGTGGCGGCGTACCTGCGCCTCGATCGCCGCGGCCAGCCCGACCACGTCGAGGCTGGGGTGGACCGGGACCAACGCGATCGACGATCGGCCGCTCAGCGAGCGGTCGAAGTCGGCGCGTGCGTCACCTTGTCGCTTGACCAGGCGTCGGGTCACCGACAGCATCGCCTGAGGATGCTCGAGCATGAGCGACTCGAAGCTGGCCCGCGGTAGGCGCGCGAGTTGAGTGCGCCGGGCGGCCACGACCGAGGCCGAGCGGCGCTGGTCCTCGAGCAGCGCCCGCTCACCGATCAACTCGCCGGCGCCGACCTCGGCGATGGGCTTCCTGATCGTCCCATCCGGCTCGGAGCGCAGCAGACGTACCCGGCCGGTGACGACGACATAGGCTTCCTCAGCCGGGTCATCCTCCTGGAACAGCACCTGCCCCGGGTTCAGGGTCACGAACGCGACGCGAGCGATCGCCTGTCTGATGCCGGTCGAACTCAGACCTGGGAAGAGTTCGCTGAGATGACGCCGCAGCCGCGTCTCCAGCAGACGGTGGCTGGCGGTCCGCGCGAGCTCGAGCCCGAGTGTGGGCTGGGCGTCGAGCAGGTCGAGGAAGCGCGTGCCCTCGATAACCGCCACCTCGGCGTCGGTGAGCGCGCGCAGGGTGGCCGAGCGGGTCCCGCCGCTGAGCACGGCGATCTCCCCAACGACGCTGCCAGGTCCGAGGCGTGCGTAGCCCTCCGACGGGGCCGCTGCCGGGTCGCTCACCTCCTGCCCGGGTAGCACCTCGAAGCGACCGTCGAGCACCACGTAGAGCTCGTCGGCGGGGTCGCCGGCTTCGACGAGGATCTCGCCCGCGGCCACCGTCCGAAGCTGGCTCGCCGCTGCCAACTCGGCGATTACCTCATCGTCCAGGCGGCTGAAGGCGGGGACCTCCCGCAGTCGGATCTCGGCGCCGTCCGCTTGCTCCATCGCGCTGCTCCAGGCCTCGCCCTGCGAGCTCATCGACTTCAAGGTAGGCCACGGGGCGGGTCGATGGCGGGGGCTTGGCAGTGCGATCGTCGCGACATCGACGTGCCGCTCCGGGTCGGGAGTAGGCTCCCCCCCAACGAACGCGCCGGCGCCCGGAGGCCACGAGGTGGGGATCTCGCTGACGGTGCTCGGGTCCGCCGGGACCCACACCGGTGCCGGTCGGGCCTGCTCCGGCTACCTCGTCGAAGTGGCGGGCATCCGTGTGCTCCTCGACGCCGGCAATGGCGCCACCGCCAACCTGCAGACGTTGGTGCCCGTTTCTGGGCTCGACGCCGTGGTGATCAGCCATCGGCACATCGACCACTGCATCGACCTCATCAGCTGCTATTACAACCTGCGATTCGACCCCGACTTCGAGCGCCGGATACCGCTGTATGCCGCCGCGGAGGTGCACGAACTGTTGCGGGGGCTGCTGGCCAACGACAGCCCGATGGACTTCGACGACGTATTCGAGCATCGGCAGGTCGGTCACGGCGACGCGGTGCGCATCGGCGCGATGGATCTGCGCTTCGCGCGCAGCCTGCACCCGGTGCCAACGGTGTCGACCCGCATCGAGGTCGAGGGCGCGAGCCTCGTCTACTCCGGCGACTCGGCCGGGGGACCGGACCTCGTGCAGATCGCGAGCGGCGCCGACCTGCTGCTGATCGACGCGACTTGGACCGGCGACGCCTCGCAGTATCCGGCTGGCATCCACCTCACGGCGGGGGATGCCGGCGCCATCGCGACCTCGGCGGGGGTGAGCCGACTGGTGCTGACCCACCTCGCGGGGGCGACCGACCGGCGGCAGGCGATCGCCGAGGCCAGAGCGCGCTTCGACGGCCCGGTCCTGCTCGCCGAGGACCTCGAGCGTTACGAGGTGGGGGGCGTGTGAGGATGGCCGTTGCCGGCAGACCGGCCCGGTCCGCCACCGGGGCGGCCGGGCACGACCGCTAGGATCGCCGCATGCGAATCGGCGTCGTGCAGTTCCCCGGCTCCTGCGACGAGCGCGACGCGGCGCGTGCGCTGGCGCTGCTCGGCGCCGAGCCCGTCATGCTCTGGCACGGCGAGGCCGACCTCGCCGGCGTCGAGGCCGTCGTGCTGCCCGGCGGGTTCACCTACGGCGACTACCTGCGCACCGGGGCGATCGCGCGCTTCGCCCCGGTGATGGGCGCGGTCGCGGACTTCGCCGAGCGCGGTGGGCCGGTGCTCGGGATCTGCAACGGCTTCCAGGTGCTGTGCGAGGCCGGGCTGCTGCCGGGCGCGCTGACCCGGAACATCGGACTGCGCTTCGTCCACCGCACCCAGCACCTGCGGGTGGAGACCCCCGGGGTGTGGTGCGCCGCACCGGCCGGCAGCGTCCTCGAGGTCCCGGTGAAGAACGGCGAGGGCCGCTACGTCGTCGACGACCCCGACGCGCTCGCCGAGGCCGGGCAGGTCCTCGTGCGCTACTGCCAGCCCGACGGCACCGTCGATCCCGCCGCGAACCCCAACGGCTCGCTCGCGAGCATCGCCGGGGTCACCAACGCCGCCGGCAACGTCGCCGGGCTCATGCCCCACCCCGAGCACGCCGTGGAGGCACTGCTCGGCTCCACCGACGGCGGGGCGATCCTCGGCGCGGTCCTCGTCCGGGCCTCGGCCTGACCGGCCCGCTGCCCCTACCCGCCGCCCCGTCTGCCGCCCCCGGCCCGGTGGAGCGTTTGGCCGGTCTGGCGGGTGAAGGCTCCATCGAAGCCGTCGCTGGGCCCGGGCAGCCCGCGCACCGTCGGTGGCTGGGCGCGAGCGGCGCTCTGGGCTGTGACCACCGTCGAGGCAGCATCATGGGTGCCCGCTAGGCTGCGCGAACATGGTTGAGACCCCCGCCGCCGTGCCGCCCCCCGCCCCCGAGCCGGCCGTCCTCGCCGTCGAGCTCGGGCTCACCCTCGAGGAGTACGAGCGCATCGTCGCCATCCTCGGCCGCGAGCCCTCGACCGCCGAGCTCGGCACGTACTCGGTGATGTGGTCGGAGCACTGCAGCTACAAGTCCTCGAAGGTCCACCTGCGGCGCCTGCCGACCGAGGGCGAGGCCGTCCTCGTGGGCCCGGGGGAGAACGCCGGCGTCGTCGACGTCGGCGACGGCCTCGCGGTGACGTTCAAGATCGAGAGCCACAACCACCCGAGCTACGTCGAGCCGTTCCAGGGGGCGACGACCGGCGTGGGCGGCATCCTGCGCGACATCCTCACGATGGGCGCCCGGCCGATCGCCTTCCTCGACCCGCTGCGCTTCGGCGACCCCGCCGATGCGGTGACCCGTCGCATCGTCGACGGCGTGGTCCGTGGCATCGGCCACTACGGCAACTCCATCGGCGTGCCGACCGTCGGCGGGGAGGTGAGCTTCGACCCCTGCTACGCCGGCAACCCGCTCGTCAACGTCGTCTGCGTCGGGGCGATGGCCGTCGAGGGCATCCAGCTCGCCCGCGCCGAGCGCGTCGGCGACGTCGCCGTGCTCATCGGCCAGCGCACCGGGCGCGACGGCATCGGCGGGGCGAGCGTGCTCGCCTCGGCGGAGTTCGCCGAGGGCGGGGTCGACGACGCCAAGCGCCCCAACGTCCAGGTGGGCGACCCCTTCGCCGGCAAGCTCCTCATCGAGAGCTGCCTCGAGCTCTACGCCGCCGACCTGCTGTCGGGCATCCAGGACATGGGCGCGGCGGGCATCGCCTGCTCGACCTCGGAGATGGCCTCGGCGGCGGGCCTCGGCATGCGCGTCGACCTCGACCGGGTGCCGCTGCGCGAGCCGACCATGGAGGCCTGGGAGATCCTCTGCTCGGAGTCCCAGGAGCGCATGCTCGGCCTCGTCTCGCCCGAGCGCCTCGACGAGGTCCTCGCGATCTGCGCGCGCTGGGGCGTCGACGCCACGCCGATCGGCGAGGTCATCGACGGTGACCGTCTCGTCTGCACCCACCACGGGGAGGTCGTCCTCGACGCGCCCGCCAAGACCATCGCCGCGGAGGGGCCGACCTACCACCGCCCGGTCGCGGCTTGGGTGCCCCCCGCCGACCTCGACGCCGACGCGCCCGGCCCGCCGGCCGACCTCGAGGACGCGCTCGTCGCGGTGCTCACCGACCCCGACGTCGCCCCGCCGCACTGGATCACCGAGCAGTACGACAGCATCGTCGGCTCCGGCACGATCCAGGGGCCCGGCGCGAGCGCGGCGGTGCTGCGCCTGCCCGCCGACGTCGCCGGCGAGACGGTGCGCGGCGTGGCGATCGCCACCGACGGCAACGGCCGCTGGTGCGCGCTCGACCCCGCCGAGGGCGCCCGCCGCGCGGTCGCCGAGGCAGCGCGCAACGTCGCGGCCACCGGCGCGCGGCCGATCGCGGCGACGAACAACCTCAACTTCGGCTCACCGGAGGTGCCCGAGGTCATGGGGGCGTTCTCCGACGCCGTCGACGGCCTCGCCGAGGCCTGCCGCGCGCTTGGCACCCCGATCACCGGGGGCAACGTGAGCTTCTACAACCAGACCGCCGACCGGCCGATCCACCCCACCCCGGTCGTCGGGGTGCTCGGCGTCGTCGACGACGTCACCCGCAGCGTCGGGCGGGCCTTCACCTCCCCCGGCGACGCCCTCGTCCTGCTCGGCACGCCGACCCGGCCCGAGCTCGCCGGCTCGATCTACCAGCGCGTCGCCGGCGAAGCGCTCGGTGGCCGACTCGAGGCGATCGACCTCGACGCGGAGGCGGCGCTGCAGCGCCTGCTCGTCGACGCCGCGGCGGCCGGTGAGCTCGCGAGCGCCCACGACGTCGCCGCCGGCGGGCTCGCGGCCACGCTCGTCGAGGCGTGCGAGGCCTTCGGCGCACGGGTGCGCCCCGAGGAGGGCCTCGCGGTCCACGACTGGCTCTTCAGCGAGGCGCCGACGCGCGTCGTCGCCAGCGTCGCCCCCGAGCGCCTCGCCGCGCTGACCGCCCGCGCGCGGGCCGCCGGGCTCGTCGCGCACCCGCTCGGGGAGGTCACTCTCGAGCAGTGGCTCGTCGTCGACGGCGCGCTCGACGGGGAGGCGCTCGCCGTCGACCTCACCGCGCTCGATCTCGCCCGGGGGCGCGCGCTGCCCGCCGCGCTCGGGGAGGCCGCGGGCGGCTAGGAGCTCGCGCCGGTGATCCCGCTGGGGTGCCCGGAGCCGGGTGACGAGCCGGGATCGTGACGTGAGGTCGTCGCGCTGCGTGAGTGCGGTGGCGGTGCGGCCGGAGCGGCTGCAAGGGGCGGGGGCTCCATCCCCGGGAGCGCTGGCCCAGTGGCGAGCAGCTGGGCGAGGAAGCCCGCGTGGTCGCGGTGATGATGCGTCAGCAGCCGGTAGGCGCTGTCGACGAGGTCGACGCCCCGCTGCGTCAGTCCCCTCGGTCGTCGGGGTACCGCCGCCCGTAGCCGGTGTCGACCTGCAGGAAGCGTTCGTCACACGGCAGCAGGTACACGTCGCTGGTCTCGAGCCGGGGCCTGACCAGCCCGGGTGTGCGGCTCGTCGACGATCGGCCGAGCACGTGGCCCCTTGCCGTCACGGTGCGACCCGACGACACCGCGGACCCGTCCGCCCCTCGGCGACCCGCCTGCCGTCGGGAGGACGGGCACGGTACCGACCCCGGACGTGAGCTGGCGGTGAGCTGCATCCGCGACGACCGTCAGTCCCGCAGGAGGGCTCCTTCCCGGTTCGCGCGGCGGAGCCGCTCCGCGGTGGTGACCAGCAGGTGTTCGATGATGCGTGTGTAGACCAGGTGGTCGGAACTGCGCAGGCGCATCAGTTCCTCACGCGTGAGCTCGAAGCACGCGACATCGGTGGCCGCGCGCACCGTCGCGGACCGTCGGCCCTGTCCCAACAGCCCGAGCTCTCCCATGACCACGCCGGGGTACAGGTCGGCGATGCGTTCGGTGCTGCCGTCGAGCGGGTCGGTGAACTCGACCTCGGCGACCCCGGAGCTGAGCAGGTACAGCGCGTCGGTATCGGCACCTTGCTCGATGATCACGTCGCCGGCGGCGATGGTGTGTTCCACGAACCGCGGCAGTAGCCGCGCCTGATCGTGATCGCTGAGGTGCCGGACGAGCTCGAACTCGGCGAGGTCCAGCCGCAGCGAACCTGACGGCGCACGACCGGCGCCGACGAGCAGCTCGTCCTCGCAACGTCGCATCGCGTCGTCCAGGGTCCGGGCCAGTTCGACGTCGAGCCCGTCGAACGCGTCCGTCGTCAGCACCCCTGACGGGTCGGCAACGACCAGCCGTTGCCCGGCCGAGGAGATGTTGCTCGCGAGCCCCCGCAGCAGCCCTACCGTCGAACCGTCGGTCGCCCCTGCTCGACGCAGGTCGAGCACGATGACCTCGACGTCGTCGGCGTCGGTCGCGAGCGCGCGGATCACGCGTTCGAGCGATGCGGCGAACAGGTCGCCCTGGATCTCGAGCACCAGCACCTTGTGGCCGAGCTGGGCAAGCAGCTCGAGGTGCTCGTCCGGCTGGCCGCGTCGGGAGCCGACCTCGCTGAGCCGGTAGCGCCGTCGGATCGCGTGCTTGGACATCGACGGCGCACGCAGGAGGTGGAGGTCGAAGGCACGCGAGAGATCACGGAACCCTGCGACGCCACGAACGGAGTTGAACTTCTCATCGAGCAGCGGCGAGAACAGCGCGATGCCGAACTGCCCGGGCAGTACCCCGACGACCCCGCCGCCCACCCCGCTCTTGGCCGGGAGTCCGACCTCGTACACCCAGGTGCCCGAGTAGTCGTACATCCCGCAGGTCGCCATCACCGACAGGACCTTCTCGACGTTGCCGAGGCTGAGCACACGATCGTCGGTGATCGGGTTGACGCCACCGCAGGCGAGCGTGCCCGCCATCGTTGCGAGGTCGGTGCAGGTGACCTGGATGGCGCACTGCCGGAAGTAGTCTTCGACGATCGGGTCGGTGGGGCAGTCGATGATGTCGAAGCTGCACAGCAGGTTCGCGATCGCCCGGTTACGGAACCCGGTGGCGCTCTCGGAGGCGTAGACCTCGCGGTCCCAGCCGAGCTCGCGGCCGGCGAGCCGGGAGAAGGTTGACCGGATGTGGTCGAACCGCGGCTGCTCCGGGCTATCGGGCAGCATCCCCGTGACCGCGATCGCGCCAGCGTTGATCATCGGGTTCCGCGGCCGGCCGGTTCCGGGATCCAGACTGATCGAGTTGAACGCCTCCCCCGAGGGCTCCACCCCCACACGTTCCTCGACGGCCGCCGAACCCCGCGCAGCGAGCGCCATGCCGTAGGTGAAGGCCTTCGATACCGACTGGATCGTGAAGGGGACATCGACGTCGCCCACGGCGTAGCGTTGCCCGTCGGCGGTTACCAGGGCGATACCGAAGTGGTTCGGGTCGGCCCGCGTGAGCTCCGGGATGTAGTCGGCCAGCGCCCCGTCCATCGTCGTGGCGTGCCGCTGATGGACCTCCTCGATGATGCTGGTGGTCGTGTCCCGCACCGGGCTCCCTTCGAGCGGTCGTGCGCACCGGCGGCCGAACCAGCATCGCTGTCACCAGCCAAGCGGACTCACGTCACGCGTCGGTGTCGCCCGGGTTTCGGCCGCGTTTCGACTGACGACGCGTCCATCGCAGCGCCGATGTTGTCGACGTCGGACTGCTCCGACGGCGACGCCGATGAGGTCTGCGGACAGCACCGTCACCGACGGCGCCGGCGTCGGCCATCCGTTTCGTTATCGAGACCCGGCTGCAGGTCGGTGCTGGACCGACGGCCCTATCGGGCGAGCGCGCGGTCGATGTCGGCCAGGACGGTCTTGCGTGCCTTGCCGGCCTGCTCGGCCTCGCGCAGCGCGGTGAGTTCCGCGGACGTGAGGTCGTCGAGGCGCGGCCGCAACTCTCGTACGGTGAGCCCGGCGAGCGCGGTGATGTCGGCGGGTGCCTCAGCCGGTGCGGGCGGGCTCGACGACTCCGACTCGGTGGTTGCGGCCGGCTCGGGCTCAGCCGGATCGTCATCGACGGCCTCGTCGGCGATCTCAGTGGGGACCGGCTCAGGTGGGGTCGATGGTTCGGCCGGCTCAGCCGGGGTTGGCGCCCCGAGCGGCTCCGGAGCCACCGGCGGCGCGGCCTCGGGGGGTGACGCGGACTCGACCGGTTCCGGTGCTGCTGGTGTAGGGGGCTCCTCGCGCACCCCGCGCCAGCGCGGCCACTCCTCCTGCTCGGCGGGCGGTGCGGGCTCGGGAGGCCGCAGCTGCCGGGCGGTCGAGCCGAGCGCGCGCGAGGCGGCTGCGAGGCCGCGGGCCAGCGAGGACATGCCCTTCGCGAGCCCCGTGCGGAGCGCTTCCCGGTACTGCTCACGGCTTTCCACGGCGGGCTCCCTTCTCCGGCGCTGCCACCGTTGAGCCTGCCACATGAGCGCCCCGGAGCCACATCACCGGCGCGGGCGGTCGGCTCATTCGTCCGGCTCGCGCGGGTGGTCGCGGAGCTCGAGGAGCTCGAAGTGCATGCCGTCGGGGACCCGCCAGTGCCCACCCCAGGCGAAGCCCCAGCGCTCGAAGGTCTCGACGACGCGGGAGTCGAGGACCGGCTCGGCGCCGTAGGGGTTGTCGTCGACGTTGAGGTCGACCGCGAGGCCCCACGCGTGCAGCGACAGCGCCCGTCCCGCGTCGCCGAGGATGTGGCGCGGCACCCAGCAGCCGCCGTACTGCCCGGGATCGATGAGGTCGCCGAGGCCCCGCTCCTCGAGCTCGCCGAGGGCGCCGGAGAGCTGGGGCACGAGCCGCTCATGGCAGCGCACCGTCCCCTCGAGCAGCGGCACCTCCGCCTCGACGATGTGCGCCTCGACCCACGCGGGGTCGGGCTCGACGCGCCCGTCGCCGAGGCTGCGGAAGGCCATCGGCTCGAACGCCTCGGCGGCGTGGCCGTGCAGCACGGCGACCTCGATGTCGGCGTCCCCGGCGTCGCGGTCGCCGTCGAGGTCGGCGGCCTCCACCGCCGTGAGCTCTGCGGCGTCCGCCTCGGTGGGCGGGCCGTGGACCGAGCGCAGGCGCTCGAGCCCGCCGGTCTCCGCACCCGCGAGGCCCTCGGCGAGGGGTCCGGCCCCGCGGGAGACGGCGGGCACGCCGAGGGTGATCACGGCGAGCGCGCCAGCGAGGAGGGCGGCGACGAGCAGCGCGGGCACCGCACGTGGTGGGGCCGCGCCGACGCGTGGCTCCCCGCGAGGCTCCTCCTGGTGTGCGTCGTCGGACACGGTCAGTCGCTCGCCTCGTCGTCGGTGGCTCGGGACGGCCGCCTCGGCATGCACGGTAGCGTCGCCGCGTCCCCGGCGTGACCCCGGGCGCGACGCGCGCAGCGCGGGCGGTCCATCCCGGCGTGACCTCGGGCGCGACGCGCGCAGCCTGGGCGGTCCATCCCGGCGTGACCCCGGGCGCGACGCGCGCAGCCCCGGCGGTCCATCCCGGCAGGACCCGACACGCGGCGCACGGCGTCCTCGGCAAGCCCCCAGTGCCCGACGCGGCTACCGCCCGGGCCCACCCCGGCGCTATGCTCGGAGGCGTCTCCCCCGTCGTCGACACGGAGTCGGCATGCGCGATCCGCAAGCATCCGGTGCGCGCGACGAGTGCGGCGTGGTCGCGCTCTACGCGCCGGGCGAGG
>PWFH01000067.1 GCA_003553795.1 Egibacter sp. | reverse complement strand
GTCAGCCGCCTCATGGGCCACCACTCCCCGGAGTTCACCGCCCGCCGCTACCTGCGGGTCACCGCCGCCCACCTCGACCGCGCCCGCCAGCGCGCCCAGCTCGTCGAACTGCCCGCCTAGGAGCTTGCGTCGGTAACGGCGCGATGGCTCCGGGCGCGCGCCTGGGCGCTGGTGGTCGTGTCGTTGATGGGGTTCATGCCAGTGCCGGTGCGGGGGTGAGGGCCGTGACGAGGCCGCGGAATGCCTGACCGACGTCGCCAAGCACGTCGGAGGTGCTTGCGCGCAAGCGCTTCGGGGACGTCGGGGGGAGTTTGTCGTGGTGGGCGGCGAGCTTTCGCAGGTTGTGCACGGTGGCGTGCAGCATCCACTCGGCTCGGGCGGCGTCTTGACCACGTAGGAGTAGCTGCCCGGCATCTTGGAGGGTCTTCATCTGGCCGAACACCGGCTCGGGGATGACCTTGCGCCGGGCATAGACAGCCCGGCCCTTCTTCGTACGTAGCTTGCGGGCCATCCGCTGCTTGGGCGTCGCATCGTTGGGGATCCGACCTCTGGGCGCGGCCGGAATCTCTTCGTTGTGCTTGAGCCGTCCGGTCGCGATGTAGCCGTCCACGTTCGCATCGAGCAGCGCCTGATGATTGCCGTCTGACCAGTAGCCCGCATCGGCGAGGAACCGGGCCGGCATCCCAACGTTGGCGATCGTGGCGTCAAGCAGTGCGAGCAGGTGCGGTGCGTCGGCGGCCTGGGCGGTCAGCTCGGTCGCCACGATCACCTGGCAGGCCTCATCGACGACGGCTTGGGCGTTGTAGCACTGGTGAAACGAGCCGTCCGAGGTCTTCATGATCCGCGACTCGGGATCGGTGAAGTTGCGTTGCGCCTTCGGTTTCGGGACCGCCGTGGCGGCAGCTTCGGCTGCGGCCTGCTCACCACGCTCGATGACCTCGTCGCTGTCGGGATCGTCCCCGGCCCGCTCGGCCTTGGTGCGCTGCTTGGCCCGGGCATCGTCGGCCGCCTTATCAGCCGCCTCGGTCTCCAACTCGGCTTTGGCCTTGCGGATCGCCTCCAGCCGGCCCTGCTTGGTCCGCAGATGCTCCGGCAGCTCGTCACCGCGGGCATCGCCATACAGCTCATCCTCAGCCGCATCGACCTGCTCGGCCTCGTCGAGCATCTGCTTGACGATCGCGGCCAGCTCCGGCTCGCGCTCGTTCATCCGGGCGTAGGACATGGCCTTGTGTCGTGACGCGTTCGCCTTGACCTTGGTGCCGTCCAACCCGACGTTGCCGAGCGTGACCATCCCCGCCTGCTGACACAGCCCCAGCACCTGCAAGAACAGCCCGTCCATCGCGGCCAGATGCCGGCGACGGAACCTGGAGAACGCCCGATGATCCGGGGTCTGCATCGCGGCGAGGAACCGGAACGCGACCTGCTCCACACACGCCGTCTCGAGCTTCCGTGACGAACGCACCCCGGTCAGATACCCGTAGAGCAGCACCTTGAGCATCATCCGCGGCTCGTAGGGCGGGAACCCCTTCACATTGGTGTGCGCCGCGTAGAACGGCCCAAGATCCAGGTGCTGCTCGACCATCTCATCGACGAACCGTGCCAGATGCTCCGCAGGCAGCCACTCATCCAACGACGGCGGCAACAACATCGCCTGCCCCGGCTGATAATCGCGGAACACCTTGCCCGCCACCACCGTCGATATCGGCCGACGCCAAGGACCCTACCTGGCGCCGTGCCAGCCGGGCTGTGTGCTGGAAGGCCAGCGCATTGAGCTCTGCTTCGAGCGACGCTCCTGCGGGCCGAGCGGTCGGCCCGTGTTCTACGGGCTAACACCCCCGGTTGACCGATCGGCGTACGGCCCTCGCCGGGTTGGCGCGAGGCGCGCGTGGGGGTGTGATCGTCCACGGAGGCGGGACGCCCGTGCCCGTCGCGGAGGAGACGATCGTCATGCCTGCAACCGTGAACTCATCGCCGTCACCGACCCTCTCAGGTAGGTCCGCGGAGTTGACCGCCACGTTCGTGGCGGGGTTCCATTCGGCCAAGACGCGGAGCAACTACACCGCCAACCTCCGCGACTGGTTCGCTTGGATCGAGGCCACGGCTATCGGGCCCTGGGAAGCCCAGCGTCGCGACTTCGAGGCGTACGTCGGTCGTCTCGAGCAGGCCGGCTACGCGCCGAACACGATCTGCCAGCGCATCGCTACCCTGTCGAGTTTCTACCGCTGGGCGGTCGCCGAGGACCACCTGCCGCGCAACCCCGTGGAGGGCGCACGCCGGCCGCGTAAACCCGCGGAGTCCACGGCGCAGGGACTGTCACGTCACGAGGTCACTGACTGGCTCGACGCCGCGGAGACCCGCGGTGGAAGCGCGTACGCCTGCGCGTGCCTACTCGCGCTCAACGGCTTGCGCGTCGGCGCACTGTGTGCCGCCAACATCGACGACCTCGGCGAGTCCACCTGGCATCACACGCTCACGCTGCGCGCCGAGAGCACCAAGGGAGGCAAGGCCGCCCTCATCGCCCTCGCGCCGCGAACCGTG
>PWFH01000024.1 GCA_003553795.1 Egibacter sp. | reverse complement strand
GGCGCAAGGTCACCGAGCTCGAGATCATCCACGGCAAGGGCAGCGGCGCGCTCAAGGCGCGGGTCCTGCGCTACCTCGACCGCAAGGACGTCAGGCCGCGCTACCACCGCCTCATCAAGGACCGCGACAACGCCGGCCGGGTCTTCGTCGCCTTCCGCCCGCGCCGCGGGCAGTAGCACGGGCGCCGGGCGCCGCCGCACGGGTCGGGTGCGGGTCGGGTGCGTGGCCGGGCGCGGTCGTGCTTGGTGGAGCGTTTGTCCGGGTGGGCGGCTGAACGCTCCATCGGCGTGTGCGCGCGGGGCGCGGGCCCCGCGCGGGCCGGGGCGCGCCGGCACGGGGGCCGCGCGGCGTGGATCCGCGCCAGTCGACCCTGGACGCGCGCGCCCGGGTGGGGTAGGAATCCCGGTGTGGTCGCCCGCGACCCCGAGCCGCGTCGCGGGCCACCTCGCCCGGGTCGGCGGCCATGGCGGGGAGGGGTCGGATGCGCTACCGCGCGACGCTGCATGGTCAGGCGTTCACCTTCGGCAGCGTGCGGGAGGTGCTCGCGAAGGCCAGTGAGGCCAAGTCGGGCGACGCGATGCTCGGCATCGCGGCCGACAGCGCGCTCGAGCGCATCGCCGCGCGCTACGTCCTGAGCGAGCTGCCGCTCCGCGAGCTGCGCGCCAACCCCGTCATCGCCTACGAGGACGACGAGGTCACCCGCGTCATCGAGGACAGCCTCAACGAGGCGATCTTCGCCGAGATCGCGAGCTGGACCGTCGGCGAGCTGCGCGAGCACATCCTCAGCCACGACAGCACGGGCGAGGAGGTGCTGCGGCTCTCCCGCGGGCTCACCTCGGAGATGATCGCCGGGGTCGCCAAGCTCATGTCGAACATGGACCTCGTCTACGGCGCGCAGCAGCTGAGGGTCACCGCCACCGCGCAGACGACGCTCGGGCGGCCGGGCACGATGTCGTTCCGCCTGCAGCCCAACCACCCGACCGACAACGTCGAGGGCATCCTCGCGACGGTCATGGAGGGGCTGTCCTACGGCTCCGGCGACGCGATCATCGGCATCAACCCCGCCGAGGACTCCGTAGCCAGGACCGCCGAGCTCATGGAGCGCACCGACGCCTTCATGCGCCACTGGCGCATCCCCACCCAGAGCTGCGTGCTCTCCCACATCGGCACGCAGATGGAGGCCGTCGAGCGCGGCGCGCCGGTGGGCGTGCTCTTCCAGAGCATCGCCGGCACCGAGGAGACGAACACCTCGTTCGGGGTCGATGCCGCGCTGCTGCGCGAGGCCGCCGACCTCATCGCCCGCAAGGGCGTCGCGCCGGGGCCCAACCTGCTGTACTTCGAGACCGGGCAGGGCTCGGAGATGGCCAGCGACAGCGACCACGGCGTCGACGAGATGACCCTCGAGGCCCGCACCTACGGCTTCGCCCGCCCCTTCGCCCCGTTCATGGTCAACAACGTCTCGGGCTTCATCGGCCCCGAGACCCTCTACGACGGCAAGCAGATCATCCGCGCCTGCCTCGAGGACCACTTCATGGGCAAGCTCCACGGCCTGCCGATGGGCATGGCGCCCTGCTACACCAACCACACCAACGCCGACCAGAACGACCAGGAGACCGCGACGATGCTCCTCGCGATGGCCGGCGCCTGCTACTACATGGGCATTCCCATGGGCGACGACGTCATGCTGAGCTACCAGGACACCGGCCTGCACGATGACGCGACGCTGCGCGAGCTCCTCGGCCTGCGCCCCACCCCGGAGTTCGAGGCCTGGCTCGAGCAGCTCGGCGTCCTGCGCGACGGCCGGCTCGGCCCCAACGCCGGGGACCCCACGATCTTCCTGCGCTACGAGCCCGAGGAGCTGCTCGACCTCTCGCGTCCGCGGGCGCAGGCGACGGTGGAGGCGCGGCGATGAGCGACGTCGAGGCCATCGTCCGGGCCGTCCTCGCCGAGCTCGGCCGGCAGGGCCAGGAGCCCGACCCCGCAGGGAGGCCGTCGGCGAGCGACGGCGGGCCCGAGGCCGGCGGCGAGGGGCTGCGCCTCGACCTGCCCGACCTCGCCACGCCCGAGGCGCGGCGGGTGAGCGGCCTGCCCGACCCCGCCGATCCGGAGGCGCTGGCCGGCCTGCTCGAGACGACGACCGCGCGTCTGGGCGTCGGGCGGGCCGGCCCCCGGCCCCGCACCCGCTCGCTCCTGCTCTTCCAGGCCGACCACGGGGTGACCCAGGACGCGATCCACGGTGAGGTCGACGAGGCCGTCAAGGAGGGCCTCGGGCTCTTCACCGTCGACACCGAGGTCGCCGACGGCGAGGAGTACCTCCTGCGCCCCGACCTCGGACGGCGACTCTCGGCCGAGGCCAAGGCGACGATCGCCGAGCGCTGCGTGGCGCGCCCGCAGGTGCAGATCGTCGCCGCGGCGGGGCTGTCGGCCGCGGCGATCAACCACAACCTCCCGCAGCTCTACCCCGTGCTCGAGCAGGGCCTGCGCGACCGTGGCCTGCGGCTCGGCACGCCGTTCTTCATCGAGCGCGCCCGCGTCGGCGTCATCAACGACGTCGGGGAGGCGCTCGACGCCGACGTCGTCGTCATCCTCATCGGCGAGCGTCCCGGCCTCGGCATCCCCGACGCGATGAGCGCCTACCTCGGCTGGCGCCCCCGCGGGGGCAAGACCGACGCCCACCGCGACCTGCTCTGCATGATCACCGACCGCGGCGGCGTCAACCCGCTTGAAGCGGGCGCCTACGTCGCTGAGGTCGTGGCCACGACCCTCGCCCACGAGGCGAGCGGGGTGGAGCTGCGCCGGCTCCTCGGCGGGGACTGAGCGCCCCGGCGTCGGGCAGCGCGGCGAGGCCGAGGGCGGCGAGGGCCGCGGCGGCCAGGAAGGCCGGAGCGAGCCCCGCAGCGTCGATGAGCCCGCCGGCGAGAGGCGAGCCGGCGACCTGTCCCGCGGCGAGCACGAGGAAGGTCCGCGCGACGGCCGCACCCGGCTCGAGGGGCCGCTCGGCGACGCTCCAGACGATGAGGAGGCCGGTCAGGGCCATGTAGCCGGCACCGAAGAGCGCGGTGAAGGCGAGCGCCGAGGCCGCCCCCAGCCAGCCGAGGGCGAGCCCGGCGTGGGCGAGGGCGAAGGCCACCCAGCTCAGCCGCAGCGTCGCGGCGAGGCCACGCCGGTCTGCGGCGGCGCCGGCTGCGCCGCCCAGCACCCCTCCGATGCCGGCGGCGAGCCACCCCATGCGGCTGAGCTCGGGGCTCAGGCCCCCCACGGCCTCGAGCAGCTCGCGCCCGAAGCCCCAGAACGCCGCGCTCGAGAGGCCCAGGAGCACCGCGGTCGCCGCGAGCGGCGCGGAGAGGCCGAGCCGGGTGCGCCCACCCGCACCCTCGTCGGCCGCCGATGGCACGGCGGCCGGCGCGGGCACGTCGCGGACCTCCCCGGCGATGAGCGCGGTGGCCGCCGCCGCGAGCACGCCGAAGGCGAGCCACACCGGCCGC
Organism: Egibacter sp.; assembly: GCA_003553795.1. GTDB lineage: Bacteria > Actinomycetota > Nitriliruptoria > Euzebyales > Egibacteraceae > T1Sed10-49. The sequence continues at coordinate 36,538 of PWFH01000024.1, read as the reverse complement.
CAGGCCAGGCCCGCGAGCGTGGCGGCGAGCGCGGCCACGACGAGGCCGAGGGACGTGCCCGCATTGATCGCCGTCTGCGCGGTGGCCCGCTCGCGCGCGAGGAGCTGGCGCTCGACGGCGGTGGCCAGCGCCGTCGTCGACCACCCCGTCGAGGCTCCGACGAGCGCGGCGCCGACGGCGAGGAGGGCCGGTCCCTGGGCCAGCGCGATCATGATGGTGCCGAGCACCGCGGCCGCGCCCGCGGCGACGGCGACCTCCCTCGCGCCCCGCCGCTCGATGAGGTCGCCCGCCCTTGCGAGCGCGAGGAGGAAGCCAGCGAAGGCCGCGGCCATGACCCAGCCCGCGCCGGTGGCCGACAGGCCGAAGGCCTCCCGCATCTCCGGCATGAAGAGCCCGAGGCCGAAGCGCGCGAGGCCGTAGGTCACGGCGATGAGTCCCGCGCCGGTGATGGTGAGACGGTTCAAGGGGTGGGCCTCCCCGACGGGTATCTCCTGGTGAGACAGACCAGTCACGTTATATCCTGTGGTTCGGGCCACCACACCCGGCCAGAAGGGAGCGTGCGATGCCACGACCGTCACGTCGGTCCGACGTCCTCGAGGCGGCGAGCGCGCGCTTCTTCCGCGAGGGCATCACCGCCACCGGCGTCGACGCCATCGTCGACGACGCCGGGGTGGCGAAGATGACGCTCTACCGTCACTTCCCCTCGAAGGACGACCTCGTCGTCGCCTACCTCAGCGAGCGGGACGCCGCCTTCCGCGAGCGTCTCGAGGCCGAGCTCGCGGGTCGACGCGACCCCTGGCAGCGGGCGCTCGCCCCGGCCGACCTCTACCGCGCCGCGGCCGAGGAGCCCGGGTTCCACGGCTGCGCCTTCGTCAACGCCGGCGCGGAACTCGCCGAGGACCACCCCGGCCGCGGCGTCATCGCCGCGCACAAGCGCTGGGTCGTCGACCGCTGGGCGGCGCTGCTCGCCGAGCTCGGTGTCGCCGACCCCGGCGCCCTCGCCGAGGAGTGCGCCCTGCTCGCCGAGGGCGGCCTCGTCCAGGCCGGCGTCGGGCTCGGTGCCGAGTGCCTCGACGCCGCCCGCGAGGGCATCGCCGAGCGCCTCGGCGCGGCGGTCGACCGTGCGGCGCGCGCTCCTGCGGGGCACGACACCGACGGGCGCCAGCGCGCCAGGGGCGGCAGCGGCACGCAAGACGAGGGTGCATAAAGCAAGAGTTCACTGCTATGCTCCTCGTGACGCAACGGCGCGTCGACCTGCCCCGCATGGGGCCGGCCGATGACGTCGTCGCGCTGCCATGCGGGGCCCCGATCCCTGTGATCCTCGGGAGGCCCCCGTGACCATCGACCTGCACCGGCTCGCTCTGGCCACGATCGACGCGGCAGCGGACGAACTCGATCTCGATGGCTGGGTGCGGGCCCTCCTCCACCAGCCCGAGCGCTCCATCGCCGTGCAGATCCCCTACCTCGGCGACGACGGGGAGATCCGTGTCGTGCCCGGCTACCGCGTCGCCCACTCGACGGCGCGGGGCCCGGCCAAGGGCGGCACGCGCTTCCACCCCGGCGTCACCGGCGAGGAGGTCGCCGGGCTCGCGACGCTCATGAGCGTGAAGACCGCCGTCGTCGACCTGCCCCTGGGCGGAGGCAAGGGCGGCGTCACCGTCGACCCCAAGCAGCTCAGCGAGACCGAGCTCGAGTCGCTCACCCGCAGCTACACCCGGGCGATCGCCGGGACGATCGGTCCCCACATCGACGTGCCCGCGCCCGACGTCAACACCGGTCAGCGGCACATGGACTGGATGGCCGACGAGTACTCCCGGGTCGTCGGCGCGCCGTCGCCGGCGGTGGTCACCGGCAAGTCGATCGCCGCGGGCGGCTCGCTCGGCCGCGACACCGCCACCGCGGCGGGCTGCCGCACCGTGATCCTCGCGAGCGCCCGGCGCATGGGCCTGCCGAGCGACGCACGCGTCGTCGTGCAGGGCTTCGGCAACGCCGGTGCCAACCTCGCGCGCATGCTCGCCGCCGACGGGATGCGCGTCGTCGGGGTCTCCGACAGCCGCGGTGGCGTCCACGACCCCGCGGGGCTCGACGTCAACGCGGTGGCCAGGACGAAGGCCGAGCACGGCTCGGTGACGGCCCACCCCGGCGAGGTCGTGACCCCCGAGGGGCTGCTCGGGCTCGACTGCGACATCCTCGTGCCCGCCGCGCTCGAGGGCGCGATCGACGCCGAGGCTGCCGAGACCGTGCAGGCGCGTCTCGTCGCCGAGGCCGCCAACGGCCCCTGCACCGCCGAGGCCGACGTCGTGCTCTCCGACCGCGGGATCGCCGTCGTGCCCGACGTGCTCGCCAGCGCCGGGGGCGTCACGGTCTCCTGCTTCGAGTGGCAGCAGAACCTCCACGGCGAGCGCTGGAGCGCCGCGGAGGTCTCCCGCCAACTCGAGCAGCGCATGTGCGGCGCGCTCGAGGACCTCTGGCAGGCCGCCGAGCAGCGCGGCCTGCCGCTGCGCACCGCCGCGACGGTGCTCGGCGTCCAGCGCATCGCCGAGGCCGTCGGGGCGCGAGCGCACGCGCGCACGAGCGCGCTCGTCTCCTAGGCGGTCCGTGGGAGGCAGCGGTGGCTCCGGCCGCCCTGCCCCGACCGGGCAGACCCCCCGCCTGCCCGGTCGGTCCCCGGTCCCCCCGCCCGGGTGCCCGCCGTCGGCGGCTCGGAGCCTTGGCGTGGCGCGCAGTACCGTGTGGCCGACAGGGCGCCGGACAGGGGGGCCGAGGTGGAGCACGAGACGAGCGGCACCGCGCTCATCGACGGTCTCATCGAGGGCGTCCACGTCGGGGACAACCTCGTCGTGCAGGGCGACGCCGCCGCCCCCCTCGACCTGCTCACCGAGCGCTTCATCGCCGCGGCGCGCCCGCGGGTGCCCGTCGTCGTCGTCAACCTCGCCGAGGCCTGGGCGGGTGAGCCCGCGGAGGGCGTGACCGTCCTCGACTGGTCGCCGGTGCGCACCGGCGAGGCCTCGGCGCTGCCCGACGCCCTCGACCCCGCGGCGACCTTCGCCCAGGCGCTGGCCTCCCTCGAGGCCCTCGACGAGCGCGTCGGCTCCGGCGCGGCGTTCGTCTTCGACCGCCTCACCGCGGTGCAGGAGACCTGGGGCGCCGACGCCGCGCTCGAGCTCTTCCTCACCGCCTGCCCCCGGCTCTACCGTCGGCGCAGCCTCGCGCTGTGGCCGGTCGAGGCCGACGCGCACCGGCCGACGTTCCTGCGCCGACTCGGCGAGATCACCCAGGTCGTCGTCGAGATCACCGGCGAGGGCGAGGGGCTCTCGCTCACGGTGCGCGAGGCCGCCGGGCGCGCACCCGACGTCGTCGGCCGCACCGTCGCGGCGGTCGTCGCCGACGGCGACCTCGTCGCCACCGACGGGCCGCGCAGCACCCGCGAGCGGCTCGGCACGGTCATCCGCGACCAGCGCCTGTCCCTCGGCCTCGCCCAGGCCGAGGTCGCCCGCCGGGTCGGCATCACCCCCTCGGCGCTGTCCCAGGTCGAGCGCGGGGTGCGCGGACCCTCCGGGGACACGCTCATGCGCCTCTGGGAGGTCCTCGGCGTGCCCTTCGGCCCGAACGAGCAGGCCGAGGCCGGCTACGCGATCGCGCGGCGCAGCGGCCGGGAGCGCAAGGCCCTGCAGGACGGCCTCACCGCCGAGCGCGTCGCCACCGACCCGCTCGCCGGTGAGGTCTGGCTCGTCGAGGTCGCCCCGGGCGCCTCCGGCGACCGGCCGCCGTTCGCCGTCAAGCGCCCCGAGGTCGCCGCCGTCGTGCGCGGCGTCCTCGACGTCACGATCGACGGCCGCAGCGAGACGCTGCACGAGGGTGACGCCCTCGTCTCGGCCGACGCCGTCATCAGCGGCTGGGCCAACCCCAGCGGCCAGCCGGTCGAGGTGCTCTGGACGTTCCCTGTCCGGTAGCCCAGGCGCCAGGTCGTACGGCCCACAAAACTTCACGTGAAGTGGGTACCATAAACCTCTGCTTCATCATCGATGCAGGGGGTCCTCATGGTCACGAGCACGCGCACGACGACACCGCCGGTCCTCACCGAGGACGGTCGGGCGTGGCTGCAGGCGCGCCTCGATCGCGCCACCGGGCGCCTCCTGCGTGTCGAGCGCGCCCTCGGCATCGAGCGCAGCGAGGAGCTGCTGCGCGAGGGCTGGAAGCTCTCCGCACAGGTCGACGAGCTCAGCCGGCTGCTCGCCGAGGCCGTCGCCCCGCGGGAGGTGCGTGACGACCCCACGATCGTCGAGATCGGCGACGAGGTCGTCGTCGAGCTGCCGGACGGCTCGCGGGAGGCCCTGCTCATCGTCCACCCACTCGAGGCGAGCATGGACGAGCACCGCACCTCGAGCGAGGCGCCGCTGGCCAAGGCCGTCCTCGGCCACCGGCCTGGCGACCGGGTCACCGTCGAGACGCCCGGCGGCGTCTACGCGTGCACGATCCTCGAGCGCACCCGCATCGACGAGGCCTGACCGCCGGCGCGCCCGCGCCGACGGGCGCTCGCCGCCCCCGCCGGGCGACGCTCAGCCCGACCACGCGCTCCGCAGCGTGCCGCGGCGCGCGCCCGGGGTGCGCAGCTGGGTGATGATCCCGGCGGCGGCGATGCCGACGTAGAGCAGCGTCCAGGGCCAGCCGAGATCGAGCGCCGTCGTGGTCTGCGGCGTCGTGAGATCGCCGGTGGCGAGCATGCCGAGCAGCAGCAGCACGCCGGCCACCGCGGCGCTCGCGCCCGCGAAGGCCCCGAGCACGACGAGGATGATCATCGGCAGCTCGCCGGCGATCGCGAGGATCGCGAGCAGCAGGCCGATCGCGAGGCCCGCGAGGACGATGAGCCAGGACCAGCGCACCCCGAGGGCGGCCATCCCCGTCGTGCCGAGCGCGAAGCCGATCGAGCCCATCCCGATGGCCACCGATAGGGCGTAGAAGGCGTAGGCGGCGACGCCGAAGATCACGGCGACGAGCACGCCGACGACCCACGGCCCCGCGCTGCCGAGGTAGGCCCCGCCGGTGACGAGGCTCGTGGCCCCTGAGCCGACGAAGAAGCCGACGAGCGCGGCCCAGGCGGCGATGACCGCCCGCAGCGCGGCGTAGCCGCGGAAGACCAGCAGCAGGCCGACGGCGACCAGGAGCACCCCGAGGACCGCCTCGTTCATCGCCGACCCCTTCCCGCGTCGTGGCGCCGCGTGACGTCGCGCACCGTCCCGGCGGCAGTGTCGCAGGATGCGGGGGCGCTGGCGAGGCCTGCTCAGGGGTCGACGAGGGTGCGCTTGACGTCCTTGCCCTTGGGCTTGCTGCCGTCGCGCTTGCCGAGGCGACGCTCGTCGAGGGCTGGCGGCAGCGAGGCGAGGCCCGGCTCGGCGGCGGTGGCGTCGACGAGGGCGACCGCGGTCGCGGCGTCGGCGACGTCGCGGAACCAACGCCGCTGCTTCGCCTCATCGCCGGCCGCGGCGACCGGGCCCTTCTTGCAGAGGTCGAGACAGGACGTCGTGCGCAGCCGCACACCCCGCTCGGTGCAGGTCGCCTCGAGCGCGTCGAGGACCTCCCCGGCACCCGGGTGCTTCTTGCGGCTGCGGCAGTCCGAGCCGCGGCAGAGCCATACCGTCGGGACGGCCATCGTCCTCCTCCAGGGTCGCGCCGACGTCCCCCTCCGGCCGCGGCGGCGGGCGCACGGTAGCCGACGGTCCGGCGTGGCGCAGCGCGGCCCCGGCCACCGTGTCCACCGGCGCGCCGGCCAGGCCCCGGACGCGGTGCTCAGCGGGTCGGCGCGGACTCCGCGAGACGCGCGCGGTCGGCGGCGTCGAGCGCGTCGTCGCGGCGCCGGCGACGCCAGGACGCGACGAGGCCCCGCTGCGGCGCGGCGAGGAGGCAGCCGGCGAAGGCCGCGCTCGCGGCGAGGACGATCGCCGGGCCCGAGGGGGCGTTGAGGTGGTAGGAGGCGAACATCCCGAGGGCCGCCGAGCCCACGCCGATCACCACGGCGATCGCGATCATCCGCGACATCCGGTTCGTGCAGAGGTAGGCCGCCGCACCCGGCAGGATGAGCATCGCCACCGCGAGGATGAGCCCGACGGTCTGCAGCGACGCGACGATCGCCAGTGACAGCAGCGCGGTGAAGAGGTAGTGCAGACGCCGGGTCGGCAGCCCCATGACCGAGGCGGTCTCCGGCGAGAAGCTCCACGCGCGCAGGAGCGGGAACGTCGCGGCGACGCCGACGATGACGACGATCGACGTGACCGCCGCGAGGCGCAGGTCGCCGTCGCTGGCGGCGAGCACGTTGCCGAGCAGGACGTGCTGGAGGTGGATGCCGGGTGGACGCAGCACGCTCACGAGCAGCAGCCCGAGGGCGAAGGCGAAGGAGAACATCACCCCGATCGCGGTATCGAGGTGCAGGCGCGTGCTGCGCTCGATCGCGCTGATGCCGACGGCGACGAGGATGCCGACGACCACCGCGCCCCAGAAGACCCCGACGTGGCCGGCGACGATCCAGCCGAGTGCCACCCCCGGCAGCACCCCGTGGGCGACGGCGTCGCCGAGCATCGCCGCGCGGCGCACGACGAGGAAGCACGACAGCGTCGCCGAGGACGCGCCGACGAGCACCGAGACGACGAGGGCGTAGCGCAGGAACTCGAAGGTGGCGAGCGGGGCGACGAACCAGTCGAGCAGCGCGCTCATGGCGCCATCGCCCAGCGCAGCGCCCCGTCGCCGCGGGCCTCGGCCCGGCGCTCGGCGCGCCCGGGATCGCGCAGCGCGACCGGCAGCTCGTAGGCGGCCTCGAGGTTCGTGGAGGTGAGCACCTCGGCCGGCGGACCGTCGGCCACGACGTGGCGGGACAGCAGGACGAGGCGGTCGGCGCGCTCGGCGAGCGCACCGAGGTCGTGGTGGACGACGACGACGAGCGCGCCGGTGGTGCTGACCTGGGCGAGGCGCTGCCAGAGGTCGTCCTCGGCCCGGGCGTCGACCGCCGCGAAGGGCTCGTCGAGCAGGAGGATGCGGGCGCGCTGGGCGAGCGCGCGGGCGAGGAAGGCGCGCTGGCGCTGGCCGCCGGAGAGCTCCCCGAGCCCGCGCCCGGCGAGGTCGGTGAGGTCGAGCTCGCCGAGGGCCTCCTCGACGATCGCGCGGTCGCCACGGCCGAGCCAGCGCAGCCCGCGGCGGCGCGGCATGCGGCCGGTGGCCACGACCTCGCGCACGGTGATGGGGAACTCCGGGTCGACCGCCGCGTGCTGCGGGACGTAGGAGACCTCCTCGTGGACCTCCGAGAGCGGCCGGCCGTCGAGGCGGACGGTGCCCGCGAACGCCGGGGTGAGCCCGACGACCGCGCGCAGCAGCGTCGACTTGCCGGAGCCGTTGGGACCGCAGAGGCCGAGGAGCTGCCCGCCGTCGGCGCTCAGCGAGACGCCGTCGACGACCGGGGTGCGCTCGTAGCGCACCGACAGGCCCTCGACGGCGAGCAGCGGTGCGCCGGTCATCGGCTCGCACCCTCCCAGGCTGGCGGCTCACCGCCGAGCCCCTCGACGATCGCGCTGATGTTCGCCCGCATCATCCCGACGTAGGTGTCGGTGCCCTCCTCCTCGCCCACGGAGTCGCCGAGGAGGTCCTCGCCGAGCTCCACGCCGGCCTCGTCGGCGACGCGCTCCATGAGCTCGGGTGAGGTGAGGGTCTCGACGAAGACCGCGACGACCGCCTCGTCGCGGATCGCCTCGACGAGGCCGGTGACCTCCGCCGGGGAGGGCTCGGTCTCGGTCGAGACGCCGTAGAGGGTGCCGACGACGTCGACGCCGTAGCGCTGCCCGAAGTAGCCGAAGGCGTCGTGGGTGGTCACGAGCTTGCGCTGCTCGGCGGGGATCGTCGCCACCGCCTCGGCGGCCCAGGCGTCGAGCGCGTCGAGCTCGGCGGTGTAGGCCTCCGCGCGCTCGGACAGGCCCTCGACCTCGTCGTCGGGCAGGGCCTCGGCGAGCGCGTCGACGAGGGCGGGCACGTAGCCGTCACGCACGAGGACGGGGTCGTTCCACAGGTGCGGGTCGGGCTCGCCGGCGTCCTCGCCCTCCTCGAAGGTCCGCGGGTCGATGCCCTCGGCGAGCGCGACGTGCGTGCCGTCGCTACGCGCGAGCATGTCGTTGAGCCAGCGCTCCTCGAGCCCGGCGCCGTTGCTCACGAGGAAGTCCGCGCCCTCGACGGTCTCGGCGTCGCTGGGGCGCGGCTCGAAGGTGTGGGGGTCGGCGCCGACCGGCACGACGACGTCGACGTCGACGGCGTCGCCGCCGATCTGCTCGGCGAGATCGCCGACGATCGTCATCGTCGCGACGACGTCGAGGGGAGCCTCGCCGCCCTCCCAGCCGCTCTCCTCCCCGGTGGCCTCCTCACAGCCGGCGGCGAGCCCGGCGAGCAGGACGAGCGCGACGAGGGGTGCGCCGGTGCGGAGCAGGGTGCGCCGTGCGATCATCCGTGAGCCTCCGAGTCGCCAGTGTAGGGAAGGCGACCCTTATCCTGTGGCCGCAGGCTCGGCGGATGCTTCGACCGACTCGGCGGATCTTTCGGTCCCCGCGGCCCGCCACGCGCCGGGGGCGAGCCCGTGGGCGCTGCGGAAGACCCGGGCGAAGTTCGTCGGGTCGGGGTAGCCGACCCGGGCGCCGACCTCGGCGACCGGCAGTCGGGTCTCGAGCAGGAGCCGGCGGGCCTCGGCGAGGCGGCGCTCGCGCACCCACGAGCCGAGCGGCTGGCCGGTCTCGCGCCGGACGCGGTCGGTGAGGTGGGCGGGGGAGCGGCCGACCGCCGCGGCGATCTCGCGCAGGCCGATCGGCTCGCGGAAGCGCGCGTCGACGACCGCGAGGGCCTCGGCCACGACGTCGGTCGCCGTGGCGGGTCGCCCGGTGAGCGCGCAGCGTGACGCGGCGACGAGCAGCAGCTCGGCCCGGGCGCGCACCGCGACCTCGCGGCCGGGTCGCTGGCCGGTGAGCTCGGCGTCGAGGGCCGCGAGCTCACGTCCCCACCATGCCGGGTCGTCGACGGCGAGCCCGGCGGCCTGCCCGTCGGTGAACGGCGCCGGGGTGTGCTGGCCGAGCGCCCACGCCGGTGCGCAGCCGCCGGGGTCGCAGGCCGCGGCGCCGAGGTCGCAGCCGTCGCCGATGACGAGCAGCCAGGCCTCGAGGCCCTCGGCGCGGCAGACGTCGCCGCCGCGCGCGCCCGGCTGCAGGTGCAGCAGCTCGCCGGCGCCGAGGGAGATCGCCGCGCGGCCGCGGCACACGCAGGCGGTGCCCTCGGCGACGAAGGCGAGGCGGTGGCCACCCTCGGGCAGGACCGTGCCGGTCCGCAGGCGCTGGAGGGTGACTCCGTCGAGGGCGGGGCAGGCCTGTGGGGGCGCGCACGAGCGCGCCAGGGTCGTGTCGCGGAACTCGATCGGCTCACCGCGCATGCCGCGACGATCGCTCGGCCGTCGCCCGCGCGCAGGGGCGGTCGGACCCGCCCCGGGGGGCCGACCGTCGCTCAGGCGGGGCCGTGGCGGTGGTGGCGGCGCTCGGCGTTGAACACGCCCCCGGCGACGAGGGCGAGGCTCGACAGCCACCCCCACAGCGCGATCGCGAGGACTGTCCCGAAGACCCGTCCGATGAGGGCGACGAAGGCGTCGCCGGTGTCGAGCTCGGGCACGCGCGGGCCGGCCACCGCGAGGTAGGCCCGCAGTCCGAGGGCCACGGCCACGACGAGCACGACGCCGAGCGCGGCGCCCGGCAGCGCCTCGCGCCAGCTGATCGCCGTGCTCGGCCCGCTGCGGTAGAGCCAGGCGAGGAAGAGCGTCGTGACGACGAACAGCCCTGGCCAGCGGGCGAGCTCCCAGATCACCGCGAAGGTCTCGACGAGGCCGAGCAGCTCGGCCAAACGCAGCCCGCCGCCGAGCAGCGGGCCGACGACGAAGAACGCGATGAGCAGCGGGACGAGGATGATCGCCCCGGCGGCGTAGGCGGTGGTGAGCGCGATCTGGGGCAGGGCGGGCCGCGGGCGCTCGACGAGGTAGGCGTCGTCGAGGCCGTGCAGCGCCGCGCGGAAGACCCGGCCGGCCAGCCACAGCGCGCCGAGCAGGCTCAGCGCGACGAGGCCGGCGCGCTGCTCGGTGAGCAGGACTTCGAGGACCGGCGCGACGATCTCGTCGGCGACGTCGGGCTGGAGCACCGTCGTGAAGCCCCGCAGCGCGGCGGCCTGGATCGCCTCGGTCGCTCCACTGCCGGCGAGGCGCTCGTAGAAGCCGAGTGCGGCGCCGATGGCGATGAGCAGCGGCACGAGCGACAGCAGCGCGTAGTAGCTCATCTCCGCCGCGACCCCGGTGATGCGGATCGAACCGGCGCGCAGCACCGTGCCGACGACGAGCGCCACGGCGGCAGCGAGGCGTCCCCGGCCCTCGTGGGGCGGCCGGGCCTCGGTGTCACCGCCTGCCGGTGGCGGGGCGGGAGGCTGTGGTGCCGTCACGTCGGCTCCTCGGGCGGACTCCGCGGCAGCCTACGGCACCGCAGGGTGCCCGCCTCCGCGCCACCGCGGCCCCTGCGCCGGCGACGCCTCCGCGCCACCGCGGCCCCTGCGCCGGCGACGCCTCCGCGCCACCGCGGCCCCCGCGCCGGCGACGCCTCCGTGCCACCGCGGCCCCCGCGCCGGCCCTGCTGCGGGGGCTCGACTCCGCGGCCTGCGAGCGGCTAGCGTCCGAGCCGCCGGCAGGTCGCGAGCGGGAGGTCGGGATGAGCGTCGTCGGGGTCGTCGCCGAGCTCAAGGACGGCGAGCGCCGCATCGCGCTCGACCCCGCCGCGGCGCGGCTGCTCGTCCGGCGCGGCCACGAGGTGCGCGTGGAGGCTGGCGCCGGGCTCGGCGCGGGCTTCGCCGACGAGGAGTACCGCGCCGCCGGGGCGACCATCGTGGCCTCCGCCGCCGAGGCGTGGGGCGCCGACCTCGTCGTGAAGGTCAAGGAGCCCCTCGCCGAGGAGCAGCACTTCTTCCGGGAGGGGCTCGCGCTGTTCTGCTTCCTCCACCTCGCCGCGGTGCCCGACCTCGCCCGGGCCCTCGTCGACGCCGGTGTCGACGCCTTCGCCTTCGAGACCCTCGAGGAGGACGGCGACCTGCCGCTGCTCGCGCCGATGAGCGAGGTCGCCGGGCGCGTCGCGCCGATCGTCGCCGCGCACCTCCTCTCCAGCCACGAGGGCGGCTCGGGCACGCTCATGGGCGGCGCCGCGGGGGTGCTGCCGGCCCGCGCGGTCGTCATCGGCCTCGGCGTGGCCGGCACGCAGGCCGCGCGGGGGCTGCGCGGCCTCGACGCCGAGGTCACCGGCGTCGACGTCGACCTCGGCCGGCTCGGCTGGGCGGCGCGGGAGGGCATCGTCACCGCGACGCTCGTGTCCTCGCCGGGCACCGTCGGGGAGGCCGTCGCCGGCGCCGACGTCGTCGTCGGCGCGGCGCTCGTGCCCGGCGCACGGGCCCCGCAGGTCGTCGACGAGGAGCACGTCGCGGCGATGCGGCCAGGCTCGGTCGTCGTCGACCTCGCCATCGACCAGGGCGGGTGCGTGGCCACCGCGCGGCCGACGTCGCTGTCGGCGCCGACCTACCTCGCCCACGGTGTCGTGCACTACGCCGTGACCAACGTCCCGGGGCAGTACCCGCGCACGGCCACCCGTGCGCTGTCGGCGGCGATCGCCCCCTACGTCGCCGCCCTTGCCGAGGACCCCTCCGGCGCGCGCGACGGCGAGATCGCCGGGCTCGCGAGCGCCTGCAACGTCGCGGGCGGCAAGGTCGTCCACCGCGCGGTCGCCGCCGCGCTCGAGGAGGTCGCCGGGGGCGCCTGAGCCGCCGCGCGGCGCTCAGGCCGGATCGTCGAGGTGGACGATCTCGGCGCCGCCGACGCTGCGGTAGCGCTCGGCGAGACAGGTCAGGACGATGATCTGCTGGGTCCGCCCGGCGTGGGCGAGCAGTGCCCCGACCCGCCGCAGCCGCGCCGGGTCGGTGTAGCCGAGGAGGTCGTCGAGGACGAGGGGCACGCCCTCCTCGGCGACGAGCCGGGCGGTGGCGAGCGCGACGAGCAGCGAGAGCTGCTCCTTCGCCCCCGACGACAGTCCCGACCACGGCACGGTCACGCCGTCGAGCGTGCGGGTGGCCACCCCGAGGGACTCGTCGAGCTCGACGCCGAAGCCCTCGTCGTAGACGAGCTGGCCGACCCCGGCGATGGCCTCGGCGAGCGGGGCGCGGTAGGCCTCGCGCACGGCACTGCGGGCCGCCTCCATGCGCTCGAACAGCAGCCGCGCTGCGTCGGCCCGCGCACGCAGCCGGTCGCGCTCGCGCTCGGCACGCTCGCGCTCGGCACGGGCGAGCTCGAGGCGCTCGCCGAGCCCCTCCTCGCCGCGCAGCCGGAGGCGCTCACCCACCCGGCCCTGCTCCTCGCGGGTGCCCGCGAGGTCGCGCTCGTGGTCGGCGAGGGCCGCGGCGCTGCTCTCGGCCAGGAGCTCGACGCGCTCTGGGCCGAGCGCCGCGAGCGCGGCGGCGGCCTCGTCGCAGGCGGCCTCCGCGGCGCTCGCGGCCTCGACCGCGGCCGTGGCGGCCTCGGCGAGCGAGGCGTCGTCGCGCCGCTGCCGTGCCTCGTCGAGGGTCGCGCGCTCCTCGGCGAGGCGCGTGGCGAGGGCCTCGGCCTCGGCGTCGGCGCGGCTGACCTCCTCGCGCAGCCCGGCGACGGCCTCCTCGAGGCCCTCGAGGGCCTCCTGGGCCAGGCGGGCCTGCTCCTCGGCCTCCCGGGCGGCCTCGGCGTCGGTCTCGGCGGCCGCCCGGGCAGCGTCGAGATCCTCCGGCAGGGCCCGGTCGCCCTCGCGGCGCGCATGCCGCCCGGCGAGCTCCTCGGCGAGGGTGGTGATCTCGGCGTCGAGGTCGGCCAGGCTGCCCCCGTCGAGGGCGGCGGCGATCGCGCGGTCCCGCTCGGCGACGTCGCGCTCGGCCTCGCGGCGCTGCGCGAGCCGCGCCCGGGCATCGTCGAGGTCGGCGACGCCGTAGCGCTGGCAGGCGGTCGCGAGGGCCTCCTCGGCACGGTCCCGCTCGGCGGTGAGCTCAGCGAGCGAGGTCCCCGGCTCGAGGCCGACCTCGGCGAGCTCGCCGAGGCGGACGACGGCCGCCTCGGGCACCGCCTCGCGGCGCTCCTTCCCGGCCGGCAGGGGGCTGGCCTTGCCGGGGTCGCCCGGCTCGCCGATGGCGACGTCGACGTCGGCGAGCGCACGGACGGTGAGCACCGGCGCGTCGGCCTCGAGGCGGCGGCGGGCGAGGTCGGCCTCGGTGGCGGCGGCGCGCAGGGCCTCGTAGCCCTCCTCGTCGAGGGCGCTCGCGGCGAGCAGCGCCGCGGCGTCCTCAGCGGCCCGCCGGGCCTCGTCGACCCGGCGGCGCCGCTCCTCGAGGTCGCCGAGCCGCGACTGGCGCTCGAGCAGCGCGACGTCGTCGGCGGCAGCGCTGGCCCGCCGACGGGCGGTGGCCGCAGCCTGTCGGGCGGACTTGGCGGCCTCGCGGCGCCGTCCGAGCTCCTCGCGCTCGGCGGCGAGCCGCGCACGGCGATCGCGCGCGGCGGGGTCCTCGGCGAGGGCGGCGTGCGCCCCGGTGAGCTCGTCGATGCGGGTGAGCAGCGCGCGGCGGCTCGCGAGGGCCTCAGCGGCGCGCTCGGACTCGGCCTGCGCCGCGGCGCGCTCGGCCTCGAGGCGCTCGACGGTGGCGCGTCGCTCGGCGACCTCCCGCCGCTGGTCCTGCAGGGCGGCGTCCTCGGGCCGCAGCTCGGCGAGGGCGGCCTCGAGCCGGCTCGCGCGCGCGGCGAGGCGCTCGGCGGCGGCGAGGTCCTCCTCGAGGGCGGCGAGGCGCCCGGCGAGCGCCGCCTCCTCGGCGGTGGCCTGCGCGACGGCGTCGTCGGCCGCGGTGAGCACGGGCCTGGGACGGGCGCTCCGCGGCGTCCAGTACGTCTCGTAGGCCTCGCTGACCCGGGCGAAGAGCGCGTCGTCGCCGGGCTCGCCGCCGGCGACGGCGTCGAGCGCCGCGGCCAGCGACGTCGACGAGGCGAGCTCGAGGCGGTCGAGCGGCTGGCCCTGGCGGAACCACAGGGCGCTGAGCAGGTCGCGGTCGACGCCCTCGTCGACGATGGCCTGCAGGCGCTCGTGGGCCTCGTCGCCGGTGAGCTGCTCGGAGCGCGGCGCGTGGATGGTGAGCTCGGTCAGCGTCTGGCGGTGGAACTGCTTGACGCAGGTGAAGCGCGTCGGCCCGACCTCGGCCTCGACCTCGACGCGCGTGGCGACGTCGCGGTCGACGGGTTTGACGTCCCGCACGGGCTGGGCCTTCGAGGAGTCCTTGTAGTCGAGCAGCAGCGAGACCGCCTCGAGCAGGCTCGACTTGCCGGTCTCGTTCGCGCCCTCGACGACGGTGACGCCGCGGGCGGGGAAGGCCACCTCGCGCTTGGTGATGCCGCGGAAGTCGCGCAGGGCGACGCGCCGGAGCTTCATGCGGACCGGCCCGCGAGTCGGACGAGGAGGGCGAGCGCGTCGGCGGCGGTGCGCGCCTGCGCATCCGAGCCTGCCGCGAGGGCGGCGAGCTCGTCGCGCACCGTCGCGGCGTAGCCCGAGAGCGCGACGTCGGCGAGGTCGGCCTCGTCGGGCCGCACGACGACGTCCTCGTGGCGTCCGGGCCGCTCGACGGCGGCGAAGAGCGCCTCGGCGCGCTCGAGGGCCTCGGCGATCGCCGCCCAGCGCGTCACCGACACCGTGCCCTCGAGGCGCAGTTGGAGGACCGTCTCGGCCTTCGCGGGCTCGGCGTCGAGGCGCGCCTCGAGCGCGGCGAGGTCGTCGTCGCCGCCGAGGGCGACGTCGTGGCGGACGAAGCGCCAGCGCCCGACGGCGTGGGCGCTCACCGCGCCGTCGTCGAGGTCGACGACGAGGGCGTTGCCCGGGTCGACCTCGCGGTGGGCGGTCGGCTCCGGGGCGCCGGCGTACCACACCCGGCCGGTGTCGCCGACCTCGGTGGTGGAGTGGCGGTCGCCGAGCGCGACGTAGGCCAGACGCCCGTCGGCCAGGGCCTCCTCGAGGGCGTCGAGGCCGATGAGCCCGAGGGCGTCGCGGTCGGGGGAGAGCCGGTCGACGGCGCCGTGGGCGACGAGCACCCGTCGGGGGCCGGGGGCGAGGTCGGCGACGGCCTCGGCGGCGAGGTCGGTCAAGGGGCGCTTGGAGGTCCACGGCGCGCCGACGACCTCGACGCCGTCGGCGACCGGTCGCGGTCGGGCGTCGTCGAGCACCTCGACGTGGTCGGGACGGTGGTCGACGAAGGCCGGTGAGCGCCACACGCTCGCGGCGTCGAGCGGGTCGTGGTTGCCCGGCAGCAGGAGCACGGGGCAGGCGAAGGCCCGCAGCGCCTCGAGCGCCCGACCGACGGTCCGGCGATCGACGTGGTTGGTCTCGAAGACGTCACCGGCGACGACGGCGAACGCGCAGTCCTGCTCGGCAGCGAGCGTCCCGAGCCGCGCCACGGCGTCGAGCCGCGCGGCGGCGAAGCGGGCCTGCGCCTCGTCGTCGAGCGAGCGGCGCACCATCCCGAGCTGCCAGTCGGCGGTGTGAAGGAACCGCACGTCACCTCCTGAGGTCGGCGCCGGCCATGCAACCATGCCAGAGCGGTGCGACCGTCGGCAGCGGCCGTCCACAGGGTGGCGTGGCGACGTGCGCGCCGACGGCGCGGTCGTCGAGACTGTCGTGCAGCGGCGCTCCGCGGCGGCGGGCGGCCGCGGCGAGGCGAAGGCGGCGCAGGCCACGGCGGCGAGGAGGGACGCGAGGTGGGCGAGGACCCCGGCGGGAGTGGGCACGACGCCGCGGCCGGCGACCCGGCCGCCCCCGGCCCGCGGACCCGGCGCCGTCAGGAGTCGGGCCGGTCGGGCCGGGCGCGCCGCGCGACCCGCGGGTTGCGCGCGGGCTCGCGCCGCGCCATCGCGCGCCTGCGGCCCGGACCGCGCGCGTGGCGCGGGGCGACGTGGGGCGTGGCCGTCGCGCTGACCGTCGTGCTCGCCTCCGGCGGGCTGCTGCTCGACAGCGGGCGGCCGCTGCTGCTCGACCTCCTCACCGTCGTCGTGCTCGGCTGGCTCGTCGCCGCGCTGGCCACCGGCGCGCTCCTGCTGCTCGGCCGGATCCTCGCGGCGATCCCGCCGCGTCTGCGGGCGCTCGGGCCCGTCGCGGTCGTCCTCGCCTCGGTGCCCTTCGCGCTCGGCGCGGGACCCTCGGCGCTGCTCGTCGGGCTGCCGCTCGTCCTCGGCGCCGCCCTCGTCGGGGCCGGCGTCGGCGCGCTCGCCACCGATGCGCCGCCGCGCGGCCCGCGCCTCGCCGTCGCCGTGCTCGGGCTGCTCGTCGGCGCCGGCGCGCTCACCGCGGTCGCCGGCTGGCTGCTCTTCGACGAGCGGCCCGAGGAAGGCGCGACCCTCGCTGCCGCGGGCCCGCACGACGTCGTGCGGCTGGCCTACGGCAGCGGCGCCGACGAGCGTCGCACCGCCTACGGCGAGGAGGCCGACGTCGTCACCGAGCCCGTCGACGGCCGCGCGCTGCTGCCCGGCTGGTCGGGCCTCGGCGGGTCGCTGCGCACCCGCTACTGGGGCTTCGGCCCCGACGCGCTGCCCCGCAACGCCCGGGTGTGGCTGCCCGACGTCGAGGAGGGCCGCTTCCCCCTCGTGCTCGTCGTCCACGGCAACGCGCCGATGGAGTCGCCCTCCGAGCGGGGCTACGACTGGCTCGCCGAGCCCCTCGCCGCGCAGGGCCACGTCGTGGCCTCGGTCGACCAGAACTTCCTCAACCTCTCCTACACCCGCGGCTGGGAGCTCGGCGAGGAGACCGACGCCCGGGCGTGGCTGGTGCTGCGCCACCTCGAGCTGTGGCGCGACTGGGTCGCCGAGGGCCACCCCCTCGGCGCGCACGTCGACCTCGGCCGAATCGTGCTCGTCGGGCACTCCCGCGGCGGGGAGGCCGTGGCGACCGCGGCGGCCTTCGACCGCCTCGAGCGCTATCCCGAGGACGCGAGCGTCGCGCTGGACGCGGGCTTCGGCATCGACGCCGTCGTCGCGCTCGCGCCGGTCGACGGGCAGTACGAGCCGGGAGGACGGCCCCGCGAGCTCGACGGGGTGAGCTACCTCGTGCTCCACGGGGGCCGCGACGGCGACGTGCTCTGGTTCTCCGGCCTCGCGCAGTACCACCGCGCGCGGCCGGGCGAGGGCGGCGTCAAGGCCGCGGTGCACCTGCGCGACGCCAACCACGCGGGGTGGAACACCGTCTGGGGCGAGGAGGACTTCGCCGGCCCGGCCGCCGCCGTCCTCGAGGCCGGGGAGGTCCTGCCGTCGACGACCCAGCAGGCCGCCGCCCTCGCCGCCGTCGACGCCTTCCTGCCCGCCGCGCTCGACGGCGAGCGCGACGCCCTCGCCGCCCTCGCCGAGCCCGGGGCGGTGGGCTGGCCCGACGGGGTCGCCGCGCGCACCCGCCTGGCCCATGGCGGCGAGGTCGCCCTCCTCGACCTCGAGGGCGGCCTCGACCCCGCCGCCGGGGCCCTGCCCGGCAGCACGGTGACCGTCGAGGGCCTCGCGCGCTGGCGGGAGGTCGCCCTCGAGCTGCGGCTGCAGGACGCCCACGCCCGTGCCGTCGAGCTGGCCTGGAGCGAGCCTGGCGGGCGGTGGAGCGTCGACACCGGCGGCGCTGCCCTCGCGCTCGACGACCCCGTGCTGCGCCTCGACCTCGCCGTCGGCGACGAGCCGCCGCCGGGCTTCGACGCCCCAGCGCGCGAGCCCCTCGCCCTGGGGGTCGAGGTCGTCGACGTCGACGGCCGGGTCGCCCGCGCCGACGTCGGCGATGGCGACGGCCTCGCGCCCGCTCCCGACCCCGACCGGCTCAAGGCCCCGCTGCCCGACTGGGCGCCCGGGGGCGATCCGCTCGCGCGCAGCGTCGTGCTCGCCGTCGACGACCTCGAGGCCGAGGAGGGCTTCGACGCCGGAGCGCTCGCCGAGGTCCGCCTCCTGCCCGACGGCGCCGCCCCCGGGACGCTGCTCGTCCTCGACGTCGCCGTCGGCCCGCGCTGAGCCGCGGCCGGGGGACGCTCAGTCCCGGGCGGCCTGGCCCGGGGGGAACCCGCCGGTGGCGATCGGCCCCCAGTGCTCGATCGTGAGGCGCAGGAGGCACTTGCCCTGCCGGCGCATCGCCTCGCGGTACTCCTGCCAGTCGGGGTGCTCGCCGGAGATCGCGCGGAAGTACTCGACGAGCGGCTCGAGCGCCTCGGGCAGCTCGAGGACCTCCGCGGTGCCCTCGACCTGCACCCACGGGCCGTCGAAGGCCTCGGAGAGCACGCACATCGACGCGCGCGGGTCGCGCCGGAGGTTGGCGGCCTTCGCGCGCTCGGGGTAGGAGGCGACGACGACGCGGCCCTCGTCGTCGACACCCATCGTCACCGGCGAGAGCTGCGGGCGGCCGTCGCGACGGGTCGTCGCGAGGACGCCGTGGTGGCGGGGCCGGACGAAGGCGAGGAGGCCCTCGCGGTCGACGTGCTCGGTCGTGGCGGTGCCCATGCGCGTGACGATACCGGTCGGGCCGGGGCTCCGCGCGCCCGGGCGGCGCTGAGCCGCGCCGCGGGTGGGGGCATCCTGGGGGGAGCCGGGCGGTGACGCGTCGACGGCGCGTGGCGGCGGCCCGGTGAGAGGTGAGGCCGCGTGCCGCTTGAGCACATGAGCGCCTACGAGCGCGAGGCGTGGGTCGAGATCGGCCGCTGGCGCGAGCAGCGCGTCGCTGCCGGGCGTCGCCGCGGCCGGGGCGCGGTCCTCGCCCGCGGCCTGCGCGCGGTACCCGGCTCGACGACCCTGCTCGAGGGGGTCCTGCGCTCGGTGCAGGGCATGCACGGGCTCGTCACCGACGTCGCGGTGAGCGCCCCGCCCCACCGCGGGGTGCGCCGGGCCTACGCCGCCCAGGGCCTGCCGGTCGCCGACCTCGGCGAGATCCGTCGCTTCGACCTCGCCTGGGTCGACCGCGCGACCCCGGCGCTCGGCAGCCGCTACGCCCTCGCCCTCGCCGGCGAGGGGGCGCTGGCCGGCGCCGCGGCGGGTGGCGGCCTCGCCTTGACCGCCGCGGGCGGCGCCGCCGGCGCCGGCGTCGGCGCAGTCCCCGGAGCGGCGACGACGGTGGGCCTGCTCAGCGCCGACATCGCCGCGGTCCTCGCCGGCTCCACCCGCGCGGTGGCCCACACCGCCGCCTACCACGGCTACGACGCCCGCGACCCGTGGGAGCGGGCCTTCCTCCTCGGCGTCCTCGGCGCCGCGGTCGCCGGCGACCAGGCCACGAAGCTCTCCGCCCTCGCGGAGCTGCGGCGGCTCTCGGCGGTCCTCGCGCTCGGTGGGGCGAGCCGCCAGCTCGGCGACGACGTGCTCGTGCGGCTCCTGCGGAGGCTCTTCGCGAGCCTCGGCGAGCGGCTGACCCAGCGCAAGGTCGCCCAGCTCGTGCCCGTCGCCGGCGCGTTCGTCGGCGGTGGGCTCAACTACGCCTACGTCCGCGACGTCGGCGAGTGCGCGAGCTGGCTCTACCGCGAGCGCTTCCTCATCGACCGTCACGGCCTCGCCGAGGAGGTCGCCGGCCCCCTCGAGCCGGCCCGCGCCGTCGAGGGCATCGCCGCGGGCGCCCGGGAGGACGCCGCGCTCGACGCGCCGGCGGCCCTGCCCGCCGGCGCCCCGGCACTGCCCCCGGGCCCGGCCGCACCGCCGGCGGCCGCGCAGGTGCCCCCGCCGCCCGGCGGCGCCGCAGGGCGCTGAGGCCTCACCCCCGCCGCGCGCGCTCGGCGAGGCCGATCTCGAGCGCGTCGAGGATGAGGCGCTCGCCGTCGGACAGCGCGGCGGCCTGCCCGAGCGCGGCGGCCACCGCGGCGCTCGCATCGTCGGGGGCGAGCCATGCCGGGGCGTGCGCGGCGACGACGTCGACCTCCTCGTCGGTGGGGTCCTCGCCGAGGAGCAGGGCCAGCCAGGCCTCGCAGACCTCCCGGGCGGCGTCGCCGTCGGGCCGGGCCCCACGCGCGGCGAGGGCCTCGGCGCGCTCGCGCAGCGCGGTGAGCTCGGCGGAGAAGTGCTCGGGGTCCACGCCGCGCTCGGCCATCGCCTCCCACACCGGGGCCACCTCCGCGCGCGCGGCGACGAGCGCGGGCGACTCGGCGGCCTCGGCGGCCTCGACGCTCGCGGCGGCCTCGCCGATGCGGCGCTCGGCGAGCGTGGCGGCGGCCTGGACGACGAAGCGCCGCCGCTCCTCGGCCTCCTCCTCGAACGTCGCCGTGAGCCCCCGCAGGACCTCCGCGGCCTCGGCGTCCTCGAGGTCGTCGAGCTCGGACTCCGCGCGGGCGAGGACGACCTCGGTGCGGGCGAGCTGGCGGCGGCGCAAGCCCACGGCGTGGCGCTGCAGCGCGACGGCGACCTCGGTGGGCACCTGCCCGCGCAGCAGCCGGCCGATCTCGTCGAGGCCGAAGTCGAGGTCGCGCAGCGTGCGCACGAGCTCGAGGCGCCAGAGGTCGGCGACGCTGAAGAGCCGGTAGCCGCCCTTCGAGCGCCCCGTCGGCGGCAGCAGCCCGAGGTCGGCGTAGTAGCGGATCGTCTTCGTCGCCACGCCGGTGATCTCCGCCGCCGTGCCGATCGTCACGAGCGTCGGGGCGTCGGGCTGTGACGGCTCGGTCACGGCGGAGGTCACCAGCCCGACGGGCGTGGCTGCCCCTCGCTGAAGCCGGCCAGCGACTGCACCCCGAGGACGGCCCGTTCCCGGAAGGCCGCGAGGTCGCGTGCCCCGGCGTAGGTACAGGCGCTGCGCAGTCCCGCGACGATGTCGTCGACGAGGTCCTCGACGCCGGGGCGCTGTGGGTCGAGCAGCATCCGCGCCGAGGAGATGCCCTCCTCGAACAGCCCCTTGCGCGCGCGGTCGAAGGCCCCGTCGTGCGCGGTGCGCTGCTGCACCGCGCGGGCGGAGGCCATGCCGAAGCTGATCTTGTAGGCCCGGCCCTCGGCATCGTGGTGCAGGTCGCCGGGGGACTCGTGGGTGCCGGCGAACCACGAGCCGATCATGACGTTCGACGCGCCGGCGGCGAGCGCGAGCGCGACGTCGCGGGGGTAGCGCACCCCGCCGTCGGCCCACACCTCGACGCCGAGCGTGGCCGCGGCCTCGGCGCACTCGAGCACCGCGGAGAGCTGCGGACGGCCCACGCCGGTCTGCATCCGGGTCGTGCACATCGCCCCGGGGCCGACGCCGACCTTGACGATGTCGGCACCGGCGGCCACGAGCGCCTCGACGCCCTCTGAGGTCACGACGTTGCCGGCGACCACGGGCACGCCAAGCCCGAGGTCGGCGACGGCCTCGACCACCTTGAGCATCCGCCCTTGCTGGCCGTGGGCGGTGTCGACGACGAGGACGTCGGCGCCCGCGGCGACGAGCTCCTTCGCGCGCGCGGCGGCCTCCCCGGAGATGCCGACCGCCGCGCCGACGCGCAGCCGGCCGTCGGCGTCGACGGCGGGCTCGTAGAGCGTCGAGCGCAGCGAGCCCTTGCGGGTGAGCAGGCCGCGCAGGCGCCCGTCGTCGTCGACGACCGGCGCGAGGCGGCGGTGGACCTGCGCGAGCGACTCGAAGGCCTCACGCGCGCCGACCGGCGCGGTGAGGGTGAACAGGTCCGAGGACATGACCTGCCCGACCTGGGTGAAGCGGTCGACGTCGTCGCAGTCGGCGGAGGTGACGATCCCGACGGGTCGGCCGTCCTCGAGCACGACCGCGGCGTCGTGGGCGCGCTTGGGCAGGAGGTTGAGCGCCTCGCCGACCGTCGCGCTCGGCGCGAGGGTGATGGGCGTCTCGACGAGCGGGTCGCGCTCCTTCACTGAGGCGATGACGTCGGCGACGATCTCACCGGGGATGTCCTGGGGGATGACCGCGAGCCCGCCGCGCCGCGCGATCGTCTCGGCCATGCGCCGGCCCGACACCGCGGTCATGTTCGCCGCGACGAGCGGGATCGTCGTGCCCGAGCCATCGCCCGTGGCGAGGTCGACGTCGAGGCGGGACTCGACGTCGGAGGTCGTCGGGACGAGGAAGGCCTCGTCGTAGGTGAGGTCGTGCGCGGGCCGGCGGCCGTGGTGGAAGCGCACGGCGGATCCCTCCTCGGACGGCGTCACCCCGCACCGTACCCCGGCCGGCGCCCGCGCGCCCCTGGTGCCCTTGCGTCGGTGGGGCGCTGCCGGACGCCCTCCGGGACCGGGCCCGGCGGTGGGGGCCGTGCCGGCTATGCCGCGGGGTCCACCGCTGCGCTGCGTGCGGCCGCAGCGCGTGCGGCCGGGGAGGTGCCGGTCGCGAGGCGCAGGGCGGTGAGCAGGGCACGGCCGCTCTCGCGCGCCGGCAGGTAGGCCAGGGCCGGGCCGGGCAGGCCGAGCAGGCGCCGCTGGGAGGGCTCGAGGCTCGCGACCGCGGCGCTGAACAGCGGGAGGTAGCCGGCGCGCAGCGCGCCGATCGGCGGCCAGCGCAGGAACCGCACGGCCTCGCGTCCCTGCGCGCCGACGGCGAGCTCGTCGTCGTAGGCGGCGAGCGCCGCGGCGAGCTCGGCCTCGCTGCGCGGCAGCGTGGCGTCGTCGCGCTGGGGCAGCGGCAGACGGTCGGCGGCCAGGGCGGCGCGCCGCTCCGGATCGCCGGCGATCGCGTCGAGGTCGACGTCGGGGTCGAGCAGCGCCGCGGCTCGGGCCTGCTCGTCGACGAAGGCGTCGGCCTCGCCGGGGGCCAGCGGCTCGGGGGCGTAGACGCGGTAGGCGGCGAGGAAGCTCGAGGTCAGCGCGATCGACACCCAGCGCAGGAGGTGGGGGTCGTCGGCGGCGTAGGGGCGGCCGTCGGGGGCGACGCCGCGCACGTGGGTGTGGCCGTGGCGCACCCGAGCGGCGACCGACAGGGCGTCCTCGGTCGTGCCGAAGGCCGTGGCGGTGACGTAGGCGCTCGTGCGCTGCAGCCGCCCGAGGGGGTCGGTGCGGAACGCCGAGTGCTCGGCGACGCCGGCCATCGCGAGGGGGTGCAGCAGCTGGACGAGCAGCGCGCGGATGCCCCCGACGATCGCCGCGGGCTCGGCGAGCACCCGCCACGACGCCGATCCGGGCCCGTAGAGGCCCGCGTCGCCCTCCTCGAGGGAGAACGTCGGGCCGCCGAAGGCCCGACCGAGCACGCCGCGGACGACCTCGCGCACGACGGGTAGCCCGTCGGGGGCGGCGGTGGCGGCGCGGCGCAGCGGATCGAGCTCCACGCGCCGAGCGTTCCGCGCCGCTGCCGGCCTCAACCCTGCGCGCGGTCGGACCGTGGCGGCGCGGTGCCGTCGGTGACCTCGGTCACCGTCGGCGCACCCGCCCGGGGCAGCCGCAGGAGGACGACGGTGCCGACCCCCGGCGTCGTGTCGAACGCGAGGCTGCCGCCGGCGGCGGTCACCGCGCCGTAGGCGGTCGCCAGCCCGAGGCCCGTCCCGGCGCCCTCCGGCTTCGTCGTGAAGAACGGCTCGGTGGCGCGCGCGGCGACCTCGGGGGTCATCCCCACACCGCTGTCGGCGACGGACAGGACGACGTCGTCGCCGTCGATGGCCGTGCCGATCGTGACCTTGCCACCGCCGGGCATCGCGTCGCAGGCGTTGACGGTGAGGTTGATGAGGACGTGCTCGAGCTCGTCGCGGTCGAGGCGGACCTGCCCCGCGCCGGTCAGCGCGAGCCGCAGACGGTGGGCCTCGCCCATCGCGCCCCGCAGGAGCCCGGCGATGTCGTCGACGACGGCGTCGACGTCGACGGTGGTGACCTCGCGTGGGCGTCGGCGGCTCGTCGTGAGCAGCTGCTCGACGAGGCGCCGTGCGCGGTCGGCGGCCTGGAGGACCTCCTCGAGGTGGCTCGCCGTCGTCGCGTCCCCGTGGACGAGCGCGCGGGCATGGGCGAGCTCGGTGAACCCGCCGATGGCGGTGAGGAGGTTGTTGAAGTCGTGCGCGACGCCACCGGCGAGCTTGCCGACGGCCTCCATCTTCGCCGACTGCGCCGCGCGGGCCTCGAGCTCGCGCCGTGCGGTCTCGTCGCGGTAGACGAGCACGGCGCCGAGCGGGGCGCCGGTCGCGTCGCACAGCGGGGAGCAGGCGACCTCGACGATGAGGGCGGTGCCCTCACGCGTGCGGGCCTCGACCTGCGCGCCGAGCGGCGCGGCGCCATCGACGGCACCGGGCAGGGGATTGGCCCGGCCGAGCACCGCCGCCTCGGCCCAGCCGAAGACCGTCTCGGCGGCGGGGTTCCACGAGCGCACGAGGCCCGCGTCGTCGACGACGACGACCGGCAGGGGCGCCGAGCGCACGACCGCGGCGACCTCGGCGCTGCGCCGCTCGAGGGAGGCCGCCATCCCGTTGAAGCGCTCGGCGAGCACGCCGAGCTCGTCGTCGGAGGCCACCGCTGTGCGGTGGCCCAGGTCGCCGGTCGCGAGTTGGTCGGCGTCGGCGCTCAAGCGCGCGAGAGGCTGGGTGATCGAGCGCGCCACGAGCAGGGCGAGGCCGAGCGCGAAGGCGAGCGTGCCCACGCCGACGAGCGCGACGCGGAGCAGGCGCGTCATCGCTGATCCGAGCGTGGCCTCGGTCGGCGCGCTCACGTACGTCGTCCACGGCGCCGCGGCCACGGGGTGGGAGCCGACGAAGCGCTCCTCGCCGTCGAGCCCCATGACCCGTTGCGGCCGTGCGCTGGCCATCGCCTCGGGGGGCACGTCGAGGTCGACGAGGCGCTGGCCGACGAAGCGCGCCGGCTCGTCGGTGCGGGCGATGATCGTGCCGTCGGCGTCGACGACGGTGGCGGTGACCCCCGCGGGCAGATCGACCGGCAGGACGTCCTGGAGGGTCTCGAGGCTGACGAGGCCATGGACGAGGATGCTCTCGCCGCTGGAGGCCCGGGCCAGCGCGACGCGTGGCGGCCCGCCGTCGTCGCCGACGCGGGCCCGGATGGCGAGCTGGCCGGGTCGGGCGCGCGCGCTGCGCAGCACGTCGTCATCGACGGCGCCGTCTCCGGAGGCCGCCGGCCCGGACGTGGCGACCGTCGTGCCATCGACGTCGAGGACGTCGAGGCGCTCGACCGAGGACGGCAGCGCGGCGAGCACGTCGGCGAGCGCCTCGTCGGCCTCCGCGCCGCGCCGGGCGCCGACACCCGCGCCGACGGCGACGAGCAGGCGGTCGAGCTCGCCGATGTAGCCGTCGACGCTGCCGGCGAGCACCTCGGCGTTGCCCCCGGCGGTGTCGAGCCCACGGGTCACGCTCGCCTGGAAGGTGCCCATGGCGTTGAGGATGACGAGGACGAGCAGGGGGAGGCTCGCGAGCAGGGCGATCGCCCCGAGACGCCAGCGCACGCTCCCGCGACGCGCCATCCCACCGTCCTCTCGTGCGTCGGCGGCCGGGACGCGGCGGCTCACGCCGAGCACCCGTGGGCCGCGCTGGCGGCGGCCCCCCTCCCGGGTGGCTACATCACGCGCCGGATCGCCGTGGGGGGCGAGGACCGTACATCGTCGACCTTCACGACGTCGCCGCTGCGCGGGGCGTGGAGCATCTTGCCGTCGCCGAGGTAGATGCCGATGTGGTTGGGGCGGCTGCCGCCCCCGCTCCAGTAGACGAGGTCGCCGGCGCGGGCCTCGGCGAGGCTGCCGACGGCCTCGCCCGCGCGCCCCTGGTCGGCGGAGACCCGCGGCAGCGAGACGCCGACGTCGGCGAACGCGCGCTGGACGAACCCCGAGCAGTCGAGGCCCTTCGAGGGGTCGGTGCCGCCCCAGAGGTAGGGCACGCCGAGGTACTCCTTGGCCGCCTGCACCGCGGGATGGCGGTCGGCGCCCCCGAGTGAGGGTGTGCCCGACAGCGCCTGCAGTCCCTGGGCGCCGGCGAGCGCGCCGCCGGCGGGGGGCGGCGCGAGGCCGACCATCTGCCCGAGGGTCAGGCGCGTCTCCGGGCCAAGCCGGGCCTGGGCGCCCGCGAGCGCGTCGTCGAAGCCCGGCGCGGCGGCCGGGGCTCCGCCGCCGGGGGCGGTGGGCTGGGGCGAGACAGGCTGGACGGCAGGCATGGGCCACACCCGTCGGCCCGGACGCCGCGCGCGTAAGCGGATGGGCCGACGTCGAGGCCGGGGCCGCGGCCGAGCCGCGGTGGGGCCTCAGCGGCGCTTCGGCCGGGGCATCTTCGCGCCGCTGGGCATCGGGCCCTTCGGGATCGGCAGCTCCCCGCCGGTCAGGGCGTCGAGGCGCTTGTTGACCGCGGGGATCTCCTTGCGCGGCAGGCGGCGCTTGAGCTTGATGACGTGGGTGCGGAGCTTGTCGATCGACACCTGGTCCTCGCCATCGCCGACGGCGACGATGTGGACGGGGGTGTCGCCGACCGCGCGACCGACCTTGCGCTGCTCCTGGCGCAGCAGCTGCAGCGTCCGCGCCTTGCGGCCCTCGCCGACGAGGACGACGCCGGGTGGGCCGACGACGCGGTGGACGAGGTCCTGCTGGCGGGTGAAGGCCACCGCTGGGGTGACGATCCAGCGGCCCCGGAGCTGCTGGAGCACCGCGGCGGCCGCCCCCGGCTGGCCGCGCATGACCGCGAACTGCGCGTTGGTCGCACGTCGGCCGAACACGAACGTCGCCGCGAACAGGCCGGTGAGCAGGCCGACGACGACGGCGACCCAGGGCGTGAGGACGAACCAGCCCACCGCGGCGACGGCCGCCGCCACGAGCAGGGTCGTGCCGATGAGCAGCGGCACGAGCTTGCGGTCGGCCTTCCGCGTCGCGTGGAAGACGTCGCGGATCTGCCGCAGCCGGGTCAGGACCTTGTCGCGCATGGTCCGGATGCTAGCGGCGCGCCCGCAGAGCCGCCGGTGGCCGGTCGCCAGCGGGAGCCGCTGAGCGCGAGACCGCAGCGGTCGTGAAGCAGCGCTTGAGTGGCCGCGGCCGGTGCCGACAGGCGGCGGTGAGCGGGCAGAGGCCCGCACCGTGTCCAGCGTCGCGGCGGCGGCGGAGGAGGTCCCAAGGTGCTGCGCGATCGTTCCCTCAAGGCACGGCTCATCGGTGGTTTCGCGCTCGTCATCGCCGTCTTCGCCGTGATGTCCATCGCCCTCGTCCTCGTCATCAACACCATCAGCAACAGCCTCGGGGAGATCCATGAGGTCTACGCCCAGGCCGAGGAGCAGGCCCTGCGCGCCGAGGTGGCCCTCGGCGACCTCGACGGGGAGCTCTCGCGCGTCGCCCTGCGCGACAGCGACCTCGGTGCCCGCCAGGCCGGCTACGAGGAGGCCCGGGCCTACCTCGACGAGCGCATCGAGGTGCTCGGGCCGCTCGTCGACGGCTACCCCCAGCAGGAGGCCCTCCTCGCGGAGTTCGAGGCGACCCTGCCGCCGCTCTACGCCGTCTACGACGACATCTTCGCGCTCGCCGAGGCCGGCGACTACGCCACCCCCGAGGCTGTCGAGCTCGACAACGAGGCCGTGGCGCTGTGGGACGCCTCCGGCGAGGCGGCCGAGGCGCTCGTCGCCGAGATCGACGCCGTCGGCGAGGCCACCGCCACCGACGCGCAGAGCGCCGCGACGTGGGCGACCAACCTCGCCTTCGCCGCGCTCGTGATCGTCGTCGCCGGTGCGGTCGCCTTGTCCTACTTCCTCGCCCGCGGGGTCTCCCGTCAGCTCGAGGGCGCGGCCAACCGTGTCAACACCTCCGTCGACTCGCTGCGCGGTGTCGCCAACGACCTCGCCTCGGGCTCGGAGGAGACCTCTGCGCAGGCCGGGGTGGTCTCCGCCGCCGGCGAGCAGGTGTCGAACAACGTGCAGACGGTCGCCACCGCCGTCGACGAGCTCAACTCGAGCGTGAGCGAGATCGCCCAGACCGCGTCGGAGGCCAGCGGCGTCGCCAACGAGGCGACGGTGACCGCCGACCGCACCGGCGAGACGATGGAGCACCTCGGCCAGGCCAGCGCCGAGATCCACAAGGTCATCGAGCTCATCACCTCGATCGCCGAGCAGACCAACCTCCTCGCGCTCAACGCGACGATCGAGGCCGCGAGGGCCGGCGAGGCCGGCAAGGGCTTCGCCGTGGTCGCCGGGGAGGTCAAGGCGCTCGCGACCGAGACCGCCCGGGCCACCGAGGACATCTCGAGCCGCCTCGGGGCGATCCAGCAGGGCACCGGCGAGGCGAGCGAGGCCATCGCCGCGATCCGCGAGGTCGTCGGGCGCATCGCCGACCTCCAGACGACGATCGCCTCGGCGGTCGAGGAGCAGACGGCCACGACCTCGGAGATCGCCCGTAGCGTCAACGAGGCCGCCCAGGGCTCCTCCGACATCGCCGAGAACATCGCGAGCGTCGCGACCGTCGCGAACCAGACGAGCGCGGGGGCGAGCCAGGCCACCGTCGCCGCCGAGGAGCTCGGCCGGGTCTCCTCGGAGCTGCTCGGCATCGTCAACGGCGGCAGCGGCAACGGCAAGGCCGCCGCCCCACCGCCGGCGTCGTCGGAGAAGGGCTCCGCTCCCGCGCCGTCGCGCGAGGGCGAGCTCGTCAGCAGCTAGGCACCGGCGACCGCGATCAGCCGCCGCGGGGCGATCCCCCGCGGCGGCTGCGCGTGTGGGCATGTGGTGGGGCCGCGGCGTCGGGGGCGCGTTCGCGGTCGGTGCGTCGCGAGGGGCCGGCGGCTCAGCCGCCGCGGGCGTGGCGCCGCGCGGCGAGCTCGAGGGCGAAGACGTGGCTGCGCAGGCGGGCGGTCGTGCGCTCGTCGGTGTCGAGGAAGCGCAGCCCCGCGGTGCCGTAGCCGTCGAGGCGCAGGACCTCCGCGCCGAGCTCGATCGGCCCGTCGTCGAGCTCGAGGGCCACTGCGACGTGGGCCCCGGGCTGCAGGCGCACGCCCTGCGGTGGCACGAACCGCAGGCCGCCCTCGGAGAGGTCGACGAGCTGGCCGATGCCCCGCCTGCCGCCCGCGGTGACGCGGCAGCCCGCGGTCGCGGCGATGCGGAAGGCCGCCCGTCGCTGCTCGACGCTGGGCGCGTCGCGCAGCACGAGCGTCCACGTCGGCAGTGGCGTGTCGGTCACGTCGACGCAGGCCACGAGCGCCTCGTGCAGGCCGCGCGGGGAGGTCCACCGCAGGCTGAGGCGATCGCCGCGGCGCAGGTGCACCGCCACCCCGGCGACCCTCGCGGGGCGGGCGACGACGACGGCGTGCGGCCCCCGGTCCTCGACTCGGCTGCGCACGATCGCGGGCCAGGGCTGGTGCACGAGCTCGACGCCGTCGTTGACCTCCGGCAGCGTGGCACGCCGGTCGCCGGGCTCACCCGGCGGGCCTGGTGGAGGGGCCGCCCCGGTCATCGGTGCGACCGTGTCGGCAGGCAGGTGGTGTCGCACCGATCCCGTGCGAGGGGCGGGCGGCGCGGCGGGGCGGCAGCGGATCGAGCCAACGTTGTTCGGATGATACCTGGTAGGACAGTCGCCAAGCCCGCGCGCCGGGGGAATACTGAAGTCAGTCCGGCATCGTCTCGCCCACGGCGGGCGAGCGCAACGCGAGTGTTGCGTCGACGCCGGCACGGAGACTGAGGACACCATGGCGGTTGAGCTCGTCCGCTGGCCCGAAGAGAGAGAGCGCCTCGAGCGACTCCGGGAGCAGGACACCCCCCGTCTCCTGCTCGTCGACGACGAGGACATCCCCCCGTCCGTCACCCACTGCCTTGAGGACTGGGTGCGCGTGCCCAGCTTCGAGCGTGACATCCTCGCCCGCAGCGCGGTCCTCACCGCGCGCGCCGCCCGCCACGGCGGCGGCGAGCGGCCTCGACTCGACGACTCCGGCATCCTGCGGTTCCGCGACGACTGGGTGAGCCTCGGCCCGGTCGATGCCGCTCTCTGCGGCGCGCTCCTCGACGAGTTCGGCGAGCTCGTGGCGCGCGACGACCTCTCCGAGTCGGCGTGGCCCGGCACCCCGAGCGCCCGCAACAACCTCGACGTCCAGATCATGCGGCTGCGCCGCCGGCTCGCGGCCGTCGGCCTGCGCATCCGGACCGTCCGCGGCCGGGGCTACGTGCTCGAGATCGCGCGCGAGCCGGCCACCCCGTAGCGCGAGCGGCCGGCCTGCCGCGGTGCGGCCCCGGAGGCCGCGTACACTCCGCGCCACGCCTGCCATTCGAGCCGAGACGAGCCGGCCGCGCCGATGGTGCCTGTGAGCGCCCGGGGGCGGTCCCAGGAGCCATCGTGGAACTGTCCGACACCGTCCTCGCCGCCCTCGCGATCGGGGGCGCCGTCGTCGCCGTCGTCGCCGTCGCGGTCGCCGGCCTGGCCCTCTCGGGGCAGCGGCGCGTGCAGCGCGCGTACCGCGTCTTCAGTCGCGGGGAGCGCGAGGACGTCCTCACCCTCATCCAGCGCCACGTCGACGAGGTCGTCGCGCTGCGCAGCGAGGTCGTCGCGCTCGACACCCGCGCCGACGAGCTGCGTGGGCTGCTCGGCGGCTGCGTGAGCCGGGTCGGCACGATCCGCTACGACGCCTTCGACGAGATGGGCGGGCACCTGTCGTACTCCACCGCGCTGCTCGACGAGCGCGCCGACGGCGTCGTGCTCACGTCGATCCACGGGCGCACCGACACGCGCTCCTACGTCAAGCCGGTCATCGGCGGGCAGAGCAAGCACACCCTCTCCGAGGAGGAGGCCGCGGCGATCGGCGCGGCGATCGACTCGGGGTGGGGCCGGCCGCGGATGGTCAAGCCGCGCGCGCGGAGCTCGTCGTGACCGCAGCGTCCGTCGCCTTCCTCGGCCCGGAGGGCACCTTCACCTCCGAGGCGGCGCGGCTCGTCGCCCCCGGCGCCGAGCGCCGTCCGCTCACGACGATCGCCGAGGTCATCGAGGCGGTCCGCGCCGACGAGGTGCCGCTCGGTGTCGTGCCGATCGAGAACTCCATCGAGGGCTCGGTGAACGTCACCCTCGACGAGCTCGCCTTCGGCGACCCCGGCGCGCTCATCCGCGGGGAGGTGACGATGGCGGTGACCCTCGGGTTGCTCGTCAACCCCGGCGCCTCGCTCGACGACGTCGAGGTCGTGCGCAGCATGCCCGTCGCCCTCGCCCAGTGCCGCCGCTGGCTCGAGCGGCACCTGCCGCACGTCAGGGTCGAGGCCTCGACGTCGACGGCTGAGGCCGCGAAGGAGGCTGCCGAGACGAGCGGGGAGGTCGCCGCGGTCGGCACGGCCCTGGCCGCCGAGCGCTTCGGCCTCGGCGTCGCCGTCGACGACATCGCCGACTACCCGGGCAACGCCACGCGCTTCGTCGCGCTCGGCAAGGCCATGCACCCCCCGACCGGCGCGGACAAGACCTCGCTCGTCGTCTTCTTCGGCGAGGACCGCCCCGGGCTGCTGCTGCGCATCCTCGAGGACTTCGCCCTGCGCGGCATCAACCTCACGAAGATCGAGTCGCGGCCGACCAAGCAGCAGCTCGGCGAGTACTGCATCCTCATCGACTGCGCCGCGCACGTCACCGACGCCCGCCTCGGCGAGGCCCTGCGCAGCGTCCACCGCCACGTCGCCGAGGTACGGGTGCTCGGCAGCTACCCCCGTGCCGACAAGATCCGTGAGCGACCGGACCCTGCCGACACCGACGGCGCCTACGACGAGGCCCAGGACTGGTACGCCCGCCTCCTCGGCAGCGTCGACGAGCCGGGCGGAGGGGCGCGCGACTAGCGATGGGCTCGGCTCACCGCGCCCTCCTGCTGCTCGTCGCCGGCGTCGTCGCCGTCGCCCTCGGCGCGATCGTCTGGCTGTGGCCCGCCGCCGAGACCGGCCCGGAGCCCGGCGGCGAGTACGTCGACCCCGCCGAGCTCATCGACGCCCGCCTCGTCGACGTCGCCACCCTCGACGCCGACCCCGACGACCCGACGATGCTCGCCGACGCCGAGATCGTCGAGCTCACCGCCGAGCTCGACGCCACCGGCGAGACCGTCGTCTTCGAGACGACCGACGAGACCGGCGACACCTACGCCGAGGGGCAGCGCGTGAGGCTCGCGCGCGTCGAGATCGACGGCGACGAGGACACGTGGTTCGTGAGCGACTTCCGTCGCGGCGGCCCGCTCGCGGCCCTCGTCGCCCTCTTCGCCGTTGCCGTCCTCGCCTTCGGACGCTTCCAGGGGCTGCGGGCCCTCGTCGGCCTCGTGCTCACCTTCGTCGTCATCATCGGGTTCATCGTTCCGGCGATCCTCGACGGCTCCGACCCGGTCGCGGTCGCCCTCGCCGGCGGCGTCGCGATCATGGTGCTCACCCTCTACCTCGCCCACGGCCTCGGGCCGAAGACCACCGCGGCGGTCGTCGGCACGACCGGCGCCCTCGTCGTCACCGTCGGCCTCGGCAGCGCCTTCGTCGAGCTCGCCGCGCTCACCGGCTTCACGAGCGAGGAGGCCCGCCTGGCCAACGTCGAGGTCGGCGGCCTGTCGCTGCAGGGCCTCCTGCTCGCCGGGATCATCATCGGCGCGCTCGGCGTCCTCGACGACGTCACGATGTCGCAGGCCTCGACGGTCTTCGCCCTCCGTCGCGCGGATCCCGACGCCGGCTTCCGCCGCCTCTTCGGCGAGGCGTTGTCGGTCGGCCGCGACCACGTCGCCGCGACGGTCAACACCCTCTTCCTCGCCTACGCCGGGGCGGCGCTGCCCCTGCTCATCCTCTTCACGACCGGCGCGGTCCCGCTCGGGGAGGCAGTGACCTCCGAGATCGTCGCCGTCGAGGTCGTGCGCACCTTCGTCGGCTCCCTCGGCATCATCGCCGCGGTGCCGCTGACCACGGCCCTCTCCGCGCTCGTCGCCCTCGAACGGCCTGCCGGTGGCCGCCCGGTGGACCCCGCCGGCGCCGCCGCCGATCGCTTCGCCGCCGACCCTGCCGCCGGCGCTGGCCCCGCCACGGACCCCGCTGCCGGCCCCCCTGCTCGCCCGTCGGCCGGCGGGTCCGCCGAGCCTGCCGGGCCGTCGCCCGCAGCCGCCGACGACGTCGACGATCCGTGGGTGGAGCGCCTGCGCGAGGCCTACGGGCTCGAGGACGACGACCGCTGAGGCGTCGCCCCCGTCCGCCGGCCCCTGCTCGCCCAGGCCGGCCCGGTGGTGCTGAGCGTTGCGCGCGCTGACGCCCTCGTCCTGCCGAGGAGGTTGATGGTGCGGGCGGCAAGGCCCCATGGCCGGTGGAGGTGGTGAGCATTGCGCGCGCCAAGGGCGGTCTGGGAGGAGCCGGCGGCTGCGATGGCGAGGGTGGTGAGCCTTCGTGCCGCTCCGGCGCGCCGTGAGCTCACCACCTCTGGGAGAGGCCGCACACTGAACGCCACGTGGGGAGCGTTCGGCGGGCCTGGGCGCGCCGAAGGCTCCCCACCGCGCCGACCCCAGGACCATCGCCGCGAGGTGGTGAGCCAACGGCGCGCCCGGACGCATCGATCGCTCACCGGCTCGGTGCTCACACCCACCGAGCTGCGTGGAGCCATCGATTCGCAGCGGTAGCGCGCCGTAGGCTCACCACCTCCGCGCGCTCTCGACCCCGGTGGCGGGCGCTGGCGGCGCTGGCGGCCTGCGCAGCCTCGGCCGGCCGTGACCGGTGGGCGGTCGTGGCGGTAAGGTCCTGCCATGCTCGACATCAGGCGGATCCGCGAAGAGCCCGAGACGATCGCTGCTGCGCTCGCGCGGCGCGGGGTCGACCCGGACGCGCTCGAGGAGGTGCGCGCCCTCGACGCCCGGCGGCGCGAGCTCATCACCGAGGGCGACGAGCTGCGCGCGGTGCAGAAGCAGCGCTCCCGGGAGATCGGCGGGGCCGGCTCCCCGCAGGAGCGCGAGGCGCTCATCGCCGAGGTCAAGAAGGTCTCCGCCCGCCTCGACGAGCTCGAGCCGGCACAACGCGAGGCCGAGGAGGCCCTCGAGGCCGCGCTCGCGGTGCTGCCGAACCTGCCCCACCCCGAGGCCCCCGAGGGCGAGGAGGAGGACGACGCCGTCGAGCTCTCGGCCTTCGGCGCCAGGCCCGCCTTCGACTTCGCCGTCCGCGACCACGTCGAGCTCGGCGAGGCCCTCGGCATCATCGACATCCCCCGGGGCGTGAAGGTCTCGGGGTCGCGTTTCGCCTTCCTGCTCGGCCACGCGGTCCTGCTCGAGTTCGCCCTGGTGCGCTACGCCCTCGACCGGCTTGCCCCGGAGGGGTTCACGCCGGTCATCCCGCCGGTGCTCACCCGCGAGGAGCCCCTCTACGGCACGGCGTTCCTGCCGACCGGCGCCGAGCAGATCTACGCCGTCGAGCGCGACGAGCTCTACCTCGTGGGCACGAGCGAGGTGCCGCTCGCCGGCCTGCACGCCGAGGAGATCCTCGACGAGGCCGACCTGCCGGTGCGCTACGCCGGCTTCTCGACGTGCTTCCGCCGCGAGGCGGGCACCTACGGCAAGGACACCCGCGGGATCTTCCGGGTCCACCAGTTCGACAAGGTCGAGATGTTCTCGTTCTGCCTGCCCGAGCGCTCGGAGGAGGAGCACGCGCGGCTGCGCGACCTCCAGGTCGACCTGCTGTCGGGGCTGGGCCTGCACGGCCGCGTCGTCGACATCGCCGTCGGCGACCTCGGGGCCTCGGCGGCGCGCAAGTACGACTGCGAGGTCTACCTGCCCGGCCAGGACGCCTACCGCGAGCTCACGAGCGCGTCGAACTGCACCGACTACCAGGCCCGGCGGCTGCGCGCGCGCTACCGCGACGCCGAGGGGGAGAACGTCCTGCTCCACACCCTCAACGGCACGGCGATCGCGGTCGGCCGGACGATCATCGCGCTGCTCGAGACCCACCAGCGCGCCGACGGCACCGTCGCGGTGCCCGAGGCCCTGCAACCCCACCTCGGCACGGAGGTGCTCGCATGAGCCGCGTCGCAGGCGTCGACCTCGGGGGGACGAACATCACCGCGGTCCTGCTCAACGGCGACGACGAGATCGTCGACCGCGAGCGCCGCAAGACTCCCGAGGGCGGTCCGGAGGCCGTCGTCGCCCAGATCGTCAAGGCCGTCGCCAAGCTCGACAAGGAGCCGAGGGCCATCGGCGTGGGCGCCCCCGGGCCGATCCGCGACGGCGTCGTGATGACCGCCCCGAACCTCGTCGGCTGGCAGGAGCCCTTCGACCTCGCCGGGGCGTTGCGCGACGCCCTCGACCTGCCCGTCGGCGTCGACAACGACGCGACCGTCGGCGCACTCGGGGAGTGGACCGCCGGCGCGGGCCGCGGGGCGTCCTGCCTGCTCGGCGCCTGGATCGGCACCGGCGTCGGCGGAGGGCTCGTCCTCGACGGGCGCCCCTACCGCGGAGCGTTCGGGGGCGCAGGGGAGTTCGGCCACATGATCGTCCACCGCGGCGGCGCGCTCTGCGGGTGCGGGCGACGGGGCTGCGTCGAGGCCTACGCCGGCCGGGCGGCGCTCGAGGGCGCGGCGGTCACCGCGGCGCAGGCCGGCCGGCCCACGGCGATGCTCGAGATCCAGGAGCGCCTCGGCAAGCGGCGCATGACCTCGGCGGTGTGGGCCACCGCGCTCGAGGAGGGCGACGCGCTGGCGCGCCGTCTCTTCGGCGACGCGATCGACGCGCTCGGTTGTGGGCTCTCGGCGGTGATCAACCTCCTCGACCTCGACACCGTCGTGCTCGGCGGCGGGCTCGCCGAGAAGCTCGGGGAGGACTTCGTCGAGGCCGTCGCCGAGGCGACGCGGCCGCGGGTGCTCACCGGGGCCGACGAGCGGCGCTTCCTGCTCGCCGAGCTCGGCGACGACGCCGGGGCGATCGGCGCGGCGGCGCTGGCCCGCGAGGCGCTCGGCTAGCGAGCACCCGGCTGGCGGGCGCGGGGCGCGCGCCCGGGGGCCGCGCGTGGCGTGGGTCAGGGCTGGACGCCGAGGACGCCGACGCCGCCCTGCAGGGCGTTGCCGGGCGCGGCCTGGTTGTCGATGGTGACGAGGGCCTCGGGGTCGGCACCGGCGGCGACGTCGCAGACGACGCGGGCGTCCCGGCGGCGCACGACCGAGAGGACCATGTCGACGGGCCCGTTGCCGCCCCAACCCGGGAACGTCGTCGCGCCGAAGCCGCGGGCGCGG
Source organism: Egibacter sp. (assembly GCA_003553795.1). GTDB lineage: Bacteria > Actinomycetota > Nitriliruptoria > Euzebyales > Egibacteraceae > T1Sed10-49. Next base: position 440 of record PWFH01000024.1, on the reverse strand, counting down.
ATCGCGTCGGCGACGAGGTGGCCGGCCAGCGGGCGGCCCTCACCGCTCGGAACGAAGATCCGTACGGTGACCCCGCCGAGCTTGAGGACATGGATCATCGTCATGCCGATGAAGGTCCCGCCGGCCACGCCGAGGACGAAGCCGCCGAAGCGCGCGGGGGAGGGATCGGCGAAGACGATCCCCGCCGCCGAGAGCCACACCGCTGCCTCGAAACCCGCGAGGGAGGCGGCGGGCAGGCGGCTGCCATTGACGACGAAGGCGGTCTTCATCGTGCCGAGCAACACGTCGGAGGCGCGCAGCGCGGCGACGATCAGCCCCGCGGCGAGGGGGGTGAGCACGGTCATGACGTCCATGGCCGCAGTGTCCGCTCCGCCCCCTGCGGGCGCATCCTGGCCACTCCCGTCCCCTCGGCCGTGGCCTGCCGGCAGGGCCCGTCCCGT
>PWFH01000007.1 GCA_003553795.1 Egibacter sp. | reverse complement strand
CTCGGGAGCCGACCCGCCCGGCCGGCCCCCCGACCGGCCGCCGCCGCCGGAACCACCCGACGACGAACCCCCACCACCCGTGCAGCCCACCCTCGACCTCTAGAACCCCCAGCCCCCCTCGCTGCGCCCCGGCGACCCCCGGGGCGCACACCCACGCCATCACACGCCGGTGCCGGTGGGGTGCCCGACCCCCCGCGGCTCGGCAACAGACCTACGGTGCTAGCCCTCCAGGTCCGCCTCGGCTTGGTCGTCGGTTGGCAGCGTCCTCGCACCACCGTCGACCGCGGCGCGCAGCACTGCGACGAGGTGCTCGACGGGGCTGCCCTTGGCGATGACCTCCCGGGCGCCGGCGGCGGTGAGCCGCTTGACGCTCGCGGCGTCGGCGTGGCCGGTGTGAACGAGCACCGCGGTCGCCGGCGCGCGCTCACGCAGCGCCTCGAGCACCTCGATGAGTGGCGGGCCCGGCATCTCGACATCGGTGAGCGCGACGTCAGGGGCGAGGCGGCCGACGGCCTCGACGAGCGCGTCGGTCGTGCCGACCTCGGCGACGACCTCGAAGCCGGCGCGATCGGCGAGCCGGGCGAGCAGCCGGCGCATCGTCGCGAGGTCGTCGGCGACGACGACGCGCGGCTGACGCTCGGGGGATGCGCTGTCGGCGGCGCCGGCCTGCGCGGTTGGCGCCGCCGGCGCGCCGGTCCGCTCGGTGGGCGAGTTCGCGGCGTCGGCCTGCTCGGTGGGGGAGGTAGCGCCGGCTGTCGAGCCGTCGCGCGGGTCGGGAGGCTCGAGGCTCACGTCGCGACCTCCCCGACGCTCACCGGCAGGCGCAGCCGCACCGTCGTGCCGTCGTCGTCGGAGGCGACCTCGAAGGTCCCGCCGCGCACCTCGACGCGGTGGCGCACGCTCGCGAGGCCAAAGCGTCCCGGCGGGGAGGTCGACGGGCAGCCTCCCGGGCCACGGTCGACGACCTCGAGGCGCACCTCGCCATCCTCGGCGCGCAGCTCGACCCGCTCGAGCGCGCCTTCGGCGTGCTGCTCGACGTTGCGCACGAGTTCGGCGGCCAGGCGCAGCGCGAGGCTCGCCGTCGCCGGCTGCGCGTCGAAGTGGCCGTCGCGATCGCTGACCTCGACCTCAGCGTCGGGATGGACCGCCTCGGCGAGATCGGTGAGGTGGGCGTCGAGCGTGTCGGTGTCGGTGGCGTGGGGGGCGACCTCGCGCATCGCCTCGCGGGTCTCGCCGATCGCGCTCTCGAGGGCGCCGAGGCCCTGCTCGAACAGCGCCGCCGGCTCGTCGGGCAGCCCCTCGGCCAGCTCGGCGCGCAGCTCCTCGCGCGCGAGCTCGATGGCCATGCGCGCGACGGCGAGCGACTGCACCGGCCCGTCCTGGAGCTGGCGGGCCACGGCGAGGCGGTGGCGGTGGTCGCGCTCGTCGAGCTCGCGGCGCACCCGGGTCTCCTCGGCTCGGAAGCGCTCGACGCGGGCGAGCAGCCCGCGCATGAGCCCGTCGGCCGTCGCCGTGGTCGCCTCGGGGCCGACCGGCATGCCGCGCACCTCGGCGAGGCGCGCGCCGAGGCGCTCGGCGTGCCCGGGCGCGTCCTCGCCGATCCGCTCGAGCACGACGTCGATCGCGCCGTCGACGACTCCGGCGTCGAGCGTCCACAGCGCCTCGAAGCGCCGCTCGGTCTCAGGCACGCTGGAGTCGACCGCAGCGGCGTCGTCGTCGAGGCCGCAGAGCAGGACGGCGACACCGGGTCCGCGTGCGAGCACGAACCACTCCTGGGCGAGCGGGTCGGCCGGGCGCAGCCGCAGACCGATGTGGTCGATGCCACTGGCGGGGTCGGGCTCGCCGGTGGCGAAGAGGCCGAGCACCTCGTGGCGGTCGGCGAGGGCGAGGTAGCGGTCGCGCTCGACCTTCCAGAACCGCCCGCGCTGGAAGCCGCTGACGAGCACCGAGACGCCCTCGGTCGCGGCGACGACGTCCTCGACGAGGTGGCTCGTCGCCACGAGCGTGCCCTTGCTCGCGAGCGTCGGCTCGAGGTCGGGGTAGGCGGCGCGCAGCGTCGCGTAGAGCGAGCCCGTGACCTCGATGCGCTCGCTCACGACCTCACCTCCTCTCACGCGTCGCACCCTGCGACCGCTCCACATCCTGGGACGCTACCTCTCGCGAGGCGTGCCGGGGCGCTGCGCCCACGACGCGGCGCGCGTCCGGGCGGGCAGCGTCGCCGGTCCCGTCGGCACGAGCGCCGTGAGGCGGAGCGCTTGGCCGTCGGGGGTGGTGCGGGCCGGTTCGGTGGAGCGTCTGGCCGTCGGGGGTGGTGCGGGCCGGTTCGGTGGAGCGTCTGGCCGCCCCGGCGGGCGAAGGCTCCATCGAGTGCGGGCCCGCTGCGCGGTGGTGGGTGGCGTCGCGGCGACGGTGGGTGGCACGGCCGCGGGTGGCGCCGCGGCGACGGTGGGTGGCGCGGCCGCGGGCGGCGCCGCGGCACCGGGGCTCGCCGGCAGGCGCCGAGCGTGCACGCGCAGACCGTGGGTGTCACGCCGCGTAGTCCGATGG
>PWFH01000202.1 GCA_003553795.1 Egibacter sp. | reverse complement strand
AGGAGCGAGACGTCGGCGCCGGCCTCGTGCAGCCGTGCCGCCATGAGGCTTCCGAGCGGCCCTGCCCCGAACACCAACACCCGCATGATGGCCTCCCTGTGCGCTCCGGCGAACCGCGCATGCTGCCAGGACCGCAGCGGTGACGGCCACCGACGACCGACCCGATCGGGAGTGCCGTTGGGTACCTCCCCGGGCTGCTCAGCGCCGCCGGCGGCGGGTGCTCTCCCGCGCGGCCGCCATCCGCACGATCTACGCCCGATCCGAGGCCGCCCGCGAGCGGCCCACGCCGTCGCCGGTGCGCTCGGAGCGACGTTCCCCGCCGCCGCCCGGCCAGCGACGCCGGTGCCTCCAGGCTCAGGGCGCTCCCGATTCTCGCTCCTCCGCTGCGTGCTCCTGGTCCGGGCCCGTGAGGAACCTGAGCACCTGCCGGTTGAACTCCCGATCCTGGAAGGCGGCGTGCCCGAGGCCGCTTGTCAGGTAGAGCTCGCGGTGCGGCAGACGTGCCGCCAGCTCCTCGCTCGTGCCCTTGCCGACGACCCGGTCGTCGTCGTCACCGATGACCAGCGTCGGGTGCGCGATCCGGTGCAGTTCGTCGTAGGCGTCATGCCCCAGGCACGACCTCGCCTGGACGATGAACCGGTCGAGGCGACGCGGCTTGCCGACCCTCGTGAGGATCGGATAGAGCGGCCGGAACCGTCTCGCCTTGCTGGGCGGGTAGGTCTTCTCCAGCGAGTCGATCGTGAGCCCGCGGTAGTCGTCGCGCTCAGCCATGTCGACCCAACCGCCGATGACGCGGCGCATCGTCTCGTTCTGCCGAGCGACCGAGACGCCGATGACGAGGCGATCGACGACGCCGGGGTGGTCGATGGCCAGGTACTGGGCGATCATCCCGCCCTGCGAGACGCCGAGGACGTGCGCCTGCTCGATGCCGAGCTTGCGCATCGCCGTTGCGAGATCACCGGCCATGTCCCGCGTCGAGTAGCCACGCTCGAGGTGGTGCTTCCGGCTGAACACGTGGACCGTGTGGTCCTTGGCGTACCGCCGGTACATGAGGGCGAGGGTCGGTGCCATGCGCTTCACCGTCTTGAGCCCATCACCGAGGCCGGGGACGATGACGAGGGGCTGGGCCCCCCGACCGAACGTGACGTAGTCGGTGTCGGTGCCATCGACCGTCACGCTGCCGCTCTTGGCGCCGGAGAACATGACCTCGAGTCCCATCAGTCAGAGGAACCAGAACCGTCGCGGAGACGGGTCCCAGCCTCGCGGCGGACACGGGGGTGTCGCAGGGTCCAGAGCCCGTCGCTGCGAGGTCCTCAGACCCGGGCCGTGGGAGTTCAGCGGGTGGCTGCTGCGCGGAGGGCGCGGCGGATCTCCTCGATCCGCGGGGCGACGTCGATGGTGGCGGCGAATCCGTCGCGGTCGAAGCGGAGCCGCGGGCCTGCCTCGTCGGCCCAGCGGATCTCGACGTGGTCGGGTAGGGGTACGCCGCTGACCGTTCGCCATCCGGTGTAGGTCACTTCCCAGTCGACCTGCTCGCCGCCGACGCTCTTGCAGCGGCGAGCGCGGAAGCGGGCCGGGCGGCCTTCGTCGAACTCCAGCACCGCTGGCTCCCGCTGCGCTCCGATCGGCAGGTCGAGGGCGAGCCGGCCTGGCGCGACCTCCTCGACGCTCGGGGCGCGGTCGGTTGCGTACACCGACGGGATCAGGATCGCCTCGGACCAGAGGAACAGGCCGGCTCCCTGGTCGATCTCCGGGCCAAGGCTCACGGCGGGTCCCTGCTGTGATAGCCCGCGCCCGTCGACGAGCGCCTCGGTCGCCGACACCGCCGCGCGGCTGTGCCAGCAGAGCTCGATGTCAGCCACGAACGCGTGCCCGAGCTCGTGCTGGGTCCGCATCCGCAGCGGCAACCAGACGCCGGGAGCGGCCCGCATCCTGCCCCGCCCCCACAACCCCACGGTGTCCATGCGCGGGACGAGCCCGTCGCCGTCGACATCGAGGTGCGCGCGCAGCACCCCCGGCAGGTCCTCGTTCAGAGGCGTCGGCGCGGCCCCGCCGCCGCTCGGACGTCCGGGAAGCGGTGCGGCAGGACGGACGAACCCGCTCACCGCGGCGGCAGCCAGCGCCGTCGCCCCGGCCACCCAACGCGATCGCGGCATGATGTCGACTCCCGGAGACGGTGGGTGACGCTAACCGGCAGCGAGCGGCTCACCGCCGCGCCGGCGCGCCGCGGCGCCGCTCACCTCTGCTGGCCGGTGCGGACGGCAGATGGCGACCGCCCGCGGGGGCATCCTCGCGCCCGGGGCCCGCCCCGTCTGGGTCCAACGGCCTCGCCGCGGCCCTCCGATGGGACCTGACCGCCGGGCGCCATGCGGGTCAGGCTTGGGGCGCCATGCCGGCGGCGTCGGGCGACACCGTCGCGCTCTCGGAGGGGGGAGTGAGATGCGGTCGATCGATGGGCTCCGGTCGGCGATCACCTCGGCGCCGATGACGGCCGTGCTGATCGCGGTGAACCTCGCGGTGTACATCGCCGTCAACGTCGACGCCCGACTCCTGGAGGTGCT
>PWFH01000138.1 GCA_003553795.1 Egibacter sp. | reverse complement strand
TCGACGCAGTCGCCGACGGTCACGACACGGTGACGGTCGTCGAGCGTGCGCGCGAGGGTGTCGTGCGGCCGGACGCCGAGGGCGTCGATGACCCGGTCGGCGGGGATCTTGACCACCTGGCCGTCCTTGTCGGTGGCGAGCAGCCGGCCTGGCTCGATCGCCTCGAGGCGGTGGCCGGTGCGCACCGCCACGCCCTGCTGCGCGAGCTTGCCGAGCAGCGTGATCCGGTTGATGGGGATCATGTCGCGGGCGATGTCGTCCTCCATCTCGACGATCGTCACGCGCGCCCCGTCCGCGGCAGCCTCGAGGGCGGCGTCGCAGCCCGAGAGCCCTCCCCCCGCGACGACGACGTCGCCGGCGACGGGCTCGCTGCGCTCGTGGAACGCGAGCACGGCGGTCACGTGGTCGCCGTCGATGCCGGGGATGTCGAGGCGCAGCGGACGCGAGCCGGTCGCGACGATGACCGCGTCGGCCCAGTCGAGCTCGGGCGAGTCGATCGTGATCTGCGAGCCGAGCCGCACGTCGACGCCGAGGGCGTCGAGCTCGGTGACCCACCAGTCGACGAGCGCGCCGAGCTCGCGCTTGAACTCCGGGCGGGAGGCGGGGCGGATAACGCCGCCGAGCGCCTCGTCGCGCTCGCAGAGCGTGACCTCGTGCCCGCGGGTCGCCGCCACCCGCGCGGCCTCGAGCCCTGCGGGGCCACCGCCGACGACGAGCACACGGCGGCTCGCTGACGCGGGGGCCGCGCTCGCGTCACCGAGGCGCCCGACGGGGGGGTTGACCGCGCAGCCGGTGTGCGAGCCGATGAGGTGCCCGCCGATGCACATCTGGTTGCAGCGGATGCACGGACGCAGCCGCTCCCGGGCTCTGGCGGCGAGCTTCTCGCCCCAGGCGGGGTCGGCGATGAGGCCGCGGCCGATCGCGGCGAAGTCGGCGACCCCGTCGGCGAGGACGGCCTCGGCGCCCTCGGGGGTGAGGTTGCCGACCGCGACGACCGGCACGTCGACGACCTGCCGCGCGGCCTCGGCGGCGGAGACCATCGGCGCGTCGCCGAGGTAGTAGGGCGGGAAGACGTAGTCCATCGCCTCGTAGCTGCCGAGGTCCGGCTCGAGGACGTCGATGCCCGCCTCGACGAGCCGCCGGGCGATCGCCTGGCCGTCCTCGAGGGTGCGCCCCCCGTCGAAGCCGTGGGCCATCGACAGCCGGAAGCTGACCGGCACGTCGGCCCCGACGGCCTCGCGCACCGCGTGCACGATCTCCACCGGCAGGCGCATGCGCCCTTCGAAGTCGCCGCCGTAGGCGTCGTCGCGGTGGTTCCAGACCTCACTCATGAACTGGTCGATGAGGTAGCCGGTGTGCCCGTGGAGGTCGATCGCATCGACGCCGGCCTCGACGGCCCGGCGGGCTGCGGCCGCGAAGCGCTCGACGAGCCTCGCGAGCTCCTCGGTGGTGACCGGTCGGCAGTCCACCGAGGGGTCGGCGAAGGCGGGGACCGCCGAGGCCGACGGCGGGGGCGCGTCGGGGTCGGCGACGAAGGCGTTGCGCCCCACCCCGGCGGTGAGCTGCACGGCGAGCTTGGCCCCTCCGGCGTGGACGGCCTCGGCGAGGCGCTGCATCGCCGGGACGTGGTCGTCGGAGGTCGCGCGCGGCAGGCCGGGGGTCAGCGGATCGAGGTCGTCGTCGACGCCGACGATGCCGGTCATCACCAGCCCCGTACCGCCGTGGGCCCGCTCGGCGTAGTACTCGATCTCCATCGCCGAGAAGGAGCCGTCGGGCTCGGACATCCCGGTGCCCATCGGCGGCATGACGAGCCGGTTGCGGACCTCCATCGGACCCCACTGGCCGGGACTCAGCAGTCGTTCGAAGTGCTCGCGCATCGTGCCCTCCTGGGCTCGGTCGCCGCGGGGTGTCCTCGTCGACCCGCTCACGGCAGGACCCGGCACCGTACAAGGCCGGCTCAGGAGTCGTCGAGCGGCCACTCACCCTCGACGGCCTCGAGGAAGGCCTGCGGAGACTCCTCGTGGGGGACGTGGCCGGTGGCCTCGAGCACGGTGAGGGGCGCACCGTCGATGAGGCCGGCGAGGGCGCGGGTGTCGTCGGTGGGCACGATGCGGTCGTCGTCGCCGGTGACGAGGAGCGTCGGCACCGCGATCCCGCCGGGCTCGTCACCGACGCGCAGCGTCGTCGGGGCGCGCACGAGCCGCCACAGGCCCTGCTCCCAGCCCTCGACGCGCCGCGGCTCGTCGTAGCGCGCCCGCTGCTCGTCGGTGAGTCGTGACGGGTCGTGCCAGCTCGCCTCGAGGAGGTCCTCGGCACCGCCGGCGGCCAGTCGCGCGAACCACGGCCCGGCGCGGTTGACCGGGGGCAGCGCGAGCAGGGGCCGCAGCAGGCCCGGCGCACCGCCGGAGGTCAGCACCGCCGGCGCGACGAGGACGAGCCCGTCGACCCTGCCGGGGTCGCGCAGCGCGTGCTCGGCGGCGAGCGCGCCGCCCGCGGAGTGCCCGACGAGGACGACCTCACGCGCGGGGTCGGCCCCGCGGTGGGCGTCGATGACCTCGGCGAGCAG
>PWFH01000180.1 GCA_003553795.1 Egibacter sp. | reverse complement strand
CTCCCTCTTCGTCCTGCGGCTCGCGCCCCCGGCTTTTCGCCGCTTGTTTCAGATAGGCGCGCTTACTCGTTCCGGCTTTGCTTTGCCTCCGTAACTCAACCTCCTGGCCCGCCGCCCGCGTTAACGCGTCGGCGAGCTCGACAAAAAATGGGCGCGCCTATGGATAAACCGCTCGCTTTGTTCGTACAGCGGCGGATATTTGCGCAGCAGCGATTCCAGGTTTTCGATGGAGAATTCAAGCTCCTGTCCGCCGTCGGTTATCGTCTGGCGGGCCCCGATCTCATTTCCGCGCTCGTCGCGTTCGATCGACTCCCACCCGAGTGCACATCGGGCCATGAGCTGCACCATGCCCTCGCGCGCTTTTTCGCGCTTCTCGGCGGTGGCGCTGGCTCCGGAAAGCGCTGCCCGGTCGCGCATCTGGTCATTGAACACACGCTTGTCTGCGTTCTTGTACCGCTGGCTGTCGGCGCCGACATAGTGAATTCGAATGTCGAGACTTTCGCCGGTGACAGGCTCAATAACCTCCATCCATGCGCCTTCCTCGGCAGCGCTTACGACATCAAGTCTGGACAGATCCATTAAACAGCCTCCACTCGCTCGATCTTGATTTGACTTCCGAGCGTGTCATCTCGCAGCGCCGCGAACGGCACCGTCTGCGTCACATCATTCTCGCTGACGCTTCTCGAATTTCCGTTGAACTTGATCCGGGGAATGGTGAACTGATACTTGTTGCCGGCCAGATCCTCGAGTTCGAAATATAGTTTCATTTCTGTTTCGTTGAGAAACGCGTCCCAGTACGTATCGTCTTCGAAGTCGAGATTGAGCTCGCCGGTGAGATTGCTTCGCCCATCAAGCAGGCGGTGGGCGCTTTTCTGAAATAGCGGATACTTCGGCTCGACGCCGTTGGCGAGTGTCAGCTGGATGCCCACCGCTGCGGCTACTTCTGAATCATCGAGTTCGAGCCGTCCGGTGAACGAATCCAACGGTGAATTGCTGTCTGCTTCAGCCACGTCGTCCATATGAGAGGTTGACTCCATGTCTCCGGTCTTCAGTCCGACGAGGCTCCACGTGGCCTGAACCATCGCGTCCGGCTGAATGTTCAACTGCAGCTGATTTACGAGGAATCCCTCACCGAGAATGTACTCGCTGATGTCCTCGAAACCCTCTTCAACCGACAGGCTCACGCGCTGCTTTCCGGCAACCAATTCATCTGGCTCGCCGTCTCCGCCATCAACCCACTCATTAAACATGAGCGATTCGAGCAACGCGTCAAACGCGCCGTAACTGAACTCGCTGGGCACCTCCAGGTTGACCCCGAGGTTCCCCAGTCGCATGTCCTCAATTTGACGATCACTGCGAAGTTCCTCACTTTGTAGCTGGCTGCGTTGTGCAGCGATCCCGCTACCACCGGTGTTGCGGATTTTCGTCGCATTCGCTGGATCAGGCAGCTCGCCTGCCGTAGTTTCTTTGACGAACGCCAAATAACGTCTACTTCCTACTGCTCCCATTTTCAAAACTCCTTATGCCTGCACCTCGGCAAGCCACGCGATTGACACAGGCACGTGATACCAACGTGATTCCTCACGCCCGCTCTCGTACCAGCTTTCCCTCACGCGTACCCGATCTCCATCGCCTTCAATAACGCTGCCGGCCGGGTACGCGTCGATGATTTTCTGCGCATCCGATTTCGCCCCGCCTTTGTATTCACCCTTCGGATAAAACACATCGACTTGCAGAATTCCCCTCTGGCGCATCGGCGCCCCATCGCCGATTTCTCGTGACTGCGGCCTCGCCGGCAGCATTGCGACCCGATACCACGGACCGTGATGCGACTCGGCATCAAATGGCATGTTTTCGTCGATAATCGGATCAAGGCCGGAGTGCTCGTATAGCGCGCCAACCAGTAGCTGTTCAGCCCTCCAGAGCGTCAACTTCGGGCCTCCTGTTCAACGATTCCTGGAAACTCTTCGAGCACCAGGCGCACCATACCGTTCGGGGCCTGGCCACTCCATCCGTCTTCAAGGCGCAGGATGTAGGGCAAGTTATTGAACAGGAATATCGCCGCATCGCCTTGCCATTGCGCGATCAACGACTCGGCATCGAATAGTGTCCGCTGTCCGTTCGGGTCGAACCGGTCAATAACCCCGCCCCTTGGCGTTCCAATCTCCACTTGCCAATTGCCGCGAGCCCGTCCGGTATCAACTGGTGTTCGCATAACCACGCGCCGGAAAATCTCCAGTGCCACCTTTCGAATCACGAGTAAGAGCTGTCGCTCTGTCTTCACTCGCCATCGACGAACATCAAGGACAAAGCTCATCGCGCCTGTACCTCGTAGAGAATCTCCACCTCTCCCGGTGCGAGCGGACTCACGTTCACGATGGAATAGGCTCGATCCCCGATCTTCAACTTGTCGCTTCCCTGCTTCGGTCTCGGAACATCCACACACAACAGCCTGCGGTCACCGACTCGGATCGAGCTGCCGTCTATGAGTCCCGCACTGTAGCTGTCCTCAACAGCGGAGCCCGTGAACTCCTGCAGATCTCCAGGCTCGACCACGTTGCCTTCGCTGTCG
>PWFH01000062.1 GCA_003553795.1 Egibacter sp. | reverse complement strand
CACGCCGGTCCTCAGGGGGCTGGCACCACCTGCGTCCGGCGGCTGGCCCCACCGAGGTTCGCCTGACAGCACGGTGGGCCGGCGGCCGCGCTGGCCCGAGCCTCGGAGACGTCGCCCCGGCAGGAGCCGTGCTCCCGCACCCGCCCCCGCCGCCCGCAACCACCGGCGACGACGACACCGACCACGACGAACCGAGGAGACGACGCGTTCGGCAGCGGGCGTTGCTGGATGGGCCCAACCCGACGAGGCTGATGTGGCTACCGTTGTCAGTGCAGCAGAGGCCGTCGACGAAGTCGCGCAGGTACCCCCGGGCGCACGGCCGCTACGAGCACCTACACCATGGCGGTTGCCCCCTGGCTGCCTCTGTCCGGCCCCAGTCAACAGGCTGCCTCCACGAAGCCCGCGGCGCCATCACTTGGCGCCGCGGTTCATCGAGCGGGCGAGCAGCAGGGAACTCACGGGCACGTCGGATGCGCCTGGACGGGACGCCGGCTTGCGCGGACATGAACCGGCGAGAACCGTCGGTGACGGTCGACCGACGAGACGCGGGTGGGTGCGCCGAAGGCTTCAACGCACCCACCCCACGCCAACTCCAGTGCGGACGTCAGCTCTCCGGCGGACACCACGTCCCATCGGCTTGCACAGGCGGGTATGCGGGGTCCGGGTAGAAGCCGATCTCAAGGCCGGCCTTCGTTACCGGCGCTGCGCCGGCGCGCTCGCTGTGGACGTTCAGATGGAAGTTCCGGGCGCCGCGCTCGGACTGCGGCACGCGGCATGCGGGCGGCCCAACCTGGACGACCTTCCCGTTGCCGGGGGTGGTCAGCGTGTGCTCGTGGGTCGGCGGTCCTGGCACCTCTGGCGGCTCAGCAAGGGCGGTGCCGAACATCGCGCCCATGGCCAGCGCCGTGGCCGTGAGCAGGGTCGTGATCCGTCCCTTCATCAGTGACAGCTCCTCTCTGGTGCCGGAGGCCGGAGCGGCTTCCACCCCTGTCGATCCACCGACGCTCGGCATCGTTCGCCGGCGACAGCGGGCGGTCGACCCGGCAGCCACGAGACCGGAGGTGTGGTCACCCCCACCCTCGGGGTGGGGCCTTCACGTCGGGTTCGTCGATAGCTGAGCCGCGCGATGACGCCAACCCTCGAACCAGCGGCCCTGGCTGCGCAGTCGATGGGCATAACCTGGAGGGTGTTGGCCGTAGCCGGTGCACGGGACCAGCAACCGCGTCATGGGTCGCACCATCTCAGCCGCGATGTGGGAGAGAACTCGAGACGCCGTTGTTGACAGCTTCCGAGCAGTCGGAGTTCGGGTTCACATGGGAGGCCGTCACGGCACCGCGCGTGAACCTTCGAGCAGCATGCAGCCGATCGCGTGAGCGCGATCACGCACCCGGCGAACACCGTGTTGTGCAAGCTCGCGATGAGGCCGGGCATGAGCCGAGAGGTGTGTCGGCAACGCCGGCGCGAGCCTCGGAGACGCCGCCCAGCCATGAGCCTTGCTCCCGCGCACAGCTCCGCCGTCGCCTGCAACCACCGGCGACGACGTCACTGACCACCTCGTCGTGCCGTTTGGCTGCCCTGCGATGGAGAGCCGTCGCGGCGGCTGATGGCGGAGCCTGACACGCACGGCCAGGCCGCTGCGACGAATCCCGCCGCGGCGGCCTGGCCGTATGCGTCCGTGAATGACCCACGGCGCGGTGCTGCCGACGCCCCCGGGCTTCCAGTCGCGCCTCTCTTGCGGCGCGATCTGCGCCGAGACGAGATGTTGTTGAACGCGCAACAGCATTGGGTGGGCAGACAGGCCGAGGCAACGCCCTCCGTCGGAGCCGGTGTTCGGTGGATTCGTGCCGCGGGGATCACGCCGTGCCGTCGGCGTCCCCTCCCGTGTCGGCGCGGTTGAGGCGGCGCATCGCGACGACCCCGAGCACGACGAGCACGACCGCCGAGCCGAGGACCGCGAGGATCAGGGGCAGCGCCCCGCCGGCCGCGGCGTCCTCCGCGTCGACGACGGCGACCTCGTCGCCGCCTTCCTCCTCGGCGTCGTCGGCCTCCTCGCCTACGGGCTCGTCGCCCTCGTCATCGGCCTCGTCGTCCGTCTCCTCGACTGTGGTCTCGTCGGGGTCGTCGGCCGCGGCGGTGGCGCCGGTGTAGTCGAAGGCGACCGCGATCTCCTGGCTGTGCCCGTCAGCGGCGACGAAGGTGAGCGTGACGACGTGCACGCCGGTGTCGGTGGGCTGGTCGACCGCCTGCTCGATGGCCTCGCCGTCCTGGGCGGGGTCGCCGCTGGCGAGGTCGTGGCCGTCGGGGCCCAGGACCTCGACGCGCTGGGGTTCGACGACTTCGCTGAACTCGAGCGTGACGACCTCCGGTGGCTCGTCGAGGACCGCCCCGTCCTCGGGGTCGCTCGCGACGAGGAAGGCGTGGCTCTGCGCCGGCGTGGCGGGCAGCAGCGTTGCCGCCGCGAGCAGGGCGAGCACCGCGAGGATGCGCGACCGGTTGCGGCCGTGCACGGCGGATCCGGGTGTCATCGGGGTCTCCTCCTCACGATGGCGCGGGCAGGTTCACGAGCACGGCGGTG